>NZ_SDZL01000001.1 GCF_004210735.1 Brevundimonas sp.
CGTCATCGTCACCGCGCGCCGCCGCGCCCGCCATCCACCGCCCCGCCCCACGCCTGATTTCAGACCTTTGAGCCGCGCGCGAGCCGACGCCCGCGCGCCCATGCCTATCTGATTTTCAGGACAAACCATGTCTCTCAAGACCACCGCGGCGCCGTGTGCGCTGCTGCTGGCTGCATTCGCAGGCCTTCCCGCCCACGCCGCCGAGAACCCGGCGCAGGACCCCACCATCCTGGACAGCGTCATCGTCACCGCGCGCCGCGACGCCGAGGATCCGACCGTCGTCGCCGACGCCCGCGACCGCCTCAGCCGCACGCCCGGCGCCGTGGCCGTGGTCTCGGCCGAAAGCTACGCCAATCGCTTCGCCCAAGGGTTCGCCGACACCCTGCGCAACGTGCCCGGCGTGCTGGCGCAAAAGCGCTATGGCGAGGAAAGCCGTCTGTCGATTCGGGGCTCGGGTCTGGCCCAGGGCTTTCACCAGCGCGGCGTGCTGTTCGCCCAGGACGGCGTGCCCTTCGCCGACGCCGACGGGTTTTCCGACTTCCAGGGCGTCGATCCGATGAGCGCCCGCTATATCGAGGTCTACAAGGGCGCCAACACCCTGCGCTTCGGCGGGGCGCAGCTGGGCGGGGCGATCAACCAGGTCACGCCGACCGGCCGCACCGCCGCCGACGAAACGGTGCTGCAACTGGAAGGCGGGTCATTCGGCAGCCTCCGGGGCGGTGTCCAGTTGGCGCGCGAGCATGGCGACTGGGACGTGTTCGCCGCCGTGTCGGCGATGCAGTCGGACGGCTATCGCGACCACAGCGAACAGGGCCAGTCGCGCATCACCCTGAACGGCGGCCGGTCATTCGGTCAGAACCGCGAGGTGCGGCTGATCTATCAGGCCGCCGACATCAAACAGGATATCCCCGGCTCGCTATCGCTGACCGACGCCCTGGCCCATCCGGAAAGGGCCAATCCCGGCGCGATCACCGGCGACCAGGCCCGGGACCTGACACTGAAGCGACTGACGCTGCAAACCCGCTGGCGCCTGCACGACTCCACCGTGTTCGAGGGCGCCGTCTGGGGCTGGGAAAAGGAACTGTGGCACCCGATCTTCCAGGTGCTGCACACCGACAGCCAGACCGCCGGCCTGTTCGGCCGCTTCGACTGGACCGGTCAGGTCGCCGGCCTGCGCGCCGACCTGTTCTATGGCCTCAACTATCGTGACGGCCAGATCGACAGCCAGCGCTACCTGAACCTGGGCGGCCGGGCGGGCGCCCTGATGGCCGACAACCTGCAAAAGGCGACCGGTCTGGACATCTTCGCCGAAGGGCGGCTGTTCGTCACCGATCGGCTGGCGCTGGTCGCGGGCGGCTCGTTCGGCCGGGCCACGCGCGACTATGCCGACCGGCTGAACCCGGCCAACGACGACGCCATTGACTATGAGTGGTTCTCGCCCCGGCTGGGCCTGTTGTGGGCGGCGGATGGCGGCGCCCAGGTGTTCGCCAACGTCACCCGCTCGGTCGAACCGCCGACCTATGGCGCGCTGGTGCAGGCGCCGGCGGTCGGCTTCACCCCGGTGAGGGTTCAGGATGCATGGACGGCCGAGATCGGCACGCGTGGGCGCCGGGGCCCCTTCGCCTGGGACGTGACCGCCTATCGCAGCCGGATCGACGGCGAGATCCTGAACTTCATCACCGGGCCCGACATTCCCGCCGCCACCTTCAACGCCGACGAAACGGTGCATCAGGGGATCGAGGCGGGGCTGGACTGGCGCCTGCCGACCGAACTGGCCCAAGGCACGCTGCTGCTGCGCCAGACCTATGCCTGGAACGACTTCAATTTCGTCGGCGACCCGCGCTGGGGCGACAACCGCCTGCCGGTCGCGCCCGAGCATGCGTACCGCGCAGAACTGAGCTGGCGTCACCCGTCGGGCCTGTCCCTGACACCCTCGGTCGAATGGCGCATCAGCGATGTCTGGGTCGACTACGCCAACACGATGAAGGCGCCGGGCTATGCCCTGCTGGGCCTGAACGCCAGTTGGCAGGTCGCGGACGGCCTGACCGTCTTCGCCGACGCCCGAAACCTGACGGACGAGCGGCACGTGAACGAGTTTTCGGCCGTCACCGACGCGCGCACGGCCTCGACCGCCGTGTTCAATCCTGGCGAGGGTCGCTCGCTGTTCGTCGGCCTGCGGATGGCCTACTGACCCCCTCAGGCGGAGGCGGCCTCGCGTCGCCTCCGCCGTTCTGGAGATCGGCATGCGCCAGATCGAGACCCAAGCCCCCCTGTCCGGCGCCTACCGCGCCGTATGGCGATGGCATTTCTATGCGGGCGTGCTGGTCATGCCCTTCCTGATGCTGTTGGCCCTGACCGGCGGCCTGTATCTGTTCAAGGACGAGATAGACCGCGCGGTCTATCGGCCCATGATCCAGGTCCAGACTTCGCCAGCGACCGCCGCGCCCGACGCCTGGCTCTCGGCCGCCGAACGCGCGGGCGGCGGGACCGCCGCCAACGTCCTGATCCCGGCCTCGACCGACGAGGCGGTGCGTTTCCGCATCGACCGCGCCGACGGATCTCAGAAAACCGTCTTCGTCGATCCGCACACCGCGCGGGTCACCGGCGTCACCGCCTATGGCGGGGTGATGGAGACGATCAAGCAGATCCATTCCCTGTCGCTGTTCGGCCCGGCGATGAATCTGATCGTCGAGATCGTCGCCGGCTGGGCGATCATCTTGTTCGCGACGGGCCTGTATCTGTGGTGGCCACGCAGACGAGCGGGCGCCGTGTTTGCGCCGGTCACGGCGGACGCCCGACGCAGGCCGTTCTGGCGCGACCTGCATGCGCTGACGGGCTTATATGTCGGTGGGGTGATCCTGTTCCTGGCGCTGACCGGCATGCCCTGGGCCGCCGTCTGGGGCGATCGCTTCATGGCCGTGGTCCGCGACAGCGGCATTGGCCGCCCCGCCGCCCCGCCCGCCGCCAGCCCGTGGAGTCACGCCAAACCGCACGACACGCCCGCTGGCGTGGGCTGGACCATGGAGCACGCTGTGACCCGCGCCAGCCCCGTGACCGACCCCAGCCTTGCTCGCGTGATGGGCGTCGCCCAGGCCCATGACCTGCCCCGCCCCTACGTCGTCAACATCCCCCATACCAACGATCTGGCCTGGACCCTGGCGGCCCAGACCCGTCGCGCCCAGGACGCGCGCAGCCTGTATATTGATGGCCAGACCGGCGACGTGAAGGCCGATATCCGCTGGGATCAGTTCGGCGTGGGGGCCAAGGCCTTCGAATGGGGCATCGCCGTCCACCAGGGCATGCAGTACGGCCAGATCAACCGCATCGTCATGCTGCTGGGCTGCATCGGCGTGTGGGTTCTGGCGATCAGCGGCCTGATGATGTGGTGGAAGCGCCGCCCACCCGGCCTGTTGCGCGGCCTGGGGGCGCCCTCGGCCCTGCCCGGCGCCCGCGTCCGCTTCGCCGTCCTGGGCATCGTCCTGCCCCTCGCCATCCTGTTTCCCCTGACGGGCGGCAGCCTGCTGGTCGCCATTCTGGCGGATCGCGCGTTTCGCGTGATGCGCCGTCCCGCCGCCTCGAACTGAAGGTCCTCGCCATGAAGAAGATCGCTCTTTCCCTTTCGGCCCTCGCGCTGCTCGCCGCCTGCGACAGCGGCGATGGCAAGGTGACGGCCAGCTCGCGCACCAGCGTCAACGGCGTCGTCACCGGCATCCGCATCGATGATCCGTGGTGCCGCCCGACCCCGAACGGGGCAAAGGTCGGCGCCTGCTATCTGACCCTGACGGCCGACGGCGGGGACGACCGGCTGGTGTCGGTCTCCAGTGCACTGGCCGGCAGCGTCCAGATCCACGAGATGACGATGGCGGACGGCATGATGAGCATGGCCGAACTGCCGGACGGCCTGCCCCTGCCCGCCGGTCAGGCGGTCGCGCTGAAACCCGGCTCGACCCACCTGATGCTGATGGACCTGAAAGAGCCTCTGGCCGACGGCGGGGTCGCATCGCTGACACTGACCTTCGAGAAGGCGGCGCCGCTGGGCGTGCATGCGCCGATCCGTCAACCCGCGATGTAAACGTGCCCCTCCGCCCTGTGGGGAGGGGCATCTCGCGCGCGCTCCTGACAAACCGCCCCGAACCGGCTAAAGGCTCGCGCTCAATAGGAATCCCGAAAAGCCCATGGCCCTGAAAGTCGCGATCGTCGGCCTGCCGAACGTCGGCAAGTCCACCCTGTTCAACGCCCTGACCAAGACGGCGGCGGCCCAGGCGGCGAACTATCCCTTCTGCACCATCGAGCCGAACACCGGCGACGTGGCCGTGCCCGAGCCGCGTCTGAACGTTCTGGCCGCCATTGCCGGCTCGAAGGAGATCATCCCGTCGCGCATCACCTTCGTGGACATCGCCGGCCTGGTGCGCGGCGCGTCCAAGGGCGAGGGCCTGGGCAACCAGTTCCTGGCCAACATCCGCGACTGCGACGCCATCGCCTTCGTCGCCCGCTGCTTCGTCGACGACGACATCACCCACGTCGAGAACCGCATCGACCCGCTGGCCGACCTCGAGATCATCGAGACCGAACTGATGCTGGCCGATCTGGAGAGCCTGGAGCGTCGCCGGGTCGGTGTCGAAAAGCGCGCCAAGGGCGGCGACAAGGAAAGCCAGCTGACGCTGAAGCTGATCGACCTGGCGCTGATCCAGTTGAACGCCGGCAAGCCCGCGCGTCTGGCCGAGGTGTCCAGGGAGGACCAGAAGGCCTGGGACATGCTGCAACTGCTGACCGCCCTGCCCGCCCTCTATGTCTCGAACGTCGAGGAGGCCTCGGCCGACAAGGGCAATGAGTTGTCGGCCCGCGTCGCCGAACGCGCCGCCGCCGACCACGCCAACTCGGTCGTCATCTCGGCCCAGATCGAATCCGAAATCGCCGTGCTGGATGACGAGGAACAGGCCGAGTTCCTGGAAACCCTGGGCCTTTCGGAGCCCGGCCTGAACCGCCTGATCCGCGAGGCCTACAATCTGCTGGGCCTGCAGACCTATTTCACCGTCGGCCCCAAGGAGGCGCGCGCCTGGACCATCCCCGTCGGCGCCACCGCACCGCAAGCGGCGGGCGTGATCCACACCGATTTCGAAAAAGGCTTCATCCGCGCCGAAACCATCGCCTACGACGACTATGTCGCGCTCAAGGGCGAAAACGGGGCCAAGGACGCCGGCAAGATGAAGGCCGAGGGCAAGGCCTACGTCGTCAAGGACGGCGACGTGATGCACTTCCTGTTCAACAACTGATCACCCCTTCTCCCCTCGGGGGAGAAGGTGGCTTGCGAAGCAAGACGGATGAGGGGGTGGCCGGACCGGCCCTCGACATCACCCGCCTGCCCGCTGACAGCGCCCCCTCATCCGAGCGGCTCCGCCGCCCACCTTCTCCCCCGAGGGGAGAAGGGATCAGGGGGTCGCCGTCAGCTCCGGCGTTTCGGCCAGGGTGGTGCATTTGGTCAGGCTGACCTGCGCCCCCTGCCGATTCAGCCAGGTCAGGGTCATGTTCTGGCCCGACGCGGCCATGCGCACCCGTTCGCGCCGGGTCCCGCCCTCCGACTGACATGTCAGAGTCGCGTCATAGGCGCCGGCCGTCTGATTGATGGCGTCGATGGCGCAGCTGTTCTCATAGCCTTCGAAACGCTGCGGCGTGATCTCGATGGGGCGCTCGGCCCCCTTCGGCGCGGCGCACCAGGCGGCGTCGGCCGCCCATCGCCCGACGAAACTGGCCGGACCCGTGCCCGGCACGGTCGGCGTCAGCCCCGGCTGCGGCGGCAGGGGTTCGCCCGGCGTCTCGGCCACGGGCGCAGCGGGTTCGGTGGGCGGGTTGACCGGCTCGCGCCCACAGGCGGCAAGCCCGGCCATCAGCAGCAGGGCGGCGTATCTCATCCGCCCGCAACGCAAACAAACGGGGCCCGGTTGCAGCCGGGCCCCGTCGCAGTCACTCAGATCGACGCCCTATTGGCGCTGATCGGCCGTTTGTTCGCGCAGGGCGCGGAATTCGGCGTCCGGCTTCCACTGCGGCCACTCATCGCTGTTGGCGACCTGCTGACCCAGTTGAACCAGCAGTTGCAGGTTCTGGACGGCGGCGGTGTAGTCGATGTCCGCGCGCCATTCGTCGGTGGGCTTGTGATACAGGTCCTCCATCTGCTTCAGATAGAAGGGCTTGCCCACTGCGGCTCCACCGTCGACGAAGTCCACGCTGGTCCACGGCATGATGGCCGGCACCCCGCCCATGGCGAAGTTGAAGTGGTCCGAGCGGTAATAGAAGCCCTGCTCCGGCTCGCCGTCGCCAACGATGGTGCGTCCGCCCTGCCTGGCCGCGAGTGCCGCCAGATCGTCTTCCAGCGACGACTTGCCGATGCCGAACAGGGCGACCGTCGTCGTGGCCGGGGTAAACGGCAGCATGTCGATGTTGATGTTCGCCGCCGTGGTCGCCAGCGGGTAGATCGGGTTTTCCGCGTACCATTGCGAACCCAGCAGGCCCTGCTCCTCCGCCGTGACGTGCAGGAAGACGATGGATCGCGCCGGGGCCGGTCCCGCCTTCAGCGCGCGCGCCACTTCCAGTACGCCCGCCGTGCCTGACGCATTGTCCCAGGCGCCGTTGTTGATGGCGTCGCCGGCGTCGTTCGGCTTGTCATTGACGCCGACGTGGTCCCAGTGCGCCGAATAAACGACGTACTCGTCGGCACGCGTCGTGCCCGGCAGCTTTGCCAGCAGGTTGGACGAATGGATGACCTCGCGGTTCTCGGCGATATCCAGGCTCAACTTGACGCCGGTGTCCATGGCCTTGAAGACGCCGCCCAGCCTGGCCTTCTCGACGAAGGCCGCCAGTTGACCACCGTGCGATGCGGCCATGGCCTGCGCCGCCGTGCCGTTCAGCGAGCCGTTGAAGCCCACGGTCTGGGCTCCGGCGATGGTCATGCGCGCACGGCCTGCGCCGAACGCGGCCCGGCGCCAGCGTCCCTCGGCGCCCTCGCCCTCGACCAGGGTCAGCACGCCCAGGGCGCCGCGCTTGAACGCCTCGGCCTGCTTGTGCTCGGCCGCGCCATAGAAGTTCGGGTCTTCGCCGAACGCGGTCGGCTGGCCGCGCAGGATGACCACGATCTTCCCGGTCAGGTCCATGTCGCCATAGTCATCCCAGCCCCGTTCGGGGGCCACGATGCCGAAACCGGCGAACACGACCGGGGCGTCGGCGATCTGGATCGCGCCCTCGCCCGTCAGGGGACGCAGGGTGATGTCGGTGGCCGAGGTCAGGGTGTGCGAGACGCCGTCATGACCCTTCCAGCTGACGGTCGGCGCGCGGCTGGGCGTATAGCGCACCAGATCGACCGGCTGCAGCCATGACCCGTTCGGGCCGCCGGGCTGATAGCCCATCGCCTCATACTGGGCCTGCAGGTATTTGAGGGTCAGCTCCTCGCCGACCTTGCCCGGAAACCGGCCCTGGAAGCTGTCATCGGCCAGCGTCCGGATGTGATCGGACAGGCGTTCGGCGGAAATATCCTGGGCGACGGTGGCCCCGGCGGAAAGCAGCAGCGCGACGGCGGCGGTCGCGCCGAGAAGGCGGCGGATCATGAAGTGTCTCATCCCTTTAGGTTTTTCTCAGCCTAAGGCCATGCCGTGGCGCGGCGCATTAAGCTTTCGTAATGCGGCCGATCAGCGACGAACGGCGTCGCTGGCGGCGCGCACCGGACCGAACTCCGATCCCGGCTTCCAGCCCGGCCAATCGCGGCTGTTCGCCAGCTCGCGCCCGATCCGGTAATAGACCTCCAGGTCCTCGATCTGTCCGCGCAGGTCCCAGTCGGCCGACCATTCGTCATCGGCCTGGTGATAGCGTTTGGCGCCGTATTCCTCGCGCATGGCCAGGCGAGGCGCCACCGGCTCGTCGCGGAAATCGCCGCCACCACCCGCATAGGCCATCGGCACACCGCGCTTGGCCAGCGGGAAGTGGTCCGAACGGAAATAGCCGCCCGCCGCCGGGTTGCGGTCCGGCTCGATGGTCCGACCCTGCGCCTCGGCCACCGCCTGCATGCGCTCGTCCAGATCGGACTGACCGTGGCCCGTGACGCCCAATCGGGTAACGCGGCCATAGACGTTCATCGCGTCCTGGTTGAAGCCAGCGACCGTCATTTCCAACGGATAGACGGGATTTGCGGCGTAATATTCCGAGCCCAGCAGGCCGCTTTCCTCGGCGGTGAAGGACACCATCACGATCGAGCGTTGCGGGCGGGGCCCGGCGCCGAAGCGGCGCGCCATCTCGATCAGGCCCGCCGTGCCGGTGGCGTTGTCCACGGCGCCGTTGAAGATCCCGTCGCTGGTCTCGGTCGGCTCGGCCGTGCCCAGGTGATCCCAGTGGCCGGTGTAGAGGATCGTCTCGTCCGGATGGGTCGAGCCCGGCAGGCGCGCGATGACGTTGTGCGTCGTGATCTGCGAGGTCGCCACGTCGAACGTCATGTCCAGCGTCACGCCGGCCAGCGGCGTCGGCTGGAAGTCGGGGCTGCGGGCCTGAACCTTCAGCGCCTCGAAATCCAGGCCGGCACGGCGGAACATGTCCACCGCCACGTCGCGCTGGACCCAGCTTTCCAGCGGCACGCGCTCGGCCGCCGCATCGGCGCGGACGATGTCGAACTGGGGCGTGGTCCAGGAGTTGGTGACGGTGGCCCAGCCGTACGAGGCCGGGGCCGTCTCGTGCACGATGATGACGCCCGCCGCGCCCTGACGCGCCGCCTCTTCATACTTGTAGGTCCAGCGGCCGTAATAGGTCATGGCCTTGCCGCCGAATGTGTCCAGCGCCGGCTCTTCGAAGTCGGCGTCATTGACCAGCACGACCAGGATCTTGCCCTTCATGTCCTGGCCCTTGAAGTCGTCCCAGTTCCGCTCGGGCGCCTTGATGCCATAGCCGACGAAGACCAGCGGAGCGTCGTTGAGGTCAACCGACGAGCCCGGCAGCCGGGTAGAGGCGACGATCTGCTGACCTTGGGTCAGCGGCACGCTCCAGCCGTCGCCCTTCAGAGCGCCGGCGACGTTCGAGGTGGTGAAGCGGTTCAGCGTCACCGCCTGGGTCCAGCCGCCGTTTTCGCCGCCCGGCTGGAATCCTGCGGCCGCATACTGTTCGCTCAGATAGGCGATGACCTTGTCTTCGGCCGGGGTGGCGATGCCGCGTCCCTCGAAGCTGTCGTCCGACAGCACCCGCACATGCTCGTTCAGGCGGGCGGCGTCAAAGCCGCTGTCCTGACCGACGGCCAGGGTCGACAGGGAGGCGGACGCCAGCAGGACGGCGACGAACGAAACAGCACGCATACGGAAGGACTCCCCGTGGAACGACGAAGCCGCGACCCTAAGGTCGTCGCGCGCCGCTGTCGACGGCGATCCGTCGCCGGATCAGGGCGTGGGCGGCACGGGGTTCGCGGCTGGCCAGCCGGTGTCGCCGACCCGGCGCAGGGTCAGCTTGACCACCTGCATCGGCTCGCGCCCCTCGGCGACGAAATGGCCCAGTTCGCTCCACTCCCCGTCCTTGAAGGTCGCCACATACCGGATTTCGCCACCCCGGCTGGGCACCGTCCAGCGGAAACCGTCGGCTCCGCCTTCCAGCGGAAAGTCCTGGGCCTGGCCATTGGCATAAGACCGCATGACATAGCGGCTGTTCGCCTCGTCCCACGACAGCACGGCGAAGGCGTTGAAGGCGACGCTGCCGTCGGCGTTATAGCTGCGCCCCTCGATGATCTTGATCGATCCGCCCAGCATCGGGCCGATCCGCTCGGTATGGACCACGGTGTGCGTCTGGCCCGGCCCGGTCATGGCCTCGGCGGTTCCGCGCCATTCCCCGTCCATCCAGGCAAAGGCCTCCATCGCCTTGCGCTGGGCCTCGGTGCCCTGGGGATGCAGGGCCTGCCCGGCGGCGGGGGTGGCGATAGCGGTTGGCGCGGCGGCGATCAGCGCCAGGGTCATGATAGGGGCGGCAAAGGCGGCGACGAGCGTCATCTCGATCCTCCTGCTGGATGACCGACGATACGCCGATGCGGAGGCGCCGACAAACCGCACACGAAAAACCCGCCGAAGCGACGCTCCGGCGGGTCAATCATTTCCGTCCGAACGGCGGTCCCTTAGTGGGCGACGCCCTTCCAGATGCGGCGATAGCTGGCGTAGGTCACGCCCGCGAACAGCGCCAGGAAGATCATCACGCCCAGACCGGCCTGTTTGCGTTCGACCATCTTCGGCTCGGACGTCCAGGCGATGAAGGCGGCGACGTCCTTGGACATCTGATCCACCGTCGCCTCGGTGCCGTCGTCATAGGTCACCTGGCCGTTCTGCAGGGGCGGCGGCATGGCGATGAAGCCGCCGGGAGGGGCATGCCCCTCGCCTTCCCAGAACGGGGTCAGATCGCCCGCCATATAGGGGTTGTAGTGCTGGGTCGACGTCATCTTCAGGCCAGCCGGCGGGGCGCGATAACCCGACAGCAGCGAATAGATGTAGTTGGCGCCGTCGTGACGGGCCTTGGCCATGACCGACAGATCCGGCGGGAACGCCCCGCCGTTGGCAGCCGCTCCGGCCGTGGCGTTCGGATACGGCGACGGGAAACGGTCGGCCGGAACGGCGTCGCGCATCAGCGACTCGCCGGTCTCGCTGTCGATGTCCGCGACCTGGATTTCCTTGGCCAGCGCCTTCACGACCGGGTTGTCGTTCGGGTTCGGGTATTTCGGATTGTAGAACGGCCCGTTCTGGTCGCCCAGGTTCCGGAAGTGCATCAGGCTCATGCTGTGGCACGAGGCGCAGACTTCCCGATAGACCTTGTAGCCGCGCTGCAACTGGCCCTGGTCGAACGTGCCGAACGGCCCTTCGAAGCTGAAGCCGCCCGAACGGGGGTGCGCCGCGCCGCCGGCGGCCAGCGCCGGAGCGGCGACGGCCAGCAGGCCCACCGCCGCGGCGATGGAGGTCAGGGTGGTGCGAATGGAAAGCGACATCGCGATCAGCCCTTCTCGGCTTGGGTTTCGACGCCCGGCAGAACCGGTTCGGAGATCGTCGCCGGGATCGGCAGCGGCGTTTCCTTCAGCCCCAGCACCGGCATGATGACGATGAAGAAGATGAAGTAGTAGGCGGTGAGCAGACGCGTCAGCCACAGGTAGCTGTTCAGTTGCCCATCAGCCACGGTGAAGCTGGGCATGCCCGGGATGACCTGGGCGTCCGGCAGTTGCGCGCCGCACCAGCCCAGACCCACGCCCACCACCAGGAAGATGATGAAGAAGGTCCGCATGGTCGGGCGATAGCGCATAGAGCGCACCTTGGACGTATCCAGCCACGGCAGGACGAACAGCACGCCGATGGCGCCGAACATCGCCACCACGCCGCCGAACTTGTCCGGAATGGCGCGCAGGATCGCGTAGAAGGGCAGCATGTACCATTCGGGCACGATGTGCGCGGGCGTCTGCAGCGGGTTGGCCGGGATGTAGTTGTCGGCGTGGCCCAGGGCGTTCGGCATGAAGAAGACGAACAGCGCGAACAGCATCAGGAACAGGATGATGGCGAAGCCGTCCTTGACCGTGAAATACGGGTGGAACGGCACCAGGTCCTTCTTGGCCCGATCCTTGGGGATCAGGATGCCGACGGGGTTGTTCTGACCCGCGTGGTGCAGGGCCCACAGGTGCAGCACCACGCAGCCGGCGATGACGAACGGCAGCAGATAGTGCAGCGAGAAGAAGCGGTTCAGCGTGGCGTTGTCGATGGCCGGGCCGCCGCGCAGCCAGATCAGGATCGGCTCGCCGATGACCGGGATGGCCCCGATCAGGTTGGTGATGACCTCGGCGCCCCAGAAGGACATCTGGCCCCACGGCAGGACGTAGCCCAGGAAGGCAGTGGCGATCATCAGGAAGAAGATCACGCAGCCGACGATCCAGATCATCTCGCGCGGCGCTTTATAAGAGCCGTAGTAGAGCCCCCGCAGCATGTGCAGATAAACCGCGATGAAGAACATCGACGCGCCGTTGGCGTGCACATAGCGGATCAGCCAGCCGCCGTTGACGTCGCGCATGATGCGCTCGACCGAGGCGAAGGCCAGGTCGACGTTCGGCGTATAGTGCATGGCCAGCACGATGCCGGTCACGATCTGGGTGACCAGGCACAGCGCCAGGATGCCGCCGAAGGTCCACCAGTAGTTCAGGTTCTTCGGGGTCGGCAGCGACATATAGTCAGCGCCGAAGCGGATGATCGGCAGGCGGCTGTCCAGCCACTTCTCGACGCCGGTCTTGGGGACGTATGTGGATTCGTGATCGCTCATGGTTCTCGGTCCGTCCTCAGCCGATCTTCACGCGGGTGTCGGACAGGTATTCATAGGTCGGCACCACGAGGTTGATCGGGGCCGGGCCCTTACGAATACGTCCCGAGGTGTCGTAGTGCGAGCCGTGGCAGGGGCAGAACCAGCCGCCGAAATCGCCCGCGCCGAAGGTGGGAACGCAGCCCAGGTGGGTGCACGAACCGACGACGACCAGGAACTGGCTGTGGCCTTCCTTGACGCGCTCGGCGTCGGGCTGCGGATCCTTCAGGTCCGAAAGAGGGGTGTTCACCGCTTCCTGGACTTCCTTGGGGGTGCGGTAGCGGACGAAGACCGGCTTGCCCTGCCACTTGATGACGACCTGCTGGCCTTCCTGCACCTTGGTCAGATCGAATTCGATCGACGCCAGGGCCAGGGTGTCGGCAGACGGGTTCATCTGGTTGATGAGCGGCCATGCCACCATCACGCCCGCGCCCACGGCGGCGGCCCCAGCCGCAATGTGAATGAAGTCGCGGCGAGTGGCCTCTTGGCCCTCACCTTCAGCTGTCACGACCGATTCGGCCACGTCTCACCTCTCGAACGCCGCGTACGACGCCCGGGCGGGCGCCGACTCTTTCGGCACGATCCTTTAGCCGACCCTTGCGAGGTTCGCCCCGGCCTGGCTTTGCGGCTGATGGCCGCAAGCTGCTGACGCTTCTTGCGAAACGGTCGCAATTCAGGCCGCGACAAGCCCTCAAGCCGCGCGTATGAGGGCCTTAGAATGCGTCTCGCCCTTTTTCAACCGGACATCCCGCAAAACGTCGGCGCCTGCATCCGGCTCAGCGCCTGTTTCGGCGTCGAACTGCATGTGATCGAGCCCACCGGCTTCCGTTTCGACGACCGCGCGATGAAGCGCGCGGCGCTGGATTACGGGCCGCTGGGTCATATGACGCGGCACGCGGACTGGGACGCCTTCACGCGCGACCGGCCCCCGGGGCGGCTGGTGCTGTTCACGACGAAGGGGGCGACGTCCCTGCCCGACTTCGCCTTCCGTCCGGATGATGTGTTGCTGTTCGGCAAGGAGAGCGCCGGCGCGCCCGATTACGTTCACGCTGCCGCCGACGCCCGTGTCGTGATTCCGCTGCGCCCCGAGGCGCGCTCGCTGAACCTGTCCGTTACAGCGGGCATCGCCCTGTTCGAAGGGCTGCGACAGACGGGCGGTCTGCCGGTTCACAGCGCTGTCGGCTCTGCCGCAATGACATAGTCCGAGCCGTGGCGCAGGCCGCCACGCTCATGGCACAGCGCCAATCCTCGCGTGCGGATCTCCTCGACCGTATCCGCAAGACGGCCGGCCAGAGCGCGATCAGCCAGCCGCTCCAACCGCCGCGTGGCCATATCCAGTTGGCCGTTCACCCACCGGGCTCGATAGCGGTTGGGGAACCGCCGCGCCGAGATCACCCGGAAGCCGGCCTCGTTCAGGACGTTGACCGTCCATTCCGCCGGAAACTCGCGATAGGGCGTCTCGTCGGCCAGCAGCAGCACAGCGTCCCTCAAGCGTCCGATCTCCCGGACCAGCCGCCCTTCGGCCGTATCGGCCGGGCCGATCACATACGGATCCAGGCCGACGACATAGAGGCGCCGGCGCACCAGCGGGCGCAAACGACGCAACATCTGCGACTGGAAATAGGGTGAGAAGCCCTCGACAGCGCCGATCAGATAGTCCGCCAGGACGGTGTCATACACCTGACCCTCCAACAGGGCGGGATCAACCCAATTGCCGACCAGCAGCCGGTCCTGCGATCGCAGGCGATCCCCGACGGCGGTCCGCACCTGATCGGCGTGTCCGACCGCTGCAGTGACGCCGGTCCACCGTTCTGTCATCAGTCCGGTCGCCCACAGGCTGGAGTTCACCCCCGTGCCCGCGTCCAGGAAATCGCCCCACGGCGTATCGCCCTGGAGAGTCGCGATATGGGTGAAAAGGCTGGAGGTCACGCGGCGCTGCCTGACTCGGACTCGCAGGCCACCACGCGTAAATCCAGCCTGCAGTCGATGACGTCCAGCAGTCGCGCCGCCGCCTTCAGCGTCATGCGTTCGGGGCGGGCCAGCCAATAGCACACCAGACCGCGGGGGACCCCAAGTCGGCGGGCGATGGCCGACTGATTCAGACCCTGACGTTCGACCGCCGCCCGAACCAGGACCCACAGCCGATGCTGCAACAGATCGGCCGCAGGGGCCGGCGCGCTGTCCATCTTCATTCCGTCTCACTGCTCTTGATAGATGTTATGCTATAACATAATGGAAGCACTCTTCATGAACGGGGAGCGCTATGCACTCAAGAAAAATCCTGCTCGCCGCTGCGAGTCTGTCGGCCATTTCCAGCGGCGCATGGGCCGCCACCCTGCCGCAATCAGGGCCCGCGACGACACGACTGGACGACATCATCGTCGTCGCCGATCCGTTGGGCCGGTCGGGTCAGGATGTGATCTCGAACGTGGCGGTGCTGCGCGGCGACGAACTGATCCAGCGACGCCAGTCGACCCTGGGCGAAACCCTCAGCGGCCTGCCCGGCGTCAACTCCGACACCTTCGGCGGCGGCGCCAGCCGCCCGGTCATTCGGGGCCAGACGGCCCCGCGCGTGAAGGTGCTGACCGACGGCTCCGCGCTGATGGACGCTTCCGAAGTGTCGCCTGACCATGCGGTGTCGGGCGAGCCGCTGCTGCTCGAAGGGATCGAGATCCTGCGCGGTCCGTCAGCCCTGCTTTACGGCGGCGGCGCCATCGGCGGCGCAGTCAACCTGATCGACAAGAAGATCCCCACCCGCGTTCCCGTCGACGGCGGCGAAGGGGTTGCGGAAATTCGCATCGGCTCGGCCGACAACGAAGAGGCCGGCGTGATCGGCCTGACCGTCGGCGCCGGATCGTTCGCCATGCGCGTCGAGGCCGCCGGCCGTCGCACCGACGACTATCAGGTTCCAGACTTCGACGAGGACGTGCTGGACGGCTCTTACAATCGTGGCTCGACCGCCACCCTGGGCCTGTCGTGGATTGGCTCGCGCGGCTATCTTGGCGCCGCCTACACCCAGCAGCGCAGCGAATACGGTCTGCCGGGCCACAACCACGAATACGAAGACTGCCACCCGCACGGCTCCAGCCTGCACTGCGGCGGTCACGGCCATGACGACCATGATCATGACCACGATCACGACCACGATCATGACCACGTCCCCACCGTCGACCTGATCAGCAAGCGGGTCGATGTGCGCGGCGAACTGGAGAACCCCTTCGCGGGCATCGAGCGCGTGCGCTTTCGGGGCGGCTTCACCGACTATCGCCACGACGAAATCGACGACGGCGAAATCGCCACCACCTTCACCAACGAAGGTTATGACGCCCGCATCGAAGCGCAACATGCGCCCATCGGCGGCGTACGCGGCGTGGTCGGCGCCCAGGTCAGCCGCAGCGACTTCGCCGCCGTAGGAACGGAATCCTTCATTCCCGAAAGCCGCACCGAGACCCGCGCCTTGTTCGTGGTCGAAGAGTATGTGGCCGGCGACTGGCGCTTCGAGGGCGCATTGCGTCAGGAATGGCAGGACGCCGAGGCTCTGGGTCGCGCTGACGCCAGCCACGATCCGCTGTCGGTCTCCGCCGCCGCCAACTGGAGCTTCACACCCGGCTACGTGGCCTCACTGTCGGTGGCCAGATCACAACGCGCCCCTACGGCCCAGGAGCTCTATGCGCGCGGTGTCCACCTGGCGACCAACACCTATGAGATCGGCTCCGCGGACCTCGATGTCGAGACTGCAACCTCAATCGAGCTGGGTCTGAAGAAGACCGACGGCGCCACAACCTTCGCCGCCAGCCTCTATCACTACGGCTACGACGGCTACATCTACGCCCGCACGCTGGACCAGTTCGAGGACTTCCGCCTGATCCGATACAGCCAGTCCGACGCCCGCTTCACCGGTATTGAGGGCCAAGTCACGCATGATGTCAGGCCAGGTCTGTCGGCCACCGTCTTCGGCGATTATGTCCAGGCCGAACTGACCGGCGACGGCGGCGACCTGCCCCGCATTCCGGCGGGCCGCCTTGGCGCGCGTGGCGACTTCCAGCAAGGGCCGTGGTCCGGGAATCTGGAGTATGTCCGCGTGTTCAAGCAGGACCGCATCGCCGACTTCGAAAGCGTCACCCCCGGCTACAACATGATCAACGGCACGCTGGCCCACGACGTGACCGTCGGCGACTTCGACGGCCAGATCTTCGTGCGCGGCGCCAACCTGCTGGACATCCGGGCGCTGAACCACGCCTCGTTCATCAGCGACCTGGCCCCCCTGCGCGGCCGCAACCTGACGCTGGGCGTCCGCGTCCGGTTCTGATCGGCCGAGCGGCCAGAAACAAAGGGGCGCGGACGACAACCATCCGCGCCCCTTTTTGCGTCAATCGCAGCTTACTCCGGCGCGCCGTCCGGCAGGCGTGCCAGCGAGGGGCGTTCGGCGGCCTTGGCGGCGGCGACGGTTTCGACCCGGCGCATGGCGCGCAGAATGTTCTCGCCCGAGATCTTGCGGATGTCCGCCTCGGTCCAGCCGCGCTTCATCAGCTCGGCCAGCAGGGCGGAATAGCCGTCCACGCCTTCCAGTCCGACCGGCAGGCTGTCCACGCCGTCATAGTCGCCGCCCAGGCCCACGTGATCGATTCCGGCCACGTCGCGGACGTGCTGGATGTGGGCGATCACGTCATCCATGGTCGCCTTCGGACGCGGATTGGCCTCGGCCCAGGCGGTCAGGCGCGGGTCGGGGGTCCCGGTGTTCGCGCTGACGCCCAGGCGGGCGGCCTCGGCCTGGGCGGCCTTGATCCACTCGCCCTGGGCGGCGCTGACGAAGCCGGGCACGAAGGTCACCATCACCACGCCGCCGTTGGCCGGCATCAGGCGCAGGATGTCGTCAGGCACGTTGCGGGGATGGTCAGTGACAGCTCGCGCCGAGGAGTGGGAAAAGATCACCGGCGCCTCGGTCACGCGGATGGCGTCCGCCATGGTCTCGGGCGAGACGTGGCTCAGGTCCACCATCATGCCCAGGCGGTTCATCTCCTTGACCACCGTCTCGCCGAACGGGTTCAGCCCGCCCCATTTCGGCGCGTCGGTCGCCGAGTCCGCCCAGCTGGTGGTCTTGGAGTGGGTCAGCGTCATGTAGCGCACGCCCGCCTCGTGGAACTCGCGCAGCAGGCCCAGCGAATCGTCGATCGAATAGCCGCCCTCGATGCCGATCAGGCTGGCGATCTTGCCCGCCTTGTGGATGCGTTCGACGTCGTCGGCGGTGGCCGCCAGCTCAAAGACATCGGGATGGGCGGCGACCAGGCGGCGGACCACGTCGATCTGTTCGAACGTCGCCTTGGCCGCCTCGACCGGCTCCAGGCTGGCGGGGACATAGACCGACCAGAACTGGCCGCCGACGCCGCCTTCCCGCAGACGCGGGATGTCGGTGTGCAGTTTGGTGTCGTGCGACCGGTCACCGGTCAGGTCGATGGCATAGGGGTCGGAATTATAGGTCTGGCGCAGCGCCCACGGCAGGTCGTTGTGCCCGTCGATCAGCGGCGTGGTCTTGAGGATTTCGAGAACGGCAGCCCGGTCCTGTGCGGCGACCGGAGCGGCCAGCGCAGCCAGCGCGACGGCGGTGAGAAGAGCATTGCGGATCATGGACGAGTCCCCCTGACAAATCAGACGGCGTGACAGTGACCGATCCGCGCGCGGGATCAAGTTACCAAAGCGCCATGTGACCGCTGATGTGGCGGCGAGCCCGGCGATATGGTTCAAGCCGACCATGACCGACGCCGCCCCCACGCTGGACCAGAAGAAGACTCAGGCCCGCGCCTGGTTCGAGACCCTGCGCGACCGCATCCACGCCGGGTTCGAGGCGCTGGAGGACGCGGCGCCCGCCGAACTGTTTCCGGGCGAGCCGGGCCGCTTCGTGCGCACGCCGTGGGACCGCTCGGAAGGCGGCGGCGGCGTCATGGGCATGATGCACGGCCGCCTGTTCGAGAAAGTGGGCGTCCACGTCTCGACCGTCTTCGGCGAATTCCCGGCCGACTACGCCCGCACTGTGCCCGGAGCCTCCGAAGATCCGCGCTTCTTCGCTACGGGCGTCAGCCTGATCTGCCATCCGGTCAGCCCGCGCGTGCCGGCCGTGCACATGAACACCCGCTTCATCGCCACGACCCAGAGCTGGTTCGGCGGCGGCGGCGACCTGACGCCCGTGCTGGATGCGGATCGGCGTCAGGATCACCCCGACACGCTCGACTTCCACGCCGCCATGCAGGCCGCCTGCGACGCCCATCACCCCGACTGGCACGCGAAATACAAGGCCTGGTGCGACGAGTATTTCTACCTGCCCCATCGGAACGAGCCGCGCGGCACCGGCGGCATCTTCTATGACCACCACGACAGCGGCGACCACGCCCGCGACTTCGCCTTCACCCGGGATGTCGGCACGGCGTTTCTGGACATCTATTCGCGCATCGTCGCCCGGCGGATGACCGAAGCCTGGACGACGGACGAGCGCGAGGAGCAGCTGGTTCGTCGCGGCCGCTATGTCGAGTTCAACCTGCTGTACGACCGGGGCACCATGTTCGGGCTCAAGACCGGCGGCAATGTCGACTCGATCCTAAGCTCCATGCCGCCCGTGGTGAAGTGGCCCTAGGGCCTCAGGCGTCCACCTGCGCCGCATCGGCGGCCGGCTGACCGCGCAACGCGCCGGCGATCGCCTCGAACAGCCGCGCGCTGGTGATCGGCTTGCTCAGGTGACCGTCGGCGCCGGCCGCGCGCCCGGCCTCAACGTGTTCGGCCATGGCGTTGGCGGTCAGCATCAGGATCGGCGTCCGCGCCTGGCCCGCGCGCGCCTCCAGCGCCCGGATCTCGGCGGTGGCGGTCAGGCCGTCCATCACCGGCATCTGCACATCCATCAGCACCAGGTCGAACGACCCGCCTGCAAAGGCCGCCACGGCCTGCGCCCCGTCCTCCACCATGGTTAGTCGCGCGCCCGCGGGCGTCAGCATGATCTCCATGACCCGTCGGTTGGCCGGATGATCGTCGGCCAGCAGGACGCTGAAGCCACCCTCGACCGACACGGCCTCGTCGCCTGCGGGCTGCTCGGCGACCGCTTCCTTGACCGCTGGCAGATCGATTTCGAACCAGAAGGTCGAGCCCACCCCCGGCGCGCTGTCGCAGTCCAACGCCCCGCCCATCAGCTCGACCAGTTCGCGCGAAATGGCCAGCCCCAGCCCGGTCCCGCCGAACCGCCGGGTGATCGACCCGTCGGCCTGCTGGAAACGCCCGAAGACCCTGTCCTTGTTCGCGGCGTCAAAGCCCACGCCCGTGTCCGACACCATGAAGCGGACGCCATCGCCGCCGGCCGGAACCACGGTCACGTTGACGGACCCCGCCTCGGTGAATTTCAGGCCGTTGCTGATCAGGTTCGTCAGCACCTGCCGCAGCCGCACGCCGTCGCATTCGACCGTGCGATCCAGTGTCGGATCCAGGTTCAGAATCAGACCCACGCCCTCGGCTTCGGCCCGTTCACGCCACAGGGCGACGGTCTCGCGCACCAGCGCGCCCAGCGGCGCCGCAGTCTTCTCGAGCGTCAGTTGGCCCGACTCGATGCGGGCGCTGTCCAGGATGTCGGACAGGATTCGCTCCAGCGTCGCCCCCGATGACCGGATGATCTCCACCATGTCTCGGTCTGCCGGCGCCAGATCGCGGCGGCGCAGCGTGTCGGCCATCGCCACCACGCCGTTCAGCGGCGTCCGGATCTCGTGGCTCATATTGGCCAGGAATTCACTCTTGGCCCGGTTGGCCTCCTCGGCCCGTTCCCGCGCGGCGCGCAGCCGCTGCGACTGCATCCAGAACCAGGCCAACGCCCCCAGGGCGAAACTCAGGAAGACGATGCCGATGCCGATGACGCCCTGTTGCAGCTGCACATTGGCCCGCTGGATATCCAGTTGCTGGCGACGCTCATCCAGCTTGTGCTGCATCTGGTCGGTGATCTGGCCGACCCCGGCTGAAAAGCGCCGCGCGGCGATGACGGACTGATCGCGTTCAAAGTCCCTCAGGACGCCGAACGCCTCATGGCTGCGGCCCTCGGCGAACAGAAGCTCGGCCTCCACGGTCGGCAGACGGATCGCCTCCTCCTCGCTGAAGGCGCCGGTGGCCACCATGCTGCGGATGTCCGCCATGTCGCGACGCGCGCCTTCAATCTGGCCCAGGCGGGCCTGCGCCACCGCTCGCAACGGCAGCAGATACTGCGCCCAGAACCGCCCCTCGCCCAGATCTTCGCCCAGCGGGGCCAGGCACGCCATGACCTCTTTCGACTGTCCCCGGTGGTCCGCCATCATGGCGCACAGGTGAGCGTCGAAAACCGCCACGCCGTCGCTTTCGCTCGTGGTCGTCATCCGGTGGTGCGCGTCGGCGTATCGCTGGGCATCGTCCGGACGCCCGACCTGCAACGACAGGTAAGCCAGGTTGAACAGGCTGTCGAAGTCCGGGCGCGGATAGCCCGGCATGGCGTAGTCCAGCTCGTACCGCTGGAACGCGCGCGTCGCCCCTTCGATATCGATCAGGGCCATGGACGCCAGGCTGGCCGCTTCCCACAGTCGGGTCATGGCGATGCGGGCATAGGGATCCCGCGACGGAACGGTGGTTTCGATGTCCGCCAGCGCCCTCAGCGCATCGTTGATGCGGCTGTCCTCGACCTGCAGCATCGCATGGACGCTGACCGCGCGGGTATGAACGAACCAGTCTTCCCGAGGCTTGGCCGCCTCGGCGGCGATGATCTCGCGGGCGGGGACATCACCGGTCCGGCGCATGATCTCCAAGGCGTTCAGGCGCGCGATCTGCGCATATCGGGCGTCGCCCTGCTGCCTGGCACGTTCGGTCAGAGTGGCGTTCCAGCGTCGGGCGGCGTCGAAATCCCCCTGGTTGGATCGCAGCCAGACCACGTGATCCAGCCGGCTCAGCCCTTCCCGATCATCCCGTTGCAGGGCCGCCTGGCCAAAGATGTCCAGTGACGTAAAGCTGGCGGCCTGGGCACGGCGCTCAACGGCGGACGCCAGCTCGGCCGAGGTCAACGCCCGGGCCGCCGTGGGCTCCACGCGCGTCGTCATCGCCGCCGCGCCGCCTTGGCCGACCAGCGAGAAAGCGACGACGGCGACGAAAAACGCCAGCAGGACGGGCCGAACCATCCCGGCAGCCTAGCTTGCAGTTATTGAGCAAGCCTTGACGGAACAGCGGTCATATACCGCTGCCCTCTCCCTCCACGGGCGGCGAGGTCAGCAGCAGGAAGGCGCGGATCCAGGCCGTCAGCACCGCCCGGTCGTTTGGACGATTCAGGCTCTCGATCGCCGCCTCGGCCACACCCTCCGGGATGCGATGCCCGCGCCGCGCCTCAATCAGGGCGGCCGCATAGTCCGGTTGGAACTCCGGATGGCACTGGAAACTGACGGCGTCCTGCCCCCAGGCCAGTCCGGCATAGGGCGTAAAGGCGCTGGCCGCGATCACCCGCGCGTCCGGCGGCGGCGCCACCACCTGATCCTGGTGCGACACCGGAATGGCCAGTCGCGTCGCGCGTGGGTGCATCCACGGCTCGTCTCCGACGACGTCATAGGCGTGCAAGCCGACGCCCCACCCCTTGTCCGACTTCTCGACCCGCCCGCCAAAGGCGTGGGCCATGATCTGGTGGCCGAAACAGATGCCCAGCAACCGCACCCGACCCCGCGCCGTGCGCAGCCAGTCGGTCAGGGCGCCAATCCACGGCAGGTGATCGTCATAGACCCCCGCCGCCGACCCGGTGACGATGGCGCCGGTGAAGGCCATCGGGTCTTCCGGCAGATGTCCCGCCTGCACGTCGAACCGCACCGTCGGCACGCCTTCGCCCAGCAGGGCGCGAAACCGCGCGGGATAGTCGTCGAACCTGTCGCGCAGCCCCTCGGGCGGCTGGCCGGTCTCCAGAATGGCGATACGCGTCATGTCGGGCTCCGGCGCCGGGAAAAGCGATGATGGGGAGCGGCGCCGCCTTCCGGTTTGGGATACAACAGGCTCCGACGCAAAGCGGCAAGCGTCGGAGAGATCGCCATGGCAGAGACTTCGACCTCCGAACAAACCCCCGATCAGGCTTTCGACCGGGCGTCTGACTCCATCGACGATTCCGTCGTGGTCCTGATCAACATCTTCAAGTGCGAGCCCCGGCGTCAGGACGCCCTGATGGAGCATCTGACCGTTCTGGCGCGTGCCCAGACGACCTTGCCCGGCTTCATCTCCGCCACCCTGCATCGGGGCCTGAACGGGCGCACGGTCGCCAATCACGCGGTCTGGCGCTCGGCCGACGACTGGAAGGCGATGACCCGGCACCCGGCGGTGGTTCAGGCCATGGGGCCGATCCTGGCCGTCGCAACCTTCGAGCCTCACCTGTATGAACCGGGCGAAGTGATCGAGCCCTGACGGCGCCGAACCGAGCGCGCCTGATACGATGGCTGCGCGTCACAAGGTTCTGTTTTTGCGGGGGCCGACCCCTCGCTCGATCCCATCGACCCGCCTCGGTCCGCGGGTGACGCATGCTCGCGACATGTCACAGCCGCCGCGCCTTGCCCTCGATTTCACGACGCCCCGGCATTGCACTGTTGCACTGCATGCACTGTTTTTTTCGAATGCAGTGCAGTGCAACGGCGGCGCCCTCAGCCCGTCCACCACACCTCGGCCCGCCCCCCGGCGTCGCCCAGGGTCGCAGCCACCCAGTCACAGATTTCGGACGCGGCCGCCTCGGTCCCCGGGGGCGGATTGACCACCACCATGGCGCAGCCGTTCATCTTCATCGGATTGTTCAGCGGCCGCAGTCGCGCCTCGGCCACCAGCACCGATCCGGCGCGCGCCTGCTCCAGCCGCCGGATGAAGCCGTCCAGCGTCTCCATATCCTTCAGCGGGGTCCAGATCGCCACCGTCGCCGCCGGATCGACGCGCACCACCGCCGCCGCCGTCTCAGCCGCACGCAGATAATCGTCGGGCCGTTCAAAAGGCGGATCGATCAGCACCAGTGCGCCCTTGCTCCGGCGGGTCTCCGCCACCGCGGCCTCATAGCCGTCGCCGGCCCGCGCCTCGGCCGCGGGCCATCGGGTCAGGGTTTCAGCCAGCAGCTCGTGGATCGGCGGGTTCAACTCGAACCCGACATAGCGGTCGCCGGGCCGCATCGACCGCGCGACCAGCAACGGCGATCCGGGATAGAAACGGACCCCGCCGTCCGGGTTCAGCGCCGCCACCTGATCCGCCAGGGCGGCGATCAGCGGCGGCCGCGCCTCCGCCGCCATCAGGCGCGCCACCCCGGCTTCGGCTTCTTTCGAGCGCACTGCGTCGCCGGTCAGGTCGTACAGGCCCGCCCCGGCATGGGTGTCGATCACCGTGATCGGCCCCGCCGCGCGTCGCTGCGCCAGCAGCCACAGCAACAGGGCGTGCTTGACCAGGTCCGCGAAATTCCCGGCGTGGAAGCTGTGGCGATAGTTCATGATCCGCTCGTCGCCTCCACACCGTAGAAGGTCAAGGGCGCTCGCGGCCTGACGCGCGGAACCGCCCCCTCCATCCGCCGTTTGCCCATCCCGTCCCGCCCGGAGCCGCCCGTGTTCGCCGACGCCCAGTTCGACCACCCTGTTCTCGACGACGACCAGCGCACCCCGCCCCCTGCGGTGGCCCGGGCGGCGGAACAGGGGCTGGCCCTGCGCAAAAAGCATGGCCGGGGCGGCACCGAGGTTGGGGTCCGCCGCGCGACCCAGCTGATGGATCGCGACCTGGTCAGCGACCGGGACATCAAGTCGATGTACAGCTATTTCGCCCGCCACGCGGTGGACAAGCGCGCCCGCGCCTGGGCCGATCCTGACAAGCCCTCGACCGGCTATATCGCCTGGCTTCTGTGGGGCGGCGACGACGCCAAAGCCTGGATCGACGATCTGCGCGCCCGGCTGCGCGAGGTCGGGGTGTGACCGCCCTTCCGCCCGAGGCGCCGCCCGAAGGGCTGACCTGGTGCAGCGACGACCAGCCCGGTCTGTATCGCCGCCGCTCGGGCCGGGGCTTCCGCTATGTCGACGCCAGGGGCGCGGCCGTGACGGACGCCCGGACACTGGACCGCATCCGCGCCCTGGTCATCCCGCCTGCCTGGACAGACGTCTGGATCTGCCCGCGCGCCACCGGCCATATCCAGGCGACCGGCCGCGACGTGAAGGGGCGCAAGCAGTATCGCTATCACGCCGACTGGACCGCCCATGCGGCCTCGGGAAAGTTCGACCGCCTGCCCGCCTTCGCCCGCGCCCTGCCGCGGCTGCGGCGTCAGGTCGAGGCCGATCTGGACCGGCGCGGCCCCTGCCGGGAGAAAGTGCTGGCCACCGCCGTGCGCCTGCTGGAGCTGACCCTGATCCGCGTCGGCAACGCCCAGTACGCCCGCCAGAACCGCAGCTACGGCCTGACCACCCTGAACAAGCGGCATCTGGACATGGACGGCGCCGCCCTGACCTTCGCCTTCAAGGGCAAGAGCGGGGTCGAGCACCGGGTCAGCGTCCGCGACCGCCGTCTGGCCGCCGTGATCCGGGCCCTGCGCGAGCTTCCGGGCCAGCAGTTGTTCAAATACCGGGATCCGGCGGGCGACCTGTGTGTCGTCACCTCGGACGACGTGAACGCCTATATCCGCGCCGCCATGGGGGATGACTTCTCGGCCAAGGATTTCCGCACCTGGGCCGGCACCGTCTCCGCCGCCCGCGCCCTGCGCGACATGGAGCCGCCGACTTCGCCCACCGATGCGAAACGCAAGGTGACGGTCTGCGTCAAGGCCGTGGCCGGCCTGCTGGGCAACACCCCCACCGTGTGCCGGTCGTCCTACGTCCACCCGGCGGTGTTCGCCCTGTTCGAGAGCGGCGCCCTGCTGGACCTCCCCGGCGCCCAGGCGGCCGGGTTCGAGACCGCTCTGATCCGGGCGCTGAACAATTACAAACCTGTCGTTTGAAAGACCGGCGTTATTCCCTTATGACGCGCCCTCTTCTTCACAAGAGCGCGTCATGACCCACGGCCTGTCCAACACCTTCCTGCGGCTCGCCGTCGTGGCGGCGCTGATCGGCATGATCTGGGGCAATGTCATGGGCGCGACCCACAACCATCTGGCCTCCAGCGCCCACGCCCACCTGAACCTGCTGGGTTGGGTGTCGATGGCGATCTATGGCCTGTTCTACCGCGTCATGCCCCAGGCCGCCGTCGGCGTCATGCCCAAGGCGCATCTGGGGCTCAGCTTGGTCGGCGTGGTCATGATGATCCCCGCCCTGGCCATCGTCCTGACCCAGTATCAGCCCGGCCTGGCCGTGGCCCAGCCGCTGCTGGCCCTGTCGGGCGTGGTGGTCCTGCTGGCGATGCTGCTGTTCGCCGTTGTGGTGTTCAAGGCCACCGGCAAGACGTCCGCTCAGGCGGTCAGCCAGTAACCCTGGCTGCGGGCGCTGACCGGAGCCCGCATCGCCTCGACGTGGTTCAGCACCGCATCGCGGAACCCGTCCGCCGTCGCATCGTCGCGCAACAGGCGCAGCGACCGGATGATCCGCGTGATCCGCAGGTGGTTGTGGTCGCTGGGCCGCAGCCAGTCCTTGGTCGCGCCATAAAAGGCGACCATCCGGTCCGTCGCCGCCGCCAGCGCGCACTGGGCCAGCATCGACTCCCGGATGGCGGTCGCCTCTTCTTCGGTCACCACAGGCGAACCCGGCACCGCCTGCGACGGCTCCATCAGCGGGAACAGCCACTGGATAAAGTCGTGCGTATGCTCCAGCGCGGCGTCGTTCAGGGCCAGCACGTCGAACACCGTCCGACCCGCGCCGTCGGTCCCCTGCCCCTCCAGAAACGCCAGAACGGCCGTCACCTCGTTCAGGCCTGATCCCAGTTCAGCACGACCTTGCCCGACTTGCCGGACTTCATCGCCTCGAACCCCTCGCGGTAGTTTTCGAACGACATCTGGTGGGTGATCAGCGGCTGCAGATCCAGCCCTGCCTTCAGCAGGCCCAGCATCTTGCGCCAGGTGGTGAACATCTCGCGCCCGTACACGCCCTTGATGGTCAGAGCCTTCAGGATGATCGCGCCCCAGTCGGTCTCGGTCGGCTTCGACGGAATGCCCAACAGCGCCAGCCCACCCCCCATGATCAGGGTGTCGACGCATTGCTTGAAGGCGATGGGCGAACCCGACATCTCCAGCGCCACATCGAACCCGACCTTCAGGCCCAGTTCCTTCATGACGTCGTGCAGGTCTTCCCGCGTCGTGTTCACCGTGCGGACACCCGGCGCGACCTTTTGCGCCAGCTCCAGGCGATAGTCGTTGATGTCCGTCAGGACCACGGTCCGCGCGCCCGCATGACGCGCCACGGCGGCGGCCATGATGCCGATGGGCCCCGCGCCGGTGACCAGCACATCCTCGCCCAGCAGGTCGAACTGCTGCGCCGTGTGCACCGCATTGCCGAACGGATCCAGGATCGACCCGATCTCGAACGGCACCTCGTCCGGCAGCTCGATGACGTTGAAGGCCGGCGCCACCACGAACTCGGCGAACGCGCCTTGGCGGTTCACGCCGATGCCGCGCGTGGCCGGGTCCAGATGGAAATGCCCGGCCCGGGCCGCCTCGGAGTTCAGGTCGATCACGTGCCCTTCGGCCGAGACGCGCTGACCGACCCTCAGGCGACGATCCACATCCTTGCCGATGGCGACGATCTCGCCAGCGAATTCGTGGCCGGTGATCATGGGGACCGGTACGTTTTTCTGGGACCACTCGTCCCAGTTCCAGATGTGGATGTCGGTGCCGCAGACGGCGGTGCGGCGCACCTTGATCAGCACGTCCTCGTCGCCCGCCACCGGGATCGGCGCGTCGATCAGCTCCAGCCCGACGCCGGGTTGAGTCTTGGCCAGGGCCTTCATGGTGTCGCTCAACGGATCACTCCCAATTCCTTGCCGGCCGTCGTGAACGCCGCGACCGCTTGATCAATCTGCTCAAAGGTATGCGCCGCCGACATCTGGGTGCGGATGCGGGCCAGGCCGCGCGGAACGACGGGGAAGCTGAAGCCGATGACATAGACACCCAGCTCCAGCATCCGCGCCGCCATGTCCTGCGCCAGCTTGGCGTCGCCCAGCATGACGGGGATGATCGGGTGCTCGCCCGGCTGCAGGTCGAAACCGGCTCCGGTCATGGCAGAGCGGAAGCGCGCGGCGTTGGCGAAAAGCTGGTCGCGCAAGGCGTCGCCCTCATCGCCTGCCGCGATGCGGATGGCCTCCAGCGACGAGCCGCAGACGGCAGGCGCCAGGGCGTTCGAGAACAGATAGGGCCGGGCCCGCTGCTTCAGCAGCTCAACCACCGGCTTGCGGGCGCAGATGAAGCCGCCCATGGCGCCGCCCAGCGCCTTGCCGAAGGTGCCGGTGACGAAATCCACCGCCACGCCATTGTGCGCGAACGAGCCGCGCCCCTTGTCACCCAAGAAGCCGGTCGCATGGCAGTCGTCGACCATGATCAGCGCGTCATAGGCGTCGGCCAGCGCGCGGATTTCCTTCAGCTTCGCGATATAGCCGTCCATCGAGAAGGCGCCGTCGGTGGCGATGATGATGTTGCGGGCGCCGGCCTCGCGCGCCGCCTTCAGCTGCGCCTCCAGCTCGGCCATGTCCGAGTTGGCGAAACGATAGCGTTTCGCCTTGCACAGCCGGACCCCGTCGATGATCGAGGCGTGGTTCAGGCTGTCGGACACGATGGCGTCCTCTTCCCCGAACAGCGGCTCGAAGATGCCGCCGTTGGCGTCAAAGGCGGCGGCGAACAGGATGGTGTCCTCAAAGCCCAGATAGTCGGCGATAGCCCGTTCCAGCTCCTTGTGGATCTCCAGCGTGCCGCAGATGAAACGGACCGAGGCCGTGCCCGCGCCCCACTTCTCCTGCGCGCGGATACCTGCCTGAACGACGCGCTCGTCACCGGCGAGACCCAGATAGTTGTTGGCGCAGAAGTTCAGCACCTTGCGGCCCGCGACCTCGATCACCGGCCCCTGGCGCGAGGCGATGACCCGCTCGGGCTTGGTCAGGCCCTGGGCGTCGATATCGGCCAGCTCACGGGTGACGCGATCATAGAAATTGTCCGGCATGGGGCCTCGGCTGCAGTTTCAGTGCGGGGTTACGCCGAATCCCAGGTCGTTTCCAGCGCCGTTCTACAGCGCCGCAGACGGCGGCGTATCCGCTTCCACCGGCCGGAACGGACTGACGCGCACGCGTCCGCCGCACGGGGTGAAGGTCTGGGCAAGCGACACCGGCGCGGCGTCACCCGGCACGGTCAGGCGCACACGTGCGGTCGACGGACAGATCGTCTCGCCCTGCCCTTCATGCGGCACGACGTTCCAGGCCAGATCGAAATAGGCCCGCGTCTGGGGGCGGAGCTCCACAGGCTCAGGAGCGGTATTGCTGTGGAAATAGTTGCCCGGATTCTGATCGGCGCGGACGGCCAGCGCCTGCCCCTTCGAATCCAGCAAGGTGACAGTCGGGTAGCCCGTCAGGCTGCAGGGTTGGGCCCCGGTGTTCTGAATACCCAGGACAGCGACACGATTGCCCATGCCGGCGTCGCCGCCCTCATTGGTCAGGCGCAATTGTCCGCCCTTGCAGGGCGCCGAGACCGGCATAACGCTGCCGGGCGCCGGCGTGGGCGTCCCCGGACCGGGCAGCGGCTGCGCCGGGGACGAGGCCGGGCGGGCGCATCGCTCCAGCACGGCCACGCCGACATCCTGATTGGGGCCGAGGCGACGCAAGGTGGCCGTCTCCTGACCGTCGCGATTGGCTGTCCACCATTCCAGCCCCTCGCCCGCATAGCGCGCGCCGCTGGCTGATGTCGCCGTCTTCAGCGTCACCGCTCGCCCGTCATAGGTCAGCACAGCACTCCGGGCGTCCGGATACCGCACGGCGACGGTGCGGCCGCTTTCGCAGGCATAGCTGACGGCCTGGCTATCCGCCGTCGTCGGCACAGGGGTCACATACGGTTCGGGCGCCGGTACAGGCTCGTCGGCCGGGGGCGAACAGGCTGCCATCAATGCGGCGATGGCCATCGTGGCCGCGGCGGCGCGAACGGGGCTTGCGATCATGGGGGCGCTCCTTGTCACCCAGCCAACGCGGCAGGCGCTTAAAGGCTCCGCTTGGCGATCAGCCGGTCATGCCCGGCAAGGCCTCCAGCAGGGCGACCAGCGCCTGCAAACGATGCTCATCGGGTGGGCGCCCGGCCGCGAAATCGGCGTCCAGCGCCAATGCCGCCGCCCCGATATCGGCGTGGCCGAATATCCCGGCGGACCCGGCCAGACCATGCACCGTACGCTCCAGTTCCGGGTCGGCGGGCGGCCGGGTCATCAGAGCCTTACGCAGTATGATCAGGTCATGCCTCGACCGCTCCCTGAACATGGCCCGAAGCGGGGCCAGCACATCCTCGGTCACGCGCGGCTCTCGGCCAGCACGTCACGGACGTGCGCGCCCAGGGTCATGGGATCGAATGGCTTGGTTATGACCGACACGGCGCCCAGCGCGATATAGGCGTCACGCTCTTCCTTGCGGGTGCGGGCGGTCATGAAAATCACCGGCGTCGCTTCGCAGCCCGGCAACCGACGCAACCGCTCCAGCGTACCGGGTCCATCCAGATCGGGCATCATGACATCCAGCAGGATCACGTCGGGGCGGTATCCGCCCGTCAGAATATCCAGGGCGTCCTGGCCGGAGACGGCGCTTTGCACCGCCATTTCGGGGTCCAGCTCCAGCGACAGGGCCGTCACCTCGCGGATATCGGCCTCGTCATCGACATGCAGAATGTTCAACGGGGCCATTACGCGCCCTCCTTACTTGATTGCCCGACCACGGCGGTCAGGCGCCGAACGGTGCGCGCAAGACCCGCCAGTGACGTGCGCGACTTGGTCAGCACGGCCTCGACCTGATGCGCCAGGGCAGCGTCCCCTTCCTGGGCAGAGTAAACGACGACGGGCAGTGTCCGCCCCGTCTCGTCGCCCAGATCGGCCAGCAACTCCAGACCCGAGCCATCCGGCAGGCCCAGATCCAGGATCACCAGGTCCGGCCAGTCCCGGGCCAGGGCGGCTCGCGCCTCGGCCAGACTGCCGACCCCGGTGATGATCGCCGTCCCCGACAGGGCCGAGGCCGTGACTTCCAGAATATCCGCATCGTCATCGACGTGCAGGATGTGCGGCTTGGCCCGGCCCGGCGCCTCCAGCATGGAAGCGACCGCCTCGCGCAGGCGCACCTCGTCGAACGGCTTTTCCAGCCAGTCCACCACCTCCAGCGTCCGCCCCCGCGCACGACCTCGCGCCGTATCGCCAGAGATCACGACCACCGGCAGGTGGCGGGTCTCAGCTCCTGCCCGCAGCGCGCGGATCAGGCTGATGCCGTCGGCGTCGGGCAGATTCAGATCGACCAGCACGGCCCGGTATTCACCACTGCGCGCCGCGTTCAGGGCTTCGCGCGCCGTGGGGGCGATGTCGGCGCGATATCCGTCGCGCTCAAGAACCTCACGCAACAGTTCGGCGGCGTCGGCGTCGTCTTCGCAGATCAACAGGCGGGGTCCGTCCGTCGCGGTGACGACGGGCGCATCCAGCAGCGGCAGGTCCAGATGGAAGGTGGCGCCGTCGCCCGGATCGGATTCGAACCACAGACGCCCTCCGTGTCGCTCGGCTATCTCGCGCGAGATGACCAGACCCAGACCCGTGCCGCCTTTGGCGCGGGTGTCCGAACTGTCCGCCTGGGCGAACCGGCTGAAAATGCGCGACCGGAACGCCTCAGGGATACCCGGTCCGCGATCACAGACACTGAGACGGGCGATCCGCTGTTCCGGTTGAACCACGACCATCACCTCTCCGCCCGTAGACGAGAATTTGGCCGCGTTAGACAGCAGGTTCGTCACCACCTGGATCAGCCGGTCCGCATCGCCGCGCACCGGCGCCGAAGCCCCCTCCTGCAAACTCACCGTAACGTTCAGGCTGTCCGCCAGACCGCGCACGCCCTCGATCGACCGCTCGGCGATCTGACGCAGATCCAGCGGCTCTAGAACCAGACGCAGCTGGCCCGACTCGATCTTTTCAATGTCCAGAATGTCGTTGATCAGCCGCACCAGCCGCTGGCTGTTGGCCTGGGCGATGCTGATCAGGCGGGCCGCCTTTTCCGGCAACTCACCCGCCGCCCCGCCGGCCAGCAGACCCAGCGAGCCGGCGATCGAGGTCATGGGCGTACGCAGTTCGTGACTGACCGTCGAGACGAACTCGGTCTTCATCTCCTCGACCCGGCGGCGTTCTGAAATGTCACGCACCACCGTCACGGTGTGCCATCCGCCCGACAGGCGCATCGCCGTCAGCGCCACATCGATCGGGAAGGTCACCCCGTCGCGGCGATGCGCCGTCAACTCGCGCACCATGCCGCCTTCCTTGACCGCGGCCTTGCTGAGTTCGGCCAGGGGCGTGCCCTGGGGGGATGTCACCAGCATGTTGACGTCGGTCTGTTTCAGCTCGTCTGCGGAATAGCCGAACATGCGCTCCGCCGCCGGATTGACGGTCTCGATCGTGCCGTCCGGACTGAAGGTGACGATGCCGTCAATGGCGCTGTCGAACACTGCCTGCTGTCGCGCAGCGATCGCCTCGAGTTCGCCCAACAGGCTGCGCCGCGTGCGAAGGTAGCGCCACACCAGGAACCCCACCGTCAGAGCGCCGACGACCAGCATCATGAACATGCCGGCGACCAGCTGTTCGGTGCGGTCGGATCGCGCCTCGGCCCGTTCAGTGCGGTATCGCAGGGCGGCGGCCTCGTTAAGGCTCATCCGGTCGATGACGATGCGGATTTGATCCATCACCGCCTTACCTTCCCCGCTGGACACCAGGCGCGCCGCCGCCTCCGCCCCTTGGATACGGCGCGCCTCGACGGGTTCACCCAGGGTGGCGATACGCAGCCCCGCCAGTGCGTTCAGCGAACGTAGGGCTTCCTTCTGATCCTGACGTGAATCGAACAGGGTCTCCAACCGCGTCAGATGATCGTCGAGGTCGCGTCGGGCTCGATCATAGGGCTCCAGATAGCGGGGCTGGCCGGTGATGACGTAGCCTCGCATTCCCGTTTCGGCATCCTGAAGCAGACGGAAGACGCTCTGGATCTGCGATCGTGTCTCATACGACTGCTCCACCTGACGGCGGGTCTCGCGGATACTGCGGAACTCATGCAGCAGTTCGAAGCCGATAAGCGCCAGCAGCAGCGGCGTGACGACCATGGCGACGAAGGCAACCAGGCGCAGACGGCGGTCGTCACTGTTCGGCGGCTTCAACGTCGATCTCCGATACCGATGCGACAGACGGGTGCGGAGCCGTTTGGTTCCGTCAGGGTCCGGGCGTCATTCGTAGTCGATGCTTAGAGGCAGGGCTGTTACCGCATTCGAAACGCCGTCCAGACCCAGCAGGCTGAGCCGCCCCACCACCCGAAGCGTATCCCGCCCCTCGGCGTCCATGCGCGCCATTCCCGTGTCCGACACGTCGCCGGCGTTCGCGCTCCAGACGCTGACGCCCTCGACCACGGTCGCATCTTGCGACGCCGGCACGAAGCGAGGGACCCGCACGCGATAGGATTGACCGGCGTCGCCCGTGACCTGAATCACGGCGGGGGCGTCGGGCTGGCTGACGGGCGCGGTCGGCGACGGACGCAGGCTGGCCGTTCGGGCCAGACGCATCGGCTGGGTGGCGGATACGGCGTAACTGTCCACCACGCGCAGGCTGGCGTTCGCTGTCGCCTGCTGCGCCTGCGCGGCCGAAGCGCCTGCCGTGAGCGCCAGAAGCGCCAGCGAGATCATTCCACGCATCAGAGAAGCTCCGCCGTGACGATATAGTTGAAGGTATGTTCGCCGCTGGTCGCCCCCGCCTGCAGGACCACATCCATGCCCAGAGTGAAGCTGGCGCCGCCCAGGATGCCGATGGGCAGCAGATCAAAGGTCACCGAGCCCCCTTCGGTCGGGCGAGAGCTGCGGAAGCTGGTGCCGTACAGCGTGCCGACCCGGAACCGGGTGATGGTCGCGGGACCCGATCCGCCGGCGGGCTGGATCCGCACCCGAATGTAACGCAGGGCGCAGAGATCCTTCAGGTTCAGCAGCCCGCAGTCGAGGTTGATCGTGGGGATAGTCACCGTACTGGAGGACATACGGATCGCGTCCCCGCTGGTGCGCGTCACCACGCCTGAGGTGGAGATGGAGAAGGTCGTCGACGACGAGCCACGGATGGTCGATCCCAGGGTGGGCGCGGTCGAGGGCGAGCGGGTTACGGTCACCTGGGCCTGTGCGGCGGGCGCACTCATTACAGACAGGGCGAGCACGGCCAACGCTGCGGCGAGGAATGTCCGGATCATCATTGCGGCAACGCCTTCGTCAGTTTCACCACCACATCGTCAACGCGTACGAAGCCGCCCTGGGCCGGAACGACGACGCGCTGCGAGCGCGCCAGGGTCAGGCCCAGCACGCGTTCCTGTTCGGCGTCGACCATGACCTCGTATTCGCCGGGGGGCACGCCTTCGAAGAAGGCCATCCCGGCGTGGTCGCTGCGAGCGCTGAACACTTCACCGCCCTTGATCGGAACCAGCCGCACGCCCAGGGCCGCCAGCGGGCGCGCGGGGCCCGACGGACGCTCCAGCGCTACACTGACCTCGACCTCGGCGGCTCGGCGCATCGGATAGTCGATGACGGCGGTGCGCCCCGGGCGCGGCGTGATCTCGATCACGGGCGCGCCAGCCGTCAGGAAGGGATCGTCGATCGCCTCGGCGTTCAGCCGGACCAGCGCCTGGGCGCCGTCGCCCAGATTGCCCAGGCGGACTCGGCCGCGCGAGTCTGTGGGGGCGGCGCCGCCCGGAGTCTCGACCACCAGGTTGGGAACGGCGGGTTCGTCTGCCTGACGGACGCCATCGGCGTTCTCGTCGACCCAGGCGTTGACGGCGACGGCGCCGCCCTGGGCCGCGCCGGGGCGGACCATGCGATAGCGCCGGTCGAACGGATCATACCCAAAGCCGAAGCCCAGCTGGACGCCCAGCCGCCATTCACCCGAGCGGGTCTCGTAAGCGGCGTTCAGGGCCACATCGAACTGTTCCGCCCGGTGCAGGGCCGAGACCTGAAGCGCGGTCTCGCCGGTGTCCAGCGCCTTCACCGCGCCGAAGCGCAGGGTGTTGACGTCCGACAGCTGGACATCGGCGGTGGCGTAGGCGGTCTGAACCTTGGCGTCCGGCGAGATTTCGTAGGTCACCCCGGCGCGCAACTGGGCGCGGGCGGCGACGATGGTGGCGATGTCGGTGGCGCCGACGAAGCGGCGGCGGTGATAGTCGACCCGCTTGTCATCCTCCATCGCCACGCTGCTGGAGACATAGAAGCGATTGACCGGCGCCGAGGCGCGGGCCTCGGCCGTGGTCAGGCGCGAGCCGTCGGTGCGCTCAAGCCGGCGCAGGTCCAGCGAGAAGGGGATGTTCAGGCTGCTGGGTCCCGAGAACTGGCCATCCAGGCGCATGTCCGTGGCGCGCTGCAGGGCCGCGTCGCCGACAACGCCCAGCTGCCGTGTCTCGTCGATGAAGCCGCCAGTGTATTCAGAGTGGCGCAGGACCAGCCCCATGTCGAACGGGCGCGCGGCCAGGCCCAGCGTCACACCGCGCCCGCCCTGATCGTCATAGGCGACGTCGACCTGGGTCGCGGCAGGACCCAGCGAACCCCGCAGGCCGGCGGTCAGCAGGCTGCGCGCGTCCTGGCCCTGGGGCGTATAGCGGGCGGCGCCGGCGCTGAGGGTCAGGCGCGAGGTCAGGCCGTAGTCGATCATGGCCGTCAGGCGCGGCTCGCCCGCCTCGGCGTCCAGCACGGGGCCGCCGACGTCGATCAGGGGACGCCCCTGCTCGACCGCGCCCAGACGGACGACCACCTTGCCCTGCTCGATCTGGCCCGAGCCGAAATTGATCCGGCGGACCTCTTCACGGGTCTGGCCATGCGAGCCGTAGAAAACCAGACGGATGGTGTTCAGCCCATAGGTCAGCGGCACGTCGAGGAACTCATATCGTCCCTGAAGGGGCGACACCTGGGCGGCCTGCAGCACTTCGTTGACGTAAAGCTCGACCTCTTCCCCCACGGCCAGTTCGCCGCGCAGGTTCAGGGGCGTGGCCAGATCCAGCGCTTCCAGCGGGGCGGAGCTGTAGAAGACGCCGCGACCGCCGAAACCCGCCGCGCCGATGGGCATGGACGGCGTATAGACATCGCCGATCGCGGCGCGGGTGCCGCCCAGCGGGCCCAGAGCGCGGCCGTTCGGATCCTTGCGCGTCAGGGTCAGGCGGGCGTCCGTAACCTGACCGTCATCGTCAGAACCGACATAGGCCTCCATCCCCGAGAACAGCAGGTCGCCGGCTGCGCGGATATCGAACCGGTGCGACTGCTGGCTGCCGTCGCGGGCGGCCTGAGCGCCGATGTTCACATCGAAGGCGGGCGGGGTGAACAGGCGGTAGGGGGTCTCGCGCCTTTCGGCGGGCGGCAGGCCGGGGCCCTGACCGACGCCGGTGCGACGCTGCTCGCGGGCGATGCGCTGCTGGAACGGCAGAGGCTCGGTCGGGGTGACCGACATGATCTGGGCGCTGATGTCCGTGCGGATACGAACCGGCAGAAGCTGCTCAAGCAGGTCGGTGCGAACGTAAAGCTCGTCGTCATAGATGACGGCCTGGTCCGGTCCCAGGGTAAAGGAGCGGCCCGCCAGGGTGGCGGTGCGGCTGTTCAGATCTACGGCCAGGGTGCGGTCAGGCGACAGGACCCAGCCTTCGGCCCGGCGCTGGGCCGGAAAGACGCCGACGGCCAGATCCAGCACGCGCGCGAACTCGCCCAGCGGCACGTAAACGCCCCGGCGGGACGAATAGACGTTCATGGATTCCGTCAGCTCGAAGGCGTCGGCCTTGACCTCCATCCACAGCAGGTCATCGGCGGTGAAGGGGTCAGGCTGGGCCGAGGCGACGAGGTTGCGAACGACCTCCTGAGCGTCGGCGGGGGTGGTGAAGGCCAGGGCGGCCAGTGCGCCCCAGGCGACGCCGGCAGACCAGGGGCGGCGCGTCACGGGGCCAGAAGCGTCGCCGTGGCCAGCTCCGCCCCCTTGTTCGCGTCGTCGTCGCGATAGACGATCCGCACCGGCTCGCCGCGCGTGACGGTGTCGGGCAGCGGGATCAGCACGGTGCGGCGCGGCGTTTCCGGATAGACGGCGACCCCGCGCACGGCGGCGACCAGACGGTCGGAGGAGCCCTGACCGGCGTGAACCTCGACATCGCCATAGACGGAGTTGGCGCCCAGACGCACCAGATCCAGCGACAGGGCCGGACGGCCGCCCGTTTCGCTGGACGGCACGACGGTCAGGTTCTCGATCCCCGCATGGGCGTCGACGGCCCCTTCGCGCAGGATGACCGGAATGGAGATGCTGAACAGGGCCACGACCTGAATCGACAGGCCTTCGTCGCCCATGGCGGCGGCCTGTTCGGCGGTGAAGCCGGTGGTTTCGGCCGGCAGGGCCGTGACGGTCAGATGGGTGCGGTATTCGCCCTGCCCCTGACCGGCCGGACGGGCGCGGACGCGGATCGCCTGGCTGGCGCGGGGCGCCAGGGTGATGCGGCGGGGCGTGTACTGGACGAAATCGGTCGCCGAGTTGAAGGCGATGTCCGCGCGATCGGCGGCAGCGACAATCTCGCCCGAGGGCAGCATGACCCGGTCGACCAGTTCGACCGTATAGGTCGCCTCGCGGTCACCCTGGTTGAAGATGTAGACGGTGGCGGAACGTTCGCCCTGATCGAAGACGACACGCTTTGGCGAGATGTTCAGATCCGCGCCGACCTGGGCGTGCGCCGCGCCGGCGGCCGAGAGCGCCAGGGCGATGGCGGGGACAATCAGACGCTTGAACATACACTCACCCGAAAACTACTGCGAACCAGACTAGGGGCGCCGCGCTCCCGCCGGGTTAACCGGCAAGGTTTACGACGCCCCGATCAGCCTGGAAGACGATCCCGGCCTAGTTGTAAGCAGCCGAGACAGTGAAGGTTCCGGTGTAGACGCCCAGCGGGGTGCCGTTCGACACCGGCACCGTGCCGCCGACCTTGAAGGTCATGTTGCCCGAGGAGCCCAGGCCGTTGCTCAGGGTCTGGGTGGAGCCCGACAGGTTGTTCGAGGTCGTGACCTGCAGGCTGTCCGAGCCGTTCACCAGCTGGAAGGTTTGCGGCACGGTGACCGAGACCGACTGGCCGCCTTCACCTTCGACGGTGAACTGGGCGGCGCCCGGGGTGGCGCCGGTCGCCAGACCGGTGATGCCGCCGGTGAAGGAACGTGCGCCGGCATTGCTGATGACGACCGTGCCGTTGCCCGAGGCCGGGCGGACGACGGTGCCGAACTGCAGGTCCGAGTTCTTGGTCACGGTCAGCGGGCGAACGATGGTGATCGAGCCGGTACCGGTGGTCGAGGCGGACTGGGCGAAGGCCGGAGCGGCGATGGCGACAGCGGCGAAGGCGGCGGCGGCGGTGAGGGTCTTGAGGAACATTTGTTTTCTCCAACGAGGGGTGGGTTGCGTCGTTGGCGTCCAAATCATCCACGTTCCGGGCAAAGTCGACCAGACCGACCGCCAGAAAGGGCTAAATCGAACCAAAGTTATAGGTTCGGATCGAACAAAGTTCCGCCCACAGGGTTCAATACGGCCACGCTTGCCCGTTGGAACGGAATTCGTCCCTAGTGACGTTAGACAAAAGTAGCGTTTGGCGGAGCCCCCGGTCCGTCGTTGATTTGGGTATGCGGACGTGCGCTGGATCGTCCTGATCGTTGATGACCATCCGCTGGTCGGACAGGCTTTCGAGCTGTCCATCCGTGCGGCCTATCCCCATCTGGATGTGGGACGCGTGACCACCGCCGCCGAGGCCGAGGCCTATGCGCGGGCCCACGCCTCGCGGATCAAGGTCGTCATGCTGGATCTGATGTTGCCGGACGTGACGGGATTCGCCGCCTTGCTGCGTCTGCAGCAGCTGTTGCCGGACGCCAGGATCGCCATCGTTTCGGCTCGCACCGACGCCCATTCGGTGTCGATGGCGCGGGCTTTCGGGGTTTCGGGCTATCTGGGCAAGGGCGCGGCGGTCGATACGCTGGTCAACTCTGTCGGCGCCCTTATGCGGGGCGAGACGGTGTTCCCGGCGCAGACCCAGGCCCCGGCGCCGGACGTGGGCGAGTTCCATCGCCGACTGGCCTCGTTGTCCGCCGCGCAACTGCGCGTACTGACCGCCCTGTCGGACGGGAAGTTGAACAAGCAGATCGCCGGGGACATGAAGCTGACCGAGGGGACGGTGAAGCAGCACGTCTCGGCCATCCTGAAGAAGCTGGCGGTGACCAATCGCAGTCAGGCCATCGTCGCGGCCCGCCCCTATCTGCAGGATCTGATCGGCAAGGACGAGTCGGCGGCCTGATCGCCGCCGTTGCACTGCATCCCCAGAAAAAAACAGTGCAAGTCGTGCAACCGTACACTCCCGGCGGCGTCGGAGTTGCGGTGTGCGGGGCCGACGATGGGAAAGATCAGCGCCCATCATAGCGCGGTCCCCGGCGCGGGTGGCCGAATGCGCGATTCGGCCCGCAAACATCGACGTTGTCAGGGTTGGGAATGATGGCCGATCGGGTCGGACCGGCGCCCGGCCCTTACTCTTCGAGCGGCGCGGGCGCGCGGGGCGCAGCCGGCGGCTCGTTGCGATAGCGGGGCGCGGGGGCGGGCTGGATTACACCCTGCCGCTCGATGAAGGCGCCGCGCGCGACATTGTGGGGATGGTCCGGCGCCTCGGCCATCGACAGGACCGGCGCGATGCAGGCGTCATGCGCCCCGGCCATGGCGCACCAGTCGTCGCGGGTGCGGGTCAGGAAGATGGCCGTCAGCTTGTCCTTGAGCGCCGGCCACGCCGCCGGGTCGAACTGGGCGTCAAAGGCGGGATCGTCTGCGACCCCGGCGACGGCGCGCAGGGCGGCGTAGAACAGGGGTTCGATCGCGCCGACCGCGATATGGCCGCCGTCCGCCGTTTCATAGGTGTCGTAGAAATGGGCGCCGGTATCCAGCAGATTGACCCCGCGCTGGTCGCGCCAGCCCAGGGTCTGGCGGAAGCCCCAGATCATGCTCATCAACAGGGCCGAGCCCTCGGTCATGGCGCAGTCGATGACCTCGCCCCGGCCGGTGCGGCGCGCGCCCAGCAGGGCGCTGACCATGCCGAAGGCCAGCAGCATGCCGCCCCCGCCGAAATCGCCCACCAGATTCAGCGGCGGTGTGGGCTTGTCCCCTGCCCGGCCGAAGGCGTGCAGGGCGCCGGAGATGGCGATGTAGTCGATGTCGTGTCCCGGAGCCTGGGCCAGCGGCCCGGTCTGGCCCCAGCCGGTCATACGGCCGTAAACCAGGCGCGGATTGTCGGCCAGTAGCACGTCCGGGCCCAGACCCAGCCGCTCCATCACCCCCGGTCGAAAGCCCTCGAACAATCCATCGGCGCCGGCGGCGAGCTCGCGCACGCGCGCCACGCCCTGCGGCGTCTTCAGGTCCGCCTCAACCAGCTTGCGGGATCTGGAGAGCGGGTCGCGCGGATCGGGCGCGGCGCCGGGGCGATGGACCTGGATGACCTCGGCCCCCTGATCCGCCAGCATCATGCCGCAGAAGGGGCCGGGGCCGATGCCCGCGATCTCGATGATGCGGATGCCCGCCAGCGGTCCGGCCAAAGTCGCCCTCCCCGTTCGTCTGATTGACGATCAGTTGAGCCCGAAGCGGCCGCCGCGTCCAGCGGCGACCGCCCCTCGGGGAGCCTGATCGGAGGACCGCTCAGATGGGGAAGTCGACGCCCTGGGCCAGCGGCAACTCGGACGAATAGTTCATCGTGTGCGTCTGGCGGCGCATATAGGCCTTCCACGAGTCGGAGCCGGATTCGCGGCCGCCCCCGGTTTCCTTTTCGCCGCCGAAGGCCCCACCGATCTCGGCGCCCGAGGTGCCCAGATTGACGTTGGCGATGCCGCAGTCGCTGCCTGCCGCCGAGATGAAGCGGCCCGCCTCGCGCAGATCGGTGGTGAAGATGGCCGACGACAGGCCCTGGGGCACGTCGTTGTTGCGGCGAACCGCATCCTCGAAATCGGTGTAGCGGAAGACGTGCAGAATGGGGGCGAAGGTCTCCTCCATCACATTGGTCACGTCGGCCGGATGCTCGACCAGGGCCGGGCGCATATAGAATCCGCCAGCCAGTTCCAGCAGTTCGACGCGCTCGCCGCCCGAGACGACGGCGCCGGATGCGCGCGCCTTGTCCAGCGTGGCGACCATGCCGTCGCGAGCCGCCTCGTCGATCAGGGGGCCGACCAGAACACCGGCCTGCATCGGATCGCCGATGGTGATGGCGGCATAGGCGGACTTGAGACGGGGAACCAGGGCGTCATAGACGCTGTCGTGGACGAACAGGCGGCGCGTGGTGGTGCAGCGCTGGCCCGCCGTGCCGGCCGCGCCGAACAGGATGCCGCGGATGGCCAGCTCCAGATCGGCGCTGGGGGCGACGATGACGGCGTTGTTGCCGCCCAGTTCCAGGATAGTGCGGCCGAAGCGGGCCGCGACACGCGGGCCCAGCACGCGGCCCATGCGGGTGCTGCCGGTCGCGCTGACCAGTTTGATGGCCGGGCTGTCGGCCAGGGCCTCGCCCACCTCACGGCCGCCGATCAGGATCTGATGCAGGCCCTTGGGCGCAGCGCCGAACCGGGCCGCCGCCCGCTCGAACAGATACTGGCAGGCCAGGCCGCACAGGGGGGTCTTTTCCGACGGCTTCCAGATCACCGGATCGCCGCAGACCAGCGCCAGGGCCGTGTTCCACGACCAGACCGCGACGGGGAAGTTGAAGGCCGAGATGACGCCGACCGGACCCAGCGGATGCCAGGTCTCGGTCATGTGGTGGCCGGGCCGTTCCGAGGCGATGGTCAGGCCGTGCAGCTGACGCGACAGGCCGACGGCGAAGTCGCAGATGTCGATCATCTCCTGGACCTCGCCCAGGCCCTCGGAGGTGACCTTGCCGGCCTCCAGGCTGACCAGGGCGCCCAGCTCTTCCTTGTGAGCGCGCAGTTCTTCGCCCAGCAGGCGGACCAGTTCGCCGCGCACCGGGGCGGGCGTATCGCGCCATTGGGGGAAGGCGTCCGAGGCGGCGGCGATGGCGGTCTGAATCTCGGCGGGACGGGCCGCTTTCAGGCCGCCCAGGATCGAGCCGTCGATGGGGCTGCCGACCGGGATGTCGCCGCTGACCGCAATATGCCGGTGCAGGTCAAAGGCGTTCAGCACCCGATCCGCCACCGAGGCTCGGCCACCCCGGGCCGAAAGGCGGTCAATGCCCGACAAGTCATTCATGAATACAAAACCTTGAGCGCCGTCGTCCGAAACGAGGCAACAGAAAGGGAAGCCGTCGCGCCGTCACGCGCCGGGGCCCGAAATGCGGAGAGAATGGGAGGGCGAGCCACAGGCCCGCCCTCCCGTCTTCATCCGGGGATCAGAACCGAACCGACAGACCGGCGTAGAAATACCGACCGATCGTATCATAGGTGTTCGGATCCGTGTTCGACTCGATAGGCGAGGTCAGGAGGGGCGCCTCCTTGTCGAACAGGTTCTGGACCCCGCCGAAGACCTGGTAGCGCTCGCCGAAGTTATAGGCGGCGTGCAGGTGGTGATAGAAATAGGCGTCCACCGTCGGATGGGTGATGCCCGCGGTCGGATTGGCCGAGCCGTTCAGGATGGCCGTGGCGTATTTCCGGTCCTTGAGCTCCGAGATGAACTCGGTGCGCCAGGTGACGCTCAGGTTGTTGCTGGCCCAGCCCAGGCTGCTGGTCAGACGCCATTCCGGGATCGCCGGTGTGTCGCCGCCGACAGTGCCCACGCGGTCGACTTCACGCGACTGGGGGTTGGGCTGCAGGGTGTTCTTCTGCACCCAGGTGCCCAGCAGGCTGGCGGTCATGCGCGCGGTGTCGCCACCCCAGCCCAGGTTGTCCATGTCCCAGCGATAGTTGGCCGCGAAATCGACGCCCGCGGTGTGCAGCTGAGCCACATTGGCCAGCGGCACGCCCCAGTCGATGATCTCGTAGGTCGTGGGCGAGCGGGTGAAGGTCTGGCAGTAGACGCTGTTGACGTCGTTGCTCTGGAAGCAGGCGTTCAGCACGCCGCCCGGACCGCCCGACAGACGCTCGATCGCGTCGTCGATCTTGATGTCATAGTAGTCGACGGTCAGGTTGAAGCCCGGAATGGCCGAGGGCGTGAACACGAAGCCCAGGGTCATGGTGTCCGAGGTTTCCGGGTTCAGGTTCGGGTTCGACACCAGGCGGGCCTCAAGCGCGGCGCCGTTCTGTTGATACGAACCGATGACGCCGGCCGGGATGCCTTGGGCGATACACAGGTCCGCGACCGCGCCGGTCGGGTTGGCGGTGGCCGAGCAGGGATCGATCATCGCCGGATAGGTGTTCACCAGGCCGCCGAACAGCTCATAGATGTTCGGGGCGCGGGCGGCGCGTTGATACAGGGCGCGCAGACGCCAGTCGCTGTTCAGCTTGGCCTCGCCGCCGGCCTTGTAGGTCCAGACCTGACCCGCCGACGAATAGTCCGAATAGCGGGCGGCCAGTTCCAGGCCGACATATTCGGCGAACCCGACGTTGCTGAGCAGCGGAACGATGGCCTCGGCATAGACTTCGCTGACGTCATATTCGCCGCGCGTGGCGTTGCGCTCGCCAAAGCCGGCGGAGGCGAAGTCCAGCAGGACCGGGGCCGGGTTGTCGGCGCTTTCGACCGAGCGGTATTCCGCGCCCGCCGCGAAGCCGACGACGCCGGCCGGCAGGGTGAACAGGTCACCGGTGATCTGGGCCGCAGCGATCTTTTCCGTGATGTTGGTCGAGCTGATGTTGTCGACGCGCAGGAAGTCGATCAGTTCGGGCGACCAGGTGTCCAGGCTGGTGATCAGCACGCACTGCGGGTTGCCGCTGGCGCAGCGCGTCGGGTCGGTGATGCTGGGGGTCGAGGCTTCGACGAAGGTGCGGCGCGAGATGTCGCCGCGCTGGACTTCGGTCGTGGACAGGTGGCTGTAGCTGTAGCTGGCGGCCCATTCCCAGTTGTCGCCCAGCTTGCCTTCCAGACCCGTCAGGATGCGGTACATGTCGCGGCTGTAGGCGATCTCGCGTTCCGGGAACTCCATCGGCGAGGCGACACGCACGGCGAACGGCGCGGTCGGGTCCGGGCGCTGGGCCAGCAGGGCGGCCATTTGCGGGGTCACGAACGAGGCGTTGTAGGGAACGCCCGGGACGTTGGTCGTCTGGCGGGCGTTGACCGCCGTGCGCGACAGGACCGCCGCCGACTCGATGTGGTTGAAGCTGACCTCGGCGAAGGCGCGGACGCCGTTGTTGAAGTCATAGAAGCCGCGACCGAACACGTTGGTGCGGTCCAGCGGGATCTGGATGGCATAGTCGCCGGTCAGGTCGAAATTGGTGTCCGTGGCAGCGTTGAACAGACGCGGCACGCCGTTGTCGAGCGCGTAGTTGGTGTTGACGAAACCGCCGGCGCCGTCCGAGGTCGGAATACCGATCAGCGTGCCGCCCAGACGGCTGAGCGTGCCGGTGCGGACGAAGCCCGAGCCGGTGTCGGTCAGGCCGTAGCGGGTCAGGTCGCGCGAGTTGGCGCGAACGGTGTCGCGGGTCTCGTAGTTGACGTGCAGCCAGGCGCCGGCGTTGTCGGTGCTGGCGCCGATGGTGCCCGCGACGCTCCAGGTCTGGCCGTCGCCTTCGCCCGAGATGCCGTAGCGGCTCTCGATCAGGGCGCCGTCGAAACGGTCGCGCAGGATGAAGTTGACGACGCCAGCCATGGCGTCCGAGCCATAGACGGCCGAGGCGCCGCCGGTGACCAGTTCGACCCGCTCGACCAGCGAGGCCGGGATGTTGTTGACGTCGACGATGCCCTTCTGGTTCGAGGCCATGAAGCGGCGACCGTTGACCAGGACCAGGGTCCGCTGCGGGCCCAGGCCGCGCAGGTTCAGGCTGGCGGTGGCGTCGGATTCGCCGGTGACGTTGGTGCCCTTGGTCGAGCCGGCGACCAGTTGCGGCAGGGTGTTCAGATATTCCTCGACCGTACCGGCCGAGGCGATCTTCAGATCCTCGCTGGTGACGGTGGTCACCGGGCTGGACGAGACCAGGTCCTGGCGGCGGATGCGCGAGCCGGTGACGACGACGTCGTCGACCGAAACGGCAGAGGTCTGCTCCTGGGCCATGGCCAGTTCAGGGGCGGCGACGATGAGGGCGCTGGCTGCCGCGGTCGCGGTCAGCGCAAGGCGCAGGGATGCGTTCACTCGCATGAGTGTTCTCCGTATCGTTCTGGAGGATCGGGCGCGCCGGGTGACGCGCCCGCTATGGGACGCTTGAACTCAGGGTCGGATCAGGGACGCTGACGTCCGAACAGGTGGACCCAATCGGCCTCGGCCTGGATGCGGGCGAAATAGCTCCAGGTGTCGGTGTTCAGGGACCGGGCCAGGTTCTCGCGCGCCTTCTCGCGATCACCGATCAGCAGGTAGTAGTTGGCCAGGCTGTAGGCGGTGGACGCCTTGATGCCGTCGGCCGTGCTGAAGGCCTTGCCGCCGTCGACTTCCGAATAGACGTCGGCCGGATCACGCAGGTTCTTGAACAGCTGGATGCCGTCGAAATAGTAGTTCGACTCGATGTTGTTCACGAGGTCCAGCAGCGTGATGTCGAAGTCCTTCAGCAGCTTCTGACCTTCCTCGTAACGGCCGCCGCGGGCCAGCGAGAGGTAGAGCCAGTAGGTCGCGGCCGTTTCGTCCGACGCGCCCTGGATGCCCAGCGCCACTTCGCGCGACTGGCCGAACCACTTAGCGGCGTTGGCGTAGTCGTGCTTGGCGAAATAGGCTTGGCCCAGGTGGTAGTAGGCGTAGAACTGGACCACGTCGCGGGTGCTGGGGAAGTAGTCGGGGCCCAGACGCTCGCGCTCCAGCGGCATGCCTTCATACAGCTGAGCCGACTTCAGGCCGTCGGCGATGGATTCGTCGAACATGCGCAGGCTGAAATAGCGGTGCGCGCGGTGACGCAGCAGCTTGGCCGAGTTCGGATAGCGACGCAGGCCGGCGGTATAGACCTCGGTCGCCTCGCGCATCAGGCCGTTGTAGCCCAGCAGACGACCATACCAGGTGACGTTGTCGATCGAGGGATCGGCTTCGTAGGCGGCCTTGGCCTCACGCGTGGCGCGCTCCAGGGCGTCGGACGGGGCGGCGTTGACCGGGTTCGAGCCGATGGTGGTGTGCATCGGATCGCCGAACAGGGTGCGGCCCTGATAGCTTTGTTCCTGGGCCGTCGCGGCGCCGGCGCAAAGCAGCGACAGGGCGGCGGCGCCGGAGACGAGATACATCCTCATATTCATCGAGAGTTCGCTTTCGTTTCTGGTTGTCGTTGTCGTTCGCCGCGCCTCAGCCGACGACGTCCTGGTAGAGGCGGCGCAGATTGCCGCCCATGATCTTGTCGATGTCCGTTGCGGAGAGCCCCAGCCCCTCCAGCCCCTGACGGACCGTCTCCATCCGGCGCGGACCGTTCAGCCCGTCCAGATAGAGCGGCCAGTCGTCGGGCTGGATCTGGGATCCCTCCTCCTGCAGCAGGACGCGCAACTCCTCGGGTGTGTCGGGCACCACGCGGTGGTCGCGGTCGCTGCCTATGCAGACGTGATCGGCGCCGATCCGCTTCACCGCGTGGGCGATGTGCTGGAAATAGACGCCGAGATTGTCGGTCTTCGCATCCGTCAGGAATGTCCGGATCTGGGTGATCCCGACCAGTCCGCCCTTGTCGGCGACGGCGCGCATATTGTCGTCGGTGGTGTTGCGACGATGGTCGCGCAGCGCCTTGCAGGCGGTGTGCGAGATGATCATCGGCCGCGTGGAGACGGCGATGGCGTCGGCCATGGTCTTCATGCCCGCGTGCGACAGGTCCAGCAGGACGCGCTCGGCCTCCATCCGGGCGATCAGTTCGCGGCCGAAGGGGGTGACGCCGGGATCGACCGCCTCGAAACAGCCGGCGCCCGCGGCGTTCAGCGTGTTGTAGGTCAGCTGGATGCTGGTGACGCCCAGAGCCTTGAGCCGGGCCACGCCGTCGGGATCGCGACCCGCCGGGGCGCTGTCCTGCAAATTGTAAAAGACGGCGATCTTGTTTCCGGCCACGGCGCGGTCGATGTCGGCGACGGCGCGGGCGCGGATGAAGCGGTCGGCGTTGGCCGCGTAGTAGCTTTCGTAGGCCTGATGGTCCTTCAGGAAGGCGTCGAACGCTTGCGCTTCCGCAACCTTGGGATCGGTCAGAGTGACGGCGAGGGCGCGGGTGCCGGCGGCGATGATCTGGTCCACCAGAGCCATGTCATAGGTGGTGCGCATCTCGCCCAGGGCGTCGAACACCAGCCCCTGCCCCGCCGCATCGGCGCGACCGGCGGCGCAGCCCGACGCCATGGCGGCGGCGGATACGGCCAGGAACGAACGACGGTCCAGAAACAGCGACATGACTCCCCCCGGCGACACCGCCGCCTCTGGAGAGAGGCCTTTCGCTTCTTAAACGGAAGCGGTGCTGCGCTTTCCGTTTTGTAGTCTGATTTTATATTTTGGCAAGTCGCTGACGAATTCTTTTACGTCTTGGCACGGAACGCTTTGAATTTGTCGCAGGATTCAGGCGGCGCCGCGCATCTGGGAGTGTTTCTCGGCCAGGACCATATAGGTCTGGGTGCGGACCACGCCGTCGATGACCTCGATCCCGTTCAGGATGCCTTCCAGATCGTCGTAGCTCTCGGCCTCCAGCTCCACCAGAACATCGAATTGGCCGGTGACGGTGCAGACGTATTTGACGTGCGGAAAGCGCCGCAGGACGTCCACGATCTCGGTGGATTTCTTGGGATCGCGAGTCAGCAGGACAAAGGCCCGGATCTGGGCGTTGGCGAACGTCGGTTGCAGTTCGACGGTGTAGCGGGCGATGGCCACCTGCTCCAGCTTGTCCATCATGTTCTGCAGCGTGGGACGGCTTACCTTCAGTTGCGCCGCCAGGGCGGTGACGGTCTGGCGGGCGTCCTGGCGCAGCAGGTTAAGAAGCGCATGCTCCTTCTCGGTAAGGGTCGGGCCCATGACGATCTTTCGGCTGTCCGCAGCCGGTCCGGCGCGGGTATGGCGTTCGGTCCTGTGTGCACGTATCCGGCCGTATTGAAAAGCGCGTTTTACGTTTTGCAACCTTGGCCGTTCAGCCGGCCTGCTGCGCGGCGATCCAGATGTCGATCTCGCGCTCCAGCACCGCCAGCGGCAATGAGCCGTTCAGCAGGACGGCGTCGTGGAAATCCCGCTCGTCAAACCGGTCGCCAAGGGCCGCCTCGGCCCGGCGGCGCAGTTCGATCAGCTTCAGCTCGCCCACCTTGTACGACAGGGCCTGGCCGGGCCAGGAAACGTAGCGCTGCAACTCGACCTCGATGTTGACCGGCGACAGGGCGGTGTTCTCGGCGAAGCAGGCGCGGGCCTGCTCCATGGTCCAGCGCCGGGCGTGCAGGCCGGTGTCGGCCACCAGCCGGCAGGCGCGCCACATCTCGTAGGACAGACGGCCGAACTTCTCATAAGGGTCGCGGTACAGGCCCATCCCCTCGCCCAGCCATTCCGAATACAGGCCCCATCCCTCGCCAAAGGCGTTGACGTAGAGCGAGCGGCGGAAGGTCGGGACGGCCGCCTGCTCCTGGGCCAGCGAAATCTGGATGTGGTGGCCCGGCGCGCCTTCGTGCAGCACCAGGGCGGGCAGTTCGTACAGCGGCCGCTCACGCAGGGCCGAGGTGTTGATCATCAGCCCGCCGGCGCGGCCCTGTTCCTGACTGCCCTCGAAATAGCGGCCGGTGGTGTAGCCCTCTTCGATCGCGGCGGGCACGGGGCGAACGCCATAGCTGAGGCGCGGCAGGGTGCGGAAATGGGCGGGCAGCCGGTCGTCCACCCGCTTGGCGATCTCGCTGGCCTTTTCCAGAAGCTGCTGGCGGGTCGTGGCGTAGAACCGGTCGTCGGTGCGCAGGAAGGCGCGGAAGGCGGCCATGTCGCCGGTGAAGCCGGCCTCGACCTTGACCGTCTCCATCGCGGCGCGGATGCGCGCGACCTCGCGCAGGCCCAGTTCGTGCACCTGGTCCGGGGTCATGTCGGTGGTGGTGTGGCTGCGCACCAGCCAGGCGTAATAGGCCTCGCCGCCCGGCAGGTCGGATACGGCCAGCGAGGCGCCGGCGCGGGGCAGATATTCCCCCTCCAGGAAGGTGACGAAGGATGCGCGGGCGGGGGCCACGGAGCGGGCGATAGCGGCCTGCCCCTCTTGCAACAGCGTGGCCTGGCGGGCGGCGGGAATGCCGGCGGGCAAGGCTTTCAGCGGGGCCAGCAGGGGATCGTCGGCCATCGGCGTTTCGGCGGCGCGGCGGGCGCGGGCCAGCACGCCCTTGGTCGTCACCATCGGCTGGACGAAGCCGGTCTGAACCCCGCGCCTGGCATTGGCGATATTGGCGGCGTACCAGGCCGGCACCTGATCCAGCAGAGCGATCCAGCGGCGGGCGTCCGCTTCGTTCGCGATACGGGCGGCGTCGGCGCGGTACAGCAGGGTGGTGTCGAAACCGCCGTCGCTGCTGAACGGCAGGCGCTCCTCATCGAAGGCGGCGCCGGCCAGCTTTTCGTCCAGCGTCCAGATCAGGAGTTCGCGGGTCAGCCGCTCGGAGGCCGACAGGGCGGCGGGGTCGACGCGGTCCAGATCGGCGCGGACGCGGGCGTAGCCGGCCTGGCGCGCGGCGATGGCGGCGGGGGTGACATCCGGCAAAGTCCACTGGGCGCCGACAGAGGCCGGATCCTCCAGCGGCAGGGCGATGGCCTCATAGGCCGCGACGGCCGAGGTCAGGCCTGGATCAGAGGGTTGGGCCGACGTCGGGGCGGCTGTGGCCAGCATCAGGGCCGCCACGCAGGCGGCGCCGCCGCGCCAGATTGTCTTGGTCATCGCTCACCCCTTCGCAGTCTCCGAAAGGATGGATTGCCCGCTTGGGGGTGGAATGTCGATAAAGACGGCGGAGATGAAGCCGGGGCTCCATCTCCGCCAGTGGCCGGAAGTCAGAAATTGGCCGTCAGGTTCAGCGTCACCGTGCGCGGCGCGCCATAGAAGCCGATCACCGAGTTACCCGTGATCGCGCCTGCGAAATTATAGCCGCCCGCGCGATAGCGTTCGTCGGACAGGTTGCGACCGCTCAGTCCGATGCGATAGCGCCCGCTTTCGGCGGTCCACAGCAGGGTGGCGTCGTACAGCCAATAGGCCCCCTGATCGAGCAACGGCAGGGCCTGCTCGAACATCTGGGTCGCGCCGCGATACGAGGCGGACGGGGTGAAGATCACCGAGCCGCGGCCCTGACCCAGATCGACGCTGTAAGGCAGGGCCAGGTTGGCGGTCCAGTCGGGTGTGTTCTGGAAATCGCGCTCGTCGGCCAGGTCCTCGCGGACGCCGGTCGTGGTGTTCAGGGTGACGAACTCGTTGAACCGGGCGTCCAGGTAACCGAGCGTCAGGCGGGCGGCCAGGTTCCGGGTGATCCAGGCCTGGGCCTCCAGCTCCCAGCCCCAGATTTCGCTGGAGCCCGCATTGTCGACGAAGCTGGCGACCGAGGCCGGCGGCACGAAGATCTGCGAGGTGATCTGCTGGTCGGTGTATTCCGACTTGAACAGGGCGGTGGCGAAGTTGATGCGACCGTCGGCCAGCGAGCCCTTCAAGCCCAGTTCGTAGGTGTCGACCAGTTCCGGGGCGTAACCGTTGACGGTTTCGGGATACAGCGAGGCGTCGCCGCGCATGTCGAAACCGCCCGACTTGAACCCGCGCCCGTACGAGGCGTAGCCGGTCAGGTCCGGGGTGAATTTGTAGCTGGCGCTGACCCGGGGCGTGAACTCTTCATAGGTGTCCGACGCGGTGTAGTCGGTATTCGGCGGGCCCGCCGCGATGGCGCCGGCGTTGCCGAAGAACGGGCTCTTGATGCCCAGATAGACCTGACGCAGCTGGTCGACCGTCTTCTTGTCGCGGGTCCAGCGGCCGCCGACCGAGACCGAGAACTGATCGGTCACGTCGTAGCTGAAGTCAGCGAAGGCGGCGATGCTGCGCGTGTCCACGCTGCCGCCGGTAAAGGTCGTCATGCCCGCCGGGGCCGGCGGCGCGGCCAGGGTCACAAGCCCCAGCACGGTGTCAAAGGCGCCCTCGGCCGAGGCGTCCATGTAGAACAGGCCAGCCACGCCCTGCCAGCGCTCGCCCTGGAACAGCAGCTGGAATTCCTGGGTCAGCTGTTCGTCGGCGTAGTAGCCGGGGATGTCGAGGATCGGCTGGGGCAGGCCGTCGAAGTCGATGCCCGCGCCCGAGGTGTCGCCGTCGCGCCAGGCGGTGACCGACTTGAAGGTCACGATGTCGTTCATCCGCCATTCGCCGGTGAAGGACAGACCGCGCGTGCGGACGCTGGAGTCGTCGCCGATCCCGGCGTTGGTGTCATAGACGTCGGCCGGGCTGGGGGCCAGAATCCGGTAGCCGTGACGGGCGTTGGAATCGTCCTGGGTGATGTCGCCCGACAGACGGAAGAACAGGTCGTCGTTCGGGGTCCATTCGACGCTGACGCGGGCCGCCGTGACATCCTTGTTGTAGTGTTCGGCGCCGGTGTTCAGGTTCTGACCATAGCCGTCGCGGGTATAACGGGCCACTGCGCCGCCGATGCGCAGCGCCTCGGTGATCGGGGCCGAGCCCGAGGCGATCAGGTCGATCTGGTTGTAGCTGCCATAGGCGCCCTTGAGGGTCAGCTCCGGATCCTGGGCCAGACGTTTGGTGACGTATTTGATCGCGCCACCGATGGTGTTGCGGCCATACAGCGTGCCTTGCGGGCCGCGCAGGACCTCCAGCCGCTCAATGTCGAAGATGTCCAGCACCGCGCCCTGAGGACGGGCCACATAGACGTCATCGACGTACAGGCCCACGCCCGGCTCAAAGCCCCACAGCGGGTCCTGCTGGCCCACGCCGCGGATGAAGCTGGTCAGGGTCGAGTTGGTGCCGCGCGCGATCTGGACCGTGGCGTTCGGCGTTTGTTGCTGCAGGGCGGTGATGTCGGCCGCGCCGGTCTGTTCCAGACGCTCGCTGCTGACGGCGGTGACGGCGACCGGCACGTCCTTCAGCGATTCCTCGCGGCGACGCGCCGTGACGACGATTTCATCGACGGCATAGGCCTGAAGCGCGTCCGCCTGAGTGGGCTGGGCCTCCTGGGCGAACGCCGGCGCGGCGGCCATCGGCGTGACCAGCATGGCGCCAGCCATCAAAACACGACGCAACTGTCCTGTGGTCTTGGTCATCTCATCCTCCCGCGCGGTCGTTAGGTCGCCGCTGATCACTGTTAGGGCGGACGGTGTGTCGAATGGCGACGCCTGTCAACATCATTCATTCAAGCATGAATGATCATTGCCCTCGACGGCTCGACAGGCTCGATGAGGTTGTTCATTCTTTGATGAACGATAACGAGGGCGCCATCGCCCCGGGAGGGGTGTCATGGCCATATCGACGGCAGCGACAGGCGACCATCCACTGGCGCGCACCGTGTGCGGCGAGGTGCGCGGACGCATCGAGGGCGAGGCAAAGGTGTTCCGGGGCCTGCCCTATGCCGCGCCGCCGGTCGGTGATCTGCGCTGGCGCGCGCCCCGGCCCTATCCTGCATGGCAAGGCGTGCGAGAGGCCGCCGCCTTCGGGCCCGCCCCGCCCCAGGCCGGGCCCGCCGACGTGCCCGACATCGTGGCCATCGGCGGCGCGCCTGAGCCGACGTCCGAGGATTGCCTGACGCTGAACGTCTGGGCGCCGCGCAATGCCGCCGAGGCCGCGCCGGTCATGGTTTGGCTGCACGGCGGATCGAACCGGATGGGGGCGGGATCCCTGCCCTTTTATAATGGTCAGGCCTTTGCGCGTGACGGCGTGCTGCTGGTCACCGTCAACTATCGGCTGGGGCACCTGGGTTTCTTCGCCCACCCTGCCCTGACGGCCGAGGCGGCGCCCGGCGAGCCGCTGGGCAACCACGGCCTGCTGGATCAGATCGCGGCGCTGGAATGGGTGCGCGACAACATCGCGGCCTTTGGCGGCGATCCCGCGAACGTCACCCTGTTCGGCGAGTCGGCGGGCGGTATCGACATTCAGGCGCTGATGACCGCGCCGCGAGCACGCGGCCTGTTCCACAAGGCCATCGTGCAGTCGGGCGGCGGATGGCTGCCCGCAACCCCGCTTAAGGTCGCCGAGGCGCGCGGCGTGGCCGTCGCTGCGGCGCTGGGGCTGGGGAACGCCGACGCGGCGGCGCTGCGCGCCCTGCCGGCCGAACGCCTGACCGGGATCGAGGGCGCGTTCGGACCGGTGATCGACGGGAGGTTGCTGGACCGCGACCCGATCAGCGCCTTCGCCGCCGGCCGCTTCGCCGACATCCCCTTCATCATGGGCGTGAACAGCGGCGAAGACTCGCTGCTGAACTACGGCGGCGGGCTGAAGCGTTTTGGCCAGATGATCAGGCCGAACGCCGCCCTGGCCCGGCTGTATCCCGAAGCGGAGGGCGACGAAGAGAGCCTGATCCGGCTGGGATTCCGGGACTTCGGCTTTGCGGCGCCGGCGCGCTGGGTGGTCGGTCGCCCGCGCCGGTCGAAGGCCTGGCTCTACGCCTTCGACTACGTCGAGGAAGCCCGTCATCCGGATGTGCGGCGCGCCGACCACGGGGCCGAGATCGCCTTTGTCTTCGACACCCTGGACGACAGGCCCGGCGCCCCGCCGCCCGCGACCAAAGCCGACCGCGCCGTCGCGACGGCCCTGCACGCGCGCTGGATCGCCTTCGCCCGTGATGGGGATCCGGGCACGGACTGGCCCGCCTGGGGCCCGGCTGACGACTGGATGGTGTTCGGCGCCAGGCCCGGCGGCGAGGCGCGGCGGGGCTGGTGGAAATCGTCGCTGGACCACCACGCGCGCAAGGCGAACCTGTTGATCCCGATACTGCGTTTGCGGGATCGCGCCCGGCGGGTATTCTCGGCTATGCAGGGGCGATGAGCGACACCGCGTCGAAACCCCGCGTCACCAAGCCCAAGGCCCAGCGCCGCGAAGAGACCACCGCCCGCATTCTGGACGTGGCCGAGGGCCTGTTCGCGCGCCACGGCCTGCATGGCGTGACCTTGAAGGCTGTGGCCAAGGAAGCGGGCGTCGATACGGCGCTGCTGCACTATTATTTCGATGACAAGAACCGGCTGTTCTCGACCGTCTTTGGCCGGCGGGCCGAGGTGGTGAACCGGCTGCGGCTGGACAGCCTGGATCGCTATGAACGCGAGCGGGGCGACGCCATGACGGTGGGCGGCGCCATCGACGCCTTCCTGCGCCCGCTGTTCGTGCTGTTCGAGGGCGGCGATCGCAGCTGGCTGAACTATGCGGCCCTTGTGGCCCAGGTGAACAACACGCCGGTCTGGGGCGGCGACACCATGCACCAGCATTTCGACCCGGTGATCCACCGGTTCATCGCCGTGCTGAAGCGGATTTCGCCCGAGACGCCGGACCGGCAGCTCTATTGGTTCTATCACCTGCTGTCGGGGTCGCTGACCCTGTCGCTGGCGCAGACGGGACGGATCGACGTGCTGTCCGGCGGCCTGTGCAAATCGTCAGAGATGGCGGCCATCTGCGACGCGATGGAGGCCGTCTTCGCCGGCGGTTTCGAGGCGATCCGCGGCTAGATCAGGCGTCGCGCGGCAAGACCGAGGTCACCCGGGCGATGAACAGGTGGAACGCCTCCATATACTGACGAAGGAATTCCTCGGTCGCGGGCACGGTGACGTCGCCGTCGTCGGTGATCAGGCCGGGCTTGAACTGGATGTAGGCCTCGGGCGCATTCATCTGGGGCGCGTTGAGGAACCCCAGCACGCTGCGCAGGCTCTGCTGGGCGATGGCGGTGCCGATGGCGCCCGGCGAGGTTCCGATCACCGCCGCCGGCTTGCGCGCAAAGGCGTTGGAGCCATACGGGCGGCTGGCCCAGTCGATCGCGTTCTTGAGCCCGCCCGGGATGGAGCGATTGTATTCCGGCGTCACGAACAGGACGGCGTCCGACTTCTGGATGTCGGCCTTGAACGCCCGCGCCTCGGGTGGGAAATCCGCGTCGTAGTCGTAGCTGTAGATCGGCAGGTCACCAAAGCCGATCTCGTGGAACTGCAGCTTTTCCGGCGCCAGCTTGATCAGGGCGCGCGTCAGTTTTCGGTTGATCGATTCCTTCGCCAGTGAGCCGATCAGATAGCCGACCTTGTAGGTTGTCATGACGGTGCGCCTTTCCGCGTCTGGCGCTCAAACGTGCGCCGGAGGGTCCAGGTTGCGGCGGCGGTAGCGCCCCGTCGGCCTAAGTCCCCGGCTGGACGTAGGGGATGCGCGCGAAGAAGCGGCGCTCGTCCCTGCGCGGATCGTCGGCCATGCGGCTGTCGACGTCGAACAGCATCGTCTGGCGACGCTCCAGCCCATAGGGCGCCCAGCGCGGCAGGCCCGGATGGTTCGGATCGCCCGACCGCGCCAAGGCGATGAAAGCGTCGGCCATCCGGTCGGCGACCTCCTGTGCGCCCGGCCCGCGCGTCCGCGAGCCCTCGGCCGCGACATTGTCGAACACTAGCGGGATGTCCGCCGTGTGAAAGGCGCCGCGACGGCCGTTGGCCAGTTCGCCGGGGAAGTCCAGTTGATAGACCCAGGTCGGCGCGCCCCCGACCAAGGCGACAGACGCGGCCCGGGTCTCGGCCTCGATGATCGCGCCGCGCCATGACCGGGCGGCGGTGGTGGCGTGGATCAGCACCTGATCAGGAGACCAGTCGGGATGCAGCCGCCGGTACTCGGCGATCACCGCCTGGGGCGACACGTCGATGCGCAGGATGTCGGGCGTCAGGCGCGCGGGTAGCGTGTCCCAGGTCAGGCCGGCGTTGCGGGGATCGTTCCCCATGAAGGCCAGGGTCTCTTCCCGCGTATTACCGATGATCATCGGGATATGCGCCGACTGCGGGGGAGCGTCCGGATAGAAGGGATGGCGATGCAGCACCTGGTCATCCAGCACTGGGCCGAAATACAAACCGCCATAGCCCAGTACCGGGTCCTGTATTTTCGCGGCCTCCAGCAGGCGTTCGACCGGCAGGGCCGCCGCCTCGGCCGCGCGATCAGGCGTCAGGTTCAGCGCGTCCAACCAGGCGCGGGTGCGGCGCTCGGCGTTGACGGGGCCGGAGGCCGTGACCTGCTGGCCGCTCATGGTTGCGACGGCGTGGAACAGGCCGCCCGCGGCGGGTGTAGCCATCAGGGTGGCGATCTTGGCCCCGCCGCCTGACTGGCCGAACAGCATGACCCGGCCGGGATCGCCGCCGAAAGCCGCAATGTTGTCGCGCACCCATTGCAGCGCCAGGATCAGGTCCAGCTGACCGACATTGCCCGACGCCTCGAACCCCGGCGTCAGCCGCGCCAGCGAGGCGTAGCCGAACAGGTTCAACCGGTGGTTCAGCGTCACCACCACCACGTCGCCGCGCCGGGCCAGCCGCGTTCCATCGTACAGCGGGTCCGAACCCGAGCCGGTCGCATAGGCGCCGCCGTGGATATAGACCATCACCGGCCGCCGCGCCCGATCGGCGCCTGGCGTCCAGACGTTCAGGAACAGGCAGTCCTCGGCCTGGTTCGGCTCATCCCCGTTCTGGGGACAGGCGGCGCCATAGGACAGGGCCTGGACCGGGCGATCCCACGGCGTCGGCGGGACCGGCGGCTGGAACCGGCGGGCGCCAGTGTCGGCGCCGTAGCGAACCCCTTTGAAGATCGACACGCCGCCGTCGCGAAAGCCGATCACCGGGCCATGGCCGGTTCGGACACGGAGCGCGGCCGCATCGGCGTGGACGCCGCCGGCGCTCAACAACAGGGCTGTCGTGGCGGCCAGACCGGACAGAGCATGACGGCGTGTGGGCATGGCTATGCTCCCGAATTGGAAAGGGGCGCCCGCCTGAAACGAGCGCCCCCATAGTCCGCCGACCGGTCCCTAGACCTTGGCCGGGGCGTAGTCCGGCGTGATGAAATGCACCACAACCAGCGCGATCAGATAGGCCGAACCGGCGACGATGAAGATCGGCGTGTAGGTGCCGATGCTTTCGAGCACGTAGCCGGCGTATTTGGCCATCGCCATACCGCCGATGGCGCCGACCATGCCGCCGATCCCGACCACCGAACCCACGGCCGAACGCGGGAAGACATCGCCCGGCAGGCTGTACAGATTGGCCGAAAAGCCCTGGTGCGCCGCCGTCGCCAGACCGATGATCAGAACCGCGACCCACAGCTGGCTGGCCATGGCGGCGAACATCACCGGCACCGCCAGAAGGGCGCAGATCAGCATGGTGGTCTTGCGCGCGCGGTTGACGCTCATGCCCCGGTGCATCAGCCGCGAGGACAGCCAGCCGCCGCCGACCGAGCCGACGTCGCTCATCAGATAGATGATGACCAGCGGGATGCCGAAGGTGCGCAGATCCAGACCGTGCGTGCGGCCCAGGAAGTCCGGCAGCCAGAACAGGAACATCCACCAGATCGGGTCGATCAGGAATTTGCCCAGGGCGTAGGCCCAGGTCTCCTTGACCGTCAGCAGCTTGGTCCATTTGACCTTTTCGACGGGGTCGGCCGGATCCTGTTCGATATAGGCCAGTTCGGTGGGGCTCAGGCGCTTCTGCTCACGCGGGGTGCGATAGACCAGCAGCCAGATCGGCAGCCAGATCAGGCCCAGAACGCCGGTGATGATGAAGGCCATCTGCCAGCCGAACGCCAGCACGATGCCGGGCACGATCAGCGGCGTGACGATGGCGCCGATATTGGTGCCTGCGTTGAACAGCCCGGTGGCCAGGGCGCGTTCCTTCTTGGGGAACCACTCGGTCACGGCCTTGATGCCGCCGGGGAAGCCCCCGCCCTCGCCCACACCCAGGACGACACGGGCGGCGATGAAGTGGCTCATCTCGCGCGCGCCGGCGGTGAAGATGTGACCGATGTGCCAGATCAGGAAGGCCGCGCCGAAGCCCCAGCGCGCGCCCACCCGGTCGATGATCCGCCCGAACGCCAGATAGGAAACGGCATAGGCGGCCTGGAACCAGAAGATCAGGTCCGCATACTGCATCTCGGTCCAGCCGAACTCGGCCTCGAGCGTCGGCTTCAGCACGCCGATCATCTGGCGATCGACGTAGTTGATGACCATGGCCGCGAACAGCAGCCACATGATCAGCCAGCGGTATTTGCCGGGGGACGGGGCCGTCACCGTGATGGGCGGCCCCTCCTTTGGTGCGGCGGTCGAAGCGTCACTCATGGTTCAGACCCATTCCCTTGGTTTCCTCGACCCGTCCCGCCTTCTTTGCCGTGATAGCGGCGTGCGGGTTCGCGTCCTGTATCGAACTCTAGCCTTGCGACGGATGCGGCGCGGCCGGCACGATCACGCACCGGATTTCGCCCACACCCTGGAATACGCACGTCGAAACACTGCCGACGAACACCTGATGGACACCGGTGACGGCGCCGGTCGAGATCAGGGTTCCGGCCGTCAGCGGCCGGCCCCAGCGGGCGCAATGCTCCAGCAGGAAGCGCACCGATTCCAGCGCCCCGCCCGCCAGTGAGGTCGCGCCGCCGCGACCGACGCTTTCGCCGTCGATCACCGTCTCGACCGCGATGTCATCCAGCCGGGCGCGCCAGTCGGTCAACTCAGGCCCGATCACCAGCCCGCCGTTGTTGCCGAAGTCGGAAGCGACCACGGCCGAGCCGAGGTCGTTGATGGTGGACAGCGGACTACCCGCCAGCTCCACCCCGATGAAGACGGCGTCGATCAGGGCAGCGGCCTCGTCGATGGTCCAGTCAATCTTGGCAGGATCGGCGTCGGCGCCGATGCGGGCGATGAACTCGGCCTCAACGGCGGCAAATCCACCTTCGATAGCCGGCAGCGGCGTGGGCGCGTCGCCCGCCGTCCAGACATTCCCCGCAAAGATAGCGCCCGCCACGCGATGAACGCCCAAAGTCACCTGCTGAGCGGGGCCGACGCCGCCGACCTTCCAGCCCGCGACGCGGTCAGGATACCGGGCGATGGCGGCGGTCTGGATGGCGTAGGACCGGGCGATGTCCTGCGGAACCTCACCCGGGAAACCGGGCACGGCGACGGCGTTCAGGCGGGCGGCGACGAACGCCTGGGCCACGGCCTGATCGGCGCTGAGCGTCGGCGCAGAGGTGACGGGAGCGGCCGTCATGCGCGGCGTTCCTGCGATGCGAACTGGTTGATCAACTGACGCCCCATTGGAAAACGCCGGATAATGATCGGCGATGGAAACCGGTGTCAATCCACCTTGAAAACACCCCATGGCGCCGGTCGCCGGGTGGGTCTATGGCTTAGGGTCAACGAGAATATGGGGAATCGCCTTTGTCTGACGACGATTCGCGGCCGGCGAAATCGGGCAAGCGCGCCACCATCAATGACGTGGCCCGCGTGGCCGAGGTCTCGAAGAAGACCGTGTCCCGCGTCATCAACCAGTCGCCGTTCGTGCGCCAGGACACGCGCGACCGCGTCCAGGCGGTGATCGACGAGCTGGGCTTCATCCCCGATCCGCAGGCGCGGGGGCTGGCGTTCCGCCGCTCGTTCCTGGTCGGCATGATCTATGACCAGCCCAGCCCGACCTATGTGGTCAACATGCAGCAGGGCATTCTGGACGCTCTGAAAGGGTCCGGCCTGGAGCTGGTGGTCCACCCGTGCAGCCGCACCTCGCCCACCCTGCTGGAGGACATTCGCGGCTTCGTCGAACGTCAGCGGTTGTTCGGCGTCATCATGCCCCCCTCGGTGTCCGAGGACGAGGCGGTGATCGCACTGCTGCGCGAACTGGACTGTCCCTATGTGCGGATCGCCTCGGTGGCGCTGGACGAACCCCAAGCCATGGTCGTGACCAACGACTGGATGGGCGCGGCCGAGGCGGCGCGGCATCTGGCTGACCTGGGCCACAGGCGTATCGGTCTGGTGCGCGGCCTGACGCTGTTCCGGTCGTCGGCGGTGCGAAGCAAGGGCTTCATCGACGCCCTGGCCGACCGGGGCGTGCCGCTGGACCCGGCCTACGACATCCAGGGCGCCTATACCTTCGAGTCGGGTGTCGAGGCTGGGCATGCCCTGCTGTCCCTGCCCGAACCGCCGACCGCCATCTTCACCCTGAACGACGACATGGCGCTGGGCGTGATGCAGGCGGCGCGCGAGCGGGGGCTGGAACTGCCGCGCGATCTGTCAGTCGTGGGCTTCGACGACCTGCCCATGGCGGCGCGGGTGTGGCCCAATCTGACGTCGGTGCGCCTGCCGATCCGGGACATGGGCCGGATGGCGGCCGAGAAACTGCTGGCGCCCATGCGCGGTGTCGATCCGGCCAAGCTGGTCCAGCCCGAGGTGCGACCCGCCCTGGTGGTCCGCCACTCGGCTATCCCGAACCGGTGAGCCTATCCGTCACGGCGAAACGCGCTTGCCCCGACGTCTGACACCGGTTACCAAACTGGAGACAGGCGGGCGCTGAAAGCCCCCGGGAAGATGATTCCGGCGACCGGAATCCAGGAGGACCAAGGTGTACGACAAGGTTTATCACGCGACCCATCCCGACATGATGGAGGGCGCCTCGAACGACCAGCTGCGTGATCGTTACCTGCTGGGCGGCCTGTTCCAGCCGGGCCGGGTCAGCCTGAACTATTCCCACAACGAACGCATGGTCATCGGCGGCGCCATGCCGACCGACGGCGCGATCAGCCTGCCCACCCATTCCGAGCCGCCGTCCCTGGCCGGTCAGCCGTTCCTGGTGGCGCGCGAACTGGGCGTGGTGAACATCGGCGGCGCCGGTTCGGTGACCGTCGACGGTCAGACGATCGCCCTAGATTTCCGCGACGGCCTGTATGTGCCGATGGGCTCGGCCCAGGTCAGCTTCGCCTCGACCGACGCGGCGAAGCCGGCGAAATTCTATCTGATCTCGACGCCCGCCCACGCCCGCTATGACCTGGCCAAGATCTCGATCGCCGAGGCCGTGCCGCTGGAGATGGGGTCGCTGGAGACGTCGAACGAGCGGACGATCTATCAGTACATCGTCCCGGCCAAGGTGAAGTCCTGCCAGCTGCTGCTGGGCGTGACGGTGCTGAAGCCCGGCAGCGTGTGGAACACCATGCCGCCGCACCTGCATGACCGCCGCTCCGAGGCCTATCTGTATTTCGGCCTGGGCGAGAACGACCGCGTCTTCCACTTCATGGGCGAGCCGGACAAGGCGCGTCACATCGTGATGGCGGACGGCGAGGCGGTGATGAGCCCGCCGTGGTCGATCCACATGGGCGCCGGTACGTCCAACTACACCTTCATCTGGGGCATGGGCGGCGAGAACCTGGACTATACCGACATGCACAAGCTCGACATCTGCCAGTTGAAGTAAGGGGCGACGGCCATGGCCAATCCTTTTGACCTGACCGGCAAGGTCGCGCTGGTGACCGGCGGCAATACGGGCCTGGGCCAGGGCATCGCCCTGGCGCTGGCCGATGCCGGCGCGGACATCGTCTCGGTCGCGCGGCGCCCGTCCGACGACACGGTCGGCAAGGTGCTGGCCAGGGGGGGGCGGGCGATCTCGGTTCAGGCGGACCTGACCTCGATCGAGCCGGTCGAGCGCATCCTGGACGAGGCGACGGCCGCGCTGGGTCCGGTCGACATCCTGGTGAACAACGCCGGCATCATTCGCCGCGCCGACGCCGTCGACTTCACCGAGCAGGACTGGGACGACGTGATGAACGTCAACCTGAAGGTGCTGTTCTTCCTCAGCCAGGCGGCGGTGAAGCGGATGATCGCCGACGGTCGCCGGGGCAAGATCATCAACACCGCCTCGATGCTGTCCTATCAGGGCGGCATCCGCGTGCCGTCCTATACGGCGTCCAAGAGCGGCGTGGCGGGTCTGACCAAGCTGATGGCCAACGAATGGGCGAAACACGGGATCAACGCCAACGCCATCGCCCCCGGCTATTTCGCCACCGACAACACCCAGGCGTTGCAGGATGACCCGGTGCGGTCCAAGGAGATCCTGGGCCGCATCCCGGCCGGGCGCTGGGGCGATCCGGCGGACCTGGGCGGGGCGGCGGTGTTCCTGGCCAGTGCGGCCAGCGACTATGTGCAGGGCGTCACCCTGCCCGTCGACGGCGGCTGGCTGGCGCGGTGATCCCGCGCTAGCGTCCAGATCATGACCATTCTCTGCTTTGGCGAGATGCTGCTGCGTTTCAGCCCCCACCAGAATGAGCTGCTCATGCAGTCGCCGGCCCTGACCGCGCGACCGGGCGGAGCCGAAGCGAACGTCGCCGTATCTTTGGCCCGGTTCGGCGCCCCGGCGGCCATGGCCACGGTATTGCCCGACAACGCCCTGGGCCACGCCGCGCGGGATGAGGTGCGCAAGCACGGGGTCGATACGTCACGCATCGTGTTCAGGCCGGGCCGCATGGGTCTGTATTTCCTGACGCCGGGCGCGGTGCGGCGCCCGTCCGAAGTGCTGTACGACCGGGCCGGATCGGCCTTTATTGAGCATGTCGCCGACGCCTTTGACTGGGACGCGCTGCTGGACGGGATCGAATGGCTGCACGCCTCGGGCGTGACGCCCGCAACCGGGCCGAACGGTTCGGCGGCCGCCGTCGCCCTGATCGAGACGGCGGTGCGCAGGGGCGTCAAGGTCAGCTACGACGGCAATTTCCGCGGCAAGCTGTGGGAACAGTGGGACGGCGATCCGCCCGGAATCTTGGGCCGGATGCTGGCCGGTGCGACCGTCGCCTTTGCGGACGAGCGGGACTTCGGTCTGGTGCTGGGCCGGTCTTTCAGCGGCGCCGGTCCGGACGAACGGCGCCGTCAGGCCGCCGCCGCGGCCTTCGCCGCCTTCCCCAGGCTGGAACGGATCGCCTGCACCCGCAGGGTCCAGGAAAGCGTCGCAGATCAGGCCCTGTCGGCCGTCATGCTGACGCGCGGCGAGGCGGGGATTGTGATCGAAACGCGCGCCGACGCCATCCACATGACGGGCGTCATCGACAGGGTCGGCGGCGGCGACGCCTTTGCGTCGGGCGTTCTGTTCGGCCTTTGGAGCGGCTGGGACGATCAGCGCGCGCTGGACTTCGGCTTGGCCGCCGCCGGGCTGAAGCATTCGGTGCCGGGGGATTTTAACCTGTTTTCCGCCACCGAAGTTCAGGCCGCTATGGGCGACGGTGGTTTCGACATTCGCCGCTGAGCGTCGCTGACATCATCGTGACCGGCAGGGCTCCGCCGATTGTAGGAAACCGGTGTCAGGCATGTTTAGCTTTACCGTCGAAGCGGCCGCGCAGAGCCGCACGGCGTCGTACCGAGGGGAGAGTTCGCCATGTCCGTACCGATGAATCGCCGCGCCCTGCTGGCCGCCGGGGCCGCCCTGTCGTTTAGCGCCGTGGCCGCCCCCGCCCTCGCGCAAGCTGCCCCCGACCGGGCCGCCATCCTGGCGACCATGAAACGCGCCACGGCCTTCATGACCGACAAGGTCGCCGTGGGCGGCGGCTATGTCTGGAACGTGCTGCCTGACTTCTCGCGCCGGTGGGGTGAGTTGGAGGCGTCGCCGACGATGATCTGGGTCCAGCCGCCGGGGACGGCGACCGTGGGCCACGCCTATCTGGACGCCTATCACGCTACCGGCGACGAGCAGTTCTATGACGCCGCCAAGTCCGCCGCCGACGCCTTGATCGCGGGCCAGCATGCGCGCGGCGGCTGGAACTATGTCATCGACACGGCGGGCGAAGAGGCGCTGAAGCGTTGGTATGCGACCTATGGCGCCAACGCTTGGCGGATGGAGGAATTCCATCGCTACTACGGCAACGCCACTTTCGACGACGCAGGCACGGCCGAGGCGTCGCAACTGCTGCTGCGGGTCTATCTGGAAAAGCGCGAGCGGAAATATCGCGCGCCGCTAATGAAGGCGATTCAGTTCGTGCTGGACGCCCAGTATCCCAACGGCGGCTGGCCCCAGCGCTATCCCTTCGTCGAGGACGGCGGGGTCCACGGCAAGCCGGACTACACCCCCTACATCACCTTCAACGACGACGTGGCGGGCGAGAACCTTGAGTTCCTGATCTATGCCTACCACGGTCTGGCTGAGCGCGGCCGGGGTGACGCGCGGCTGCTGGACGCCATCCGACGCGGCATGGACATCTTCGTGGCGACACAGCAGCCGATGCCTCAACCGGCGTGGGGCCTGCAGCATTTCCCGGACACGTTGAAGCCGGCGCCCGCCCGCAGTATCGAGCCCCAGGCCTTCGCCACTCATACGACGGCGACCAATATCCGCTCGATGATCGGCTTCTATCGGCTGACGGGCGACCGGAAATACCTGCAGCGCCTGCCTGAGGCGCTGGATTGGCTGGATCAGGTCAGGACGTCCCAGGCCCTGATCGCGCCGGGCCGCACCCATCCAACATTCATACTGGAAGGTGCTAACACCCCGGTCTACATCCACCGGCGCGGGTCAAACATCACCAACGGCCAGTATTACGCCGACGCCGACCCGAGCAATCTGGTGGTTCACTACGGCTCGTTCCGGAACCTGGACACCGCCGCCCTGCGCCACGACTACGAAGCCGCCGCCGCCCTGTCGCCGCAGGACGCCAGCCGCGATTCGCCGCTGAAGGCGCGACCGGGATCGCTGAGCCTGCCGACATATTTCACGCTTCAGGATGTCGATGTCTGGGACATGTCGTCGGACGCTCGGCGTCTGACCAGACCGGCCCCCGGGCGGGCGGCGGAGTTGGTGTCGGGGTTGAATGCGCGCGGCTACTGGCCGTCGCCGCTGACCACAATATCCAACCCCTACATCGGCCCCGGACCCGCCGCCGTGACGGGTGGAGAGTTCCAGTCCACGCGTGTCGGCGACCTTTGGGACACCTCGCCCTACACCACCGATTACCCCGTCGAATGCATCTCGACCCAGGTTTTCATTCGGAACCTGGGCGAACTGATCGAGGCGCTGGAGGGGTGATATCCCGGCTGCGGGCGCAGTCTTGCCTCAAATCAAAAACTGTGCGTAGCTTTACATGACACCGGTGGCATAGCGCGACAAATGCGAAATGACACCGGTTCCCGCGATCGCGGAGGCTGGAACGGGGACGCACGATCTCCGAAAGGCCCAACTGGGAGGAGGACCATATGACCCATCACGCTACCCGTGCACGCCGTGCGTTGACCCTGGGCGTCTCGCTCGGCGCCCTGGCCTTGGCCACGGCCGGGACCGCCGTCGCGCAAGAGGCGCCGACCACCACCGTGGACGAAGTCGTCGTCACCGGCTTCCGCGGCAGCCTAGCCCAAGCCCTGAATGTGAAACGTCGCGAGGCGGGCGCCGTCGACGTGATCGTGGCCGAGGATATCGCCAACTTCCCCGACCAGAACCTGGCCGAGGCCATCCAGCGGGTGCCGGGCGTGACTATCACGCGCGACGCCGGCGAGGGCCGCAACATCTCGGTGCGCGGTCTGGGGCCGGACTTCACCCGCATCCGCATCAACGGCATGGAGGCCCTGGGCACCACCGGCGGCACAGACAGCTCGGGAGGCACCAACCGGGGGCGCGGCTTTGACTTCAACGTCTTCGCCTCGGACCTGTTCAACAGCATCACAGTGCGCAAGACCGCCTCGGCCGATACCGAGGAAGGGTCGCTGGGCGCGACCGTCGATCTGCGCGCCGCCCGCCCGTTCGACTATGGCGAGGGCCTCACGGTCGCCGTCTCGGGTCAGGCCGGGTACAACGACCTGGCGCAGAACATCGACCCGCGCGGCGCCTTCCTGATCTCCAACACCTTCGCCAACGGGACCTTCGGCGCCCTGCTGTCGGTCGCCTATTCCAGCCGCGAAGCGCTGGAAGAGGGCCACAGCACCGTCCGCTGGCAGGGCGGGAACGTCGGCACGGGGCCGGGCGCGGTCAACGCCTTCACGCCGCGCCTGCCCCGCTATGGCGTCCTGGAGCATGACCAGGACCGCCTGGGCGTCACCGGTTCGCTGCAATGGCGGCCCAGCACGGCGACCGAGCTGAGCCTGGACATTCTGTACGCCGACTTCAGCGCCACGCGTTACGAGCACTTCCTGCAGGCGCCGGACTTCAGCGGCAGCGGCGCCGGCGGCCGCGCCGGCATCAGCGTTCGTCCCGGCTATGTCGTCGAGGACGGCGCCCTGGTTTACGGCGTCTTCGACAACGTCGACCTGCGCTCGGAATCGCGCTTCGACGAACTGACGACCCAGTTCACCCAATACACCCTGAACCTGAAGCACGAGTTCTCGGATCGCTTCCGTATCGACGCCCTACTGGGGTCCAGCAAGTCGGAGCACGACAACCCGATCCAGACGACGCTGCTGTTCGATCACGCGGACTCGGACGGCTACACCTACGACTATCGTCAGAACCGCAATCTGCCGCTGATCAGCTATGGCGTTGATGTGCTGGATCCGGCCACCTGGACCCTGTCGCAGATCCGGATGCGTCCGCAGACGGCCGACAACACCTATGACACGGGCCAGTTCAACGCCGTGTTCGACCTGAACGACACCTTCACCCTGCGTGGCGGCCTGTTCCTCAAGAACTATACCTTCGAGACGACCGAGCGGCGGCGCGATCCGGCCTCCTGCGGCCTGGCCCCGACCGCCAACGCCGAAGGCTGCCTGCCGGCCGGCGTCGGCGCGACCCCGATTTCCGACTATAGCCGCCCGGTCGGCCTGTCGGATCAGTGGGACATTCCGTCGGGTTCGCAGCTCAACTGGCTGATTCCCAACTATGGCGCGGCTGCCGACCTGTTCGGCTTCGACGGCTATGCGTTGAGCTGGCAGCCCGCCAGCGGCAACAACCGCTCGGTCGAGGAGAAGACGCGGGGCGGTTACGTCCAGGTGGACTTCAACACCGACATGGGCCTGCCCGTGCGTGGCAACGTCGGCCTGCGCTACATCGACACCGAGCAATCCTCGACCGGCTATCAAGTCGCCGGTGGCACGCCGACCCAGGTCACGGCCGAGCGCAGCTATGACGACTGGCTGCCGTCCGCCAACGTGGTGATCGAAGCGACCCCCGACGTGCTGATCCGACTGGCAGCTGCCAAGGTGATGGCCCGACCGGGCCTGGGCAGCCTGACACCCGGCGGCACCGTCTCGGTGTCCGGCAACAACCGGTCGGTCAACTCGGGCAACCCGCTGCTGGAGCCGACCAAGGCCACGAGCTATGACGCGGCCATCGAATGGTATTTCGCCCCGGAGTCGATCCTGTCGCTGGGCGTCTTCCACAAAACCATTGACAGCTTCGTGGCCACCGACTCGGTCACCCGCCCCTTCACCGGCAACCCGTTCGGCATTCCCGACAGCGTCGCCGTGGCCGCGTGTGGATCGGTCGCCGGCTGCTCGCCGACCGAGGATTGGGTGTTCAACCAGCCGGTCAACACCGACGGCGGCGACCTGACGGGCTACGAAATCTCGTACCAGCAGCCGTTCACCTTCCTGCCGGGGATCTGGTCGAACTTCGGGGTGATGGCCAACTACACCTATGTCGACTCGGAAATCGAATATCCCAGCGGGGTCGTGAACACCCTGACCGAGCTGTCCAAGACGGCCTACAACGGCACGCTCTATTACGAGGACGACCGGTTCAGCGCCCGCATCTCGGGCACCTATCGCGACGGTTATCTGACCCAGGTTCCGGGCCGTAACGGCAATGCGATCGAAGGCGTCGTCGACACCTTCAACGTCGATGCCTCGGCGTCGTGGAACCTGACCGAGCAGTTCACCCTGACGCTGGAAGGCATCAACCTGACCGACGAAGTCCCGACCCAGTATGTCGGCGACGGGCAGCTGGTCTCGGTGCACCACCACACGGGCCGTCAGGTGTTCGCGGGCTTCCGCTACAAGTTCTGAACCAGACGACCCTGAACCTTCAAAGACGCCGGCGCCCCGCGCCGGCGTCTCTTTCTTTTTGGACCTAGCGGGCCGCCTTGCGCACCAGCATGGCCAGGCCGTCCAGCACGGCGCGGCTGCCTTCGGTGTCGCGGCAGTCGTCGTCCAGGATCACCCGCAGGGCCCGCACATGAACCTCGACCGGCGGCCAGTCCCAGCGGCCGGCCTCGATCATCCGACTGCCGAGTTCGCACAGGCTGAACATGGCGCCGTGCAGGGGGCCGGTGTCGAAATAGCCCGCCATGTCCAGCATCGACGCCGCCAGGTCATAGACGCGCTGGCCGCCCTCGCCACGGGCGGCGACCGCGGCCTCCAGCGCCGCCAGCGTCTCGTGCACAGACGCCATGGCGGCGCCGCGATGGCGCTCGACCCCCGCCTCGGCCCTGATGACCGCATCAGCGACCGTGCGGCCGCCGGGCGCGGACATCTTGCGCGCCAGATTGGTGCGGTATTTGAACGTCCTGGCGTCGGTCACAGGGCCACCCGCTTGGGTTTGAAGAAGCTGTCGATGTCGGACTGATCCATGTTCGCCTCGACCGCCGCGCCGACATGGGCGGACAGGTCGTCATGGCGGCGGCCGGGCATGTTCAGCGGCGGCCCGAAATTGTTCACCCGGCGGTCGGGCCCGACATAGTTCGCCGACTGGACGAACACCCGCTCGTCGCTGGCCAGCCACACGATGCGCTGCAACAGGACCGCCGGTGTCAGGGGTTTGGCGACGATGAAGCTGGCGCCGCAGTCACGGCTCTTGGCGACCTGGGACTGCGATGCATGGCCCGTCACCATGACCACCGGGATCATCGAGATCGGCTCGCCGGTTTCGCGACGCAGCCAGCGCACGAAATCATAGCCGTCCATGTCGGGCATGGCGCAATCGACCAGGATCAGGTCGATCTGGCGACGCTTGATGATGTCCTTGGCGGCGACGCCGGACATGCAGCGTATCTGCTCGCGCACGCCAAAGCCCTGGACGATCGAGCTGAGGATATCGAGTGACTGGGCGTTGTCGTCGATCAGCAGGACCGTGGTCTCTTCCAGGTTCACGCGATCGCTTTGTCGGGGGGCGCGGCTCATGGGTTTAATCGAACAGGATCAGGTCGCCATCCGCCGCGCGCGCGGGCGCAGGGGCCGCGCCGTGCAGGCGATCGGAGAGATCGGACAGGGAGACGGTGGCCAGGGCCGTGGCGGCGGACCGTCCGTTCCCAAGTGCGGCCAGGACATCCGCCAGGGCGGTCAGCCGCTGTGAGGCGGCGTCGATCGACTGGGCGCGGATCAGAACCCCCGGCCGCTCGTCCGGCGCGGATCGCGCGGCCAGCAGCTGTGCGAGGTCGGACAGCCCCTCGACCTCGCCGATCAGGCCGGTCAGTTCGCCGGCGATCCGCAACAGGAGTTCAGGCTGGGTCAGGGCGTCGGTCATCAGAACAACTCCACCGCACCCGCGTCCGGCACGACTGGCGGCGGAAGGACAGTCTTCGCCTCAGGCAGGGCGGCGTTGTCGGTCACGGCGCGTTGCAGCGCGCGGCCGGTCGTCGGCCAGTACTGCACCCGGCGTCCGCCCGACCCGCGCAGACTGCCACCGACAAGGCGAATGCCCTCGTCGCGCAGGAATTGCTCGGCGAAGTCGGCGTTGGCGCCGCCGACATCGCGCAGGGTGTCGAACATGCGACCGCCGCCGAACAGCTTGGCCTCCAGCCGCTCGCGGCGCGCGCCCATCTTCAGGCAATCATTGATCAGCACTTCCATGGCGTAGGCGCCGTAGCGACGGGCCGCGTTCGCGCCCGTTCCGACGCCGTCGGGCAGCAGGAAGTGGTTCATTCCTCCCACACCGATGACGGGATCCCGCAGACACATGGCCACGCAGCTGCCCAGCACCGTGGTCAGCATGACCGAGGCGTCCCCGGTCACGACATGCTCGCCCTGCCCGACATGGACACGGCGCATCCCGGCGTTTGCGTGGGCGACATCTGCGTGGGCGGCCAGGGTCATGTCAGCGGACCGAACACGGTCTCCAGCTTTTCCTTCAGCTGGGCGACGGTGAAGGGCTTCACCAGATAGTTGTTGACCCCGAACTGCACGGCGCGCTGGACCAGTTCGCGGTCGGCCCGGCCGGTCAGCATGATGAAGGCCGCGCGCGAGGTCGGCGGATGGGCGCGCACCGCCCGCAGCAGGCCCAGCCCGTCCAGGTTCGGCATGTTGAAGTCCGAGATGATCAGGTGCGCCGGCCGGGCGATCATCTCGCGCAGGGCGATCTCGCCGTCGGCCGCCTCGCGGAACTCACGGAAACCCAGGTCCTGCAGGCTGGTGCGGATCAGGGCGCGCATGGACGCCTGATCATCGACGATGAGGGTGTGGATGGCGGAAGCGGCGGGCATACGTATCCTCAGGCAGCGGTCTGGGGGGCGCGGGGGGCGTCCGAGCAAAGGTCAAGGATGGCGGCGGGAAGTCGGCTGAGCGGCAGCTGGCGCTCGACGGCGCCGATCTCGAAGGCGGCGCGGGGCATGCCGTAAACGACGCTGGATGATTCATCCTGCCCCAGGGTGCGGGCGCCGGCCTGACGCATCTCCAACAAACCCTGAGCCCCGTCGCGGCCCATGCCGGTCAGGATCACGCCCGTCATGGGGCGACGCAGCCGCGCGACCGAGCGGAACAGCACATCGACCGAGGGGCGGTGGCCGTTGACCGGATCGGCGATCTTCAGGTGGCAGCGCGGCGTGGCGCCGCTGACCTCAAGATGCGCTTCGCCGCCCGGCGCCAGATAGACGGTCCCGCGTTGCAGCACATCGCCGTCGGCGGCCTCACGCACGGTGGCGGCGGAAATCTTGTCCAGGCGCGCCGCGAAGCTGCGGGTGAAGGTCGCCGGCATGTGCTGGGTGATGACCGTCGCCGGGCAGTCCGCCGGGAAGGCGCCCACTATGCCCATCAGGGCCTCGACCCCGCCGGTGGAGGCGCCGATGGCCAGAACATGGTCGCGCGCGGCGCGGTAATCGGTGGCGACATGCGCCGGGCCGGTCGCGGCGCCTGCGCGGACGCGAGAGCGGGCCGCGACCTTCACCCGCGCCGGCAGGTCAGCGAAGGCCTCGGCCGCGGTCATGCCGGCGCCCGGCTTGCCCACCGCATCGACGGCGCCCAGCTCCAGCGCGGCCAGGGTGACCTCGGCGCCCTTCTGGGTCAGGGTCGAGACCATGACCACCGGCATCGGGCGCAGGCGCATGATCTTTTCGAGGAATTCCAGCCCGTTCATATTGGGCATCTCGACGTCCAGGGTGATGACATCGGGGTTCAGCGCCTTGATCGCGGCGCGCGCCTCCAGCGGATCGGCGGCCGAGCCGACGATCTCGATCTCGGGATCGCGCCGCAGGGCGGCCGCGATCAGGCCGCGCATGGTCGGGGAGTCGTCGACGATCAGGACGGAGACGGTCATGCGGCCATCCGGTAGGTCGTCAGGCCATCCGGGATCAGGCGCGATGCGGCCGGGCCGCTGACCCGCTCGGAATGGCCGATGTAAAGGGTCGCGTCCGGCGTCATGACCGGCAGGAAGCGGTTCCAGACCCGTTCCTGGGTCGCGTCATCGAAATAGATCACGACGTTGCGGCAGAAGACGACGTCGAACCGGCCGCGCATGGGCCAGTCGCCGATTAGGTTCAGCTCGCGGAAGCTGACCAGTTTGCGCAGCGCCTCGCCGGCGGCATAGCGGTTGGGGCCGTGTTCAGGCGACTTCTCGAACCAGCGGTGACGTAACAGGGCGGGCGCCGGCGACAGCGTCTCCTCGGAATAGACGCCGGCCCGGCCCTCGGCGACCATGTTGGGGTCGATGTCGGTGGCCAGGATGCGCACGTCCAGATCGGCGGCGCCGGGCAGGACCGACAGCACCGTCATGGCCATGGAGTATGGCTCCTGACCGTTCGAGCAGGCGGCTGACCACAGCCGCACCCGGCCGCCCTTGCGCGCGCGCTCGGCCAGGCCCGGCATCACCACATCGCGCAGGTGATCGAAATGGTGCGGCTCGCGATAGAAGCGGGTGACGTTGGTGGTCAGGGCGGCGGTCATGGCCTGAAGCTCGTCCACCCCCTCAACTCCCTGGATCAGGGCGCAGTAGTCGCGGAAGCTGCGCAGCCCCAGCACACGCAGCCGCTTGGCCAGGCGCGAATAGACCAGCGCCGCCTTGCCCTCGGTCAGGGCGATGCCGGTGTGGCTGTGCAGGATCTGGGCGATGTGGCGGAAATCCTCGGCCGTGAAGACGAACTCGCCTTCGACCAGGGCGCCGCGCCCGGCGGCGCTGGTCATGCCGCCTCGGCCTCGGTGTCCGGAACCAGCCATTCCAGTTCCAGCAGGCTGACCATGCGGCCCTCGATGGCGAAGATGCCCTTCACGAAGGCGCGGACCTGTTCGCTGGCGACCTCGGGCGTGGCCTGAACAGCCTCGTCGGTCAGCTGGATGATGTCCGACACCGCGTCGACCAGCAGGCCGACCGAACGGCCGCCGATGCTGGCGACCATGATGACGTGGCGCGCAGTCGGCTCGGCCGTGGCCAGACCCAGGCGCGCGCCCAGATCGATGATCGGCAGGACGGCGCCGCGCAGGTTGATGACCCCCTTCACGAAGCCCGGGGCGCGCGGCAGCGGCGTGGCGGGCGTCCAGCCGCGGATCTCGCGCACGGACATGATGTCGACGCAGAATTCCTGGTCGCCGATGCGGAAGGCGATCAGTTCGCGCGCGGGGGCGTTGGCGGAGGTGTCGGACATGATCAACTCGCGAGTTTGAAATCAGGCCGCGCCGACTTGCGGCGGGCGTTGGCGATGATGCCGTCGACGTCGAGGATCAGGGCCACCCGGCCGTCGCCCAGGATGGTGGCGGCGGCGACGCCCTCGACATGGCGGTAGTTGGTCTCGAGGCTCTTGATGACGACCTGGCGCTGGCCCTGGATGGCGTCGACCAGCAGGGCCGCGCGGGCGCCGCTCTCGGTCTCGACGACCATGGCCACCCCGGTTCCGGGCGTCAGCGGCGCGTCGCGGAAGCCCATGGCCACGCCGATGTCGATCAGCGGCACGAACTGTTCGCGGAAACGGATCACCGGGTCGTGGCCGCCGACGTGGTGCACGTCCTCGGGACGCGGCGTCAGGCTCTCGACGATGGCGGTCAGCGGCGCCACCAGCGTCTGGTCGGCGGCGGTCACCACCATGCCGTCCAGCACCGCCAGGGTCAGCGGCAGGCTGAGGGTGAAGATCGACCCCTTGCCCGGCGTCGAACTGATGGAGATGCGGCCACCCAGCGACTGGATCGAGCGGCGCACCACGTCCATGCCCACGCCCCGGCCCGAGATGTCGGACACGGCGTCGGCGGTCGAGAAGCCGGGCAGGAAGATCAGGTTGTCGATCTCGTCATCGGTCAACACGGCGTCGGCGGCGATCAGGCCGCGCTCTTCGGCGATACCGCGCACGCGGGGACGGTTGATGCCGCGTCCGTCGTCGCTGATCTCGATCACGATCCGGCCCGAGCGATGCAGGGCGACCATGCGCACCGTTCCCTCGGCCGGCTTGCCGGCGGACAGCCTGTCGTCGGGCGTCTCAAGCCCGTGGTCGATGGCGTTGCGGATCATGTGGGTGATGGGTTCCGCCAAGCGCTCGACCACGGTCTTGTCGACCTCGGTCGCCTCGCCTTCGGTGACCAGGCGGACCTTCTTGCCGGTCATATCGGCGACCTCGCGCACCAGACGCGGCATGCGCTGGAACACGGACTTCACCGGCTGGGCGCGGATGGCCATGACGCTGTCTTGAATCTCGCGCGTCAGCAGCTCCAGATCCTCCAGCCCCGCCGTCACGCCGGACGAGCGGATCAGGCCGCTTTCGCTGACGCGCTGAGCCAGCATGGCCTGCTGGATGACCAGTTCGCCGACGACATTGATCAGGCGATCCACCCGCTCCAGATCGACACGGATGGTGACCGGGGCGGGCGTCGCCGGTGCGGCCGGTTGCGCGGCGACGGGCGCCGCAGCGGCGGGCTCTGGCATGGCCGAAACCGGCGCGGGCGCCGGCTCGGGCGCGACCGCCTCGGCGCCGGCGCGGGCCAGCAGTGCGGCGATGTCCAGATCGGGTTCGACCGCAGCGGCGTCGTCCAGGGCCGCAGCATCCTGCGCCGGTTGGACCGACAGGTCACAGTCCGCCTCGACGAAATCAAAGACCTCGCGCACCGCCGCCTCGCCCGCTCCGGTCTCGACCTCGATCGTCCACGACAGGCAGGAGACTTCGGGATCCAGTTCGGCCAGGTCCGGCAGGGCGGACCGGTCCAGCGAGACCGTGACCGGGCCCAGGCGCGACAGCTCGCGCAACAGCAGGCCCGTCTCATTGGCCTTGGCGTACATCTGCGAATGGGGATGGAAGACGACGCGCCAGCGACCGGCCTCGACCACCACCGGAGCGGGCTCGAACGCGCCCATGTCAAAGACGACGGGCTGGAAACCGAACTCGTCGGCCTCGGGCTCGGGCGCCTGGACCACCGGCGCCGCGACGGGCATGTCGCCGTGGGTCAGGGCCTCAAGCTCGGCCACCAGACCGGCGGAGCGGGCGGGATCGACGGGAGCCCCCTGCCCGCGCGCGGCGGCGACATGGTCGGCCAGCACGTCGGCGGCGCGCAGCAGGGTCTTCACCGTCACGTCGTCGCACGGCTTTCTACCCGAGCGGATTTCGTCCAGCAGCGTCTCGAAGACGTGGGCGAAGCGCACCAGATCATCCAGACCGAACGCGCCGGCCCCGCCCTTGACCGAATGGACGGCGCGGAAGACGGCGTTGACCGTCTCGTCATCGGCCGCGCCGGTCTCGATGGCCAGCAGGCCGCTTTCGAGATCGCCCAGCAGTTCTTCGCATTCCTGGAAGAAGACGCCCTTGATGGCTTCGAACGGGTCGGCGGCGGTCATGTCAGGCGGCCACCCGCCGCACGGCGTCGACCAGCTTGGCCGGGTCGAACGGCTTGACGATCCAGCCCGTGGCGCCGGCGTCGCGGGCGCGCTGCTTCTTGGCGGCGTCGCTCTCGGTCGTCAGGACCAGGACCGGCGTGGCGCGGTAGCGGGGGTCGGCGCGGACGCCCTCGATGAAGCCGAAGCCGTCCATGCGGGGCATGTTGATGTCGGTGATGACGACATCCGCGCCCTCGGCGCTCAGCGTCTCCAGCCCGTCGATACCATCCACCGCCTGGATGACGCGGTAGCCCGCCTCGACCAGGGCCAGTTGCAGCATGTCGCGCATGGTGCGGGAATCGTCGACGGTCAGAACAGTTTTGGTCACGCGCGCTCTCCTGATTCAAACGCCGCTGTCGGCGCGCCGAACCGGTTCCATTGATCGACCAGAGCCTCAGAGACCGGGGCCAGCGTCAGCGCCACCCCGTCCTTCGCCCAGGTCTGGCGGGCCGAGAGCAGGACCTGCAGACATAGTCCGCCCAGGCGCTCCACGGCCGAGCCGTCGATGGCCGTCGCCTGCCCCCGGAGGGCCAGCAGTTCGGCCCGCAGCGGGGCCGCCTGCTGGATGTCGAGCACCGCCGGCAGGGTGACGACGGCCGTCATCAGAACTCCTCCCAGCCGTCTTCGGCGGGCGACTGTTCCGACTTCAGCGCCGCGCCGCCGCGACCGACGGTCTTGAGCGAGGTCACCGGGCGCAGCGCAGCGCGGCCGGCCGGGCGCGGTGCGGCGGCGGCCGTCACGACGCCGGTCTGGAAGCGCGCCACCGACGAGGCCAGGGTCTCGGCCTCTTGCGACAGCGAGTGGCTGGCGGCGGTCGATTCCTCAACCATGGCGGCGTTCTGTTGGGTCACCTGGTCCATCTGGTTGACGGCGGTGTTGACCTGCTGAAGGCCGGTCGCCTGCTCCTGGGCGGAGGCGGCGATTTCGGACACCAGCCCGTCGATCTCGGCGACCCGGCCGACGATGCGTTGCAGCGCCTCGCCCGTCTGGCCCACCAGGCTGACGCCGCTGTTGACCTGATTGCTGGAGGCCGAGATCAGAACCTTGATCTCCTTGGCCGCTTCGGCCGAGCGCTGGGCCAGGGCCCGCACTTCCGATGCGACGACCGCGAAGCCACGGCCGGCGTCGCCGGCACGGGCCGCCTCGACGCCCGCGTTCAGGGCCAGCAGATTGGTCTGGAAGGCGATTTCGTCGATCACGCCGATGATCTGGCTGATCTCCCGGGCGGAGGTTTCGATGGCGTCCATGGCGCTGACGGCGTCGCGAACCACCACGCCGCTGGTCTCGGCGTCATCCTTGGCTGCACGAACCGTGGCCGAGGCCTGACGTGCGCCGGAGGCGGTCCGGTTCACCGTGGCGGTGATCTGGTCCAGGGCGGCGGCGGTCTCTTCCAGACTGGCGGCCTGCTGCTCGGTGCGGCGCGACAGGTCGTCGGCGGCCTGGCTGATCTCGCCAGCGCCCGAGCGGATGGCCGAGACGTTGGCGACCACCACCGACACCGCCTGCTCCAGCTGGGCGATGGCGCTGTTGAAGTCAGATTTCAGCTGTTCGGCGCGCGGGGCGACCGTGACCGTCATGCGGTGCGTCAGGTCACCCTCGGCCATGGCGGTCAGCCCTTGACCCAGGGCGGTCATGGCGACGCGGTCCTCTTCGGCGACGCGGGCCTTATCGGCCTCGACACGAGCGCGCTCGACTTCGGCCTCGCGGCGGTGCTGTGCGGCCTCGGTCTCGATGCGGACCTTTTCGATCGCGGCGTCGCGGAAGGCGATGATAGCGCCACCCATCTGGCCGAACTCGTCCTTGCGGGTCGCGCAGGGGACGTCGATGGAGGTGTCACCCGCCATCAGCCGCTTCATGTGACCAATCATGCGGAAGACGGGGCCAGTGATAGCCCGCGACACCAGCCAGCCGGCGGCGATCGCCAGCAGCAGGGCGGCGGCCAGCCCGACATACAGCGCCATGCCGGCGGCGCTGGCGGTCGCTTCCTGCTGGGCCCGCGCGCTGTCGAGCGCCTTGGTCTGGATATCCCTGATCGCGGTCAGCGAGTCCTCGACCGCGCCGATGTAGGTGTCAGCCGAACCCTGGCGCCCCACCATGGCCACGGCTTGGGCGCGGGTGGCCGGATTGACGGCCAGGGCTCCGCCTTCCGTGACGACCTTGTCGAACCATTCGTTGGCGGCAGCGTCCGTCTTGTCAGCCAGGGCCCGCACCTCGGCGGAGCCGCCCGAACGCAGCTCCTCGACGCCGGCCTTGAAGTCGGCGCGGTGAGCATTCAGCCGCTCCAGATAGAAGGGATCGCCCGAGACCAGATAGCCACGGAAGCTGTTTTCCTGCCGCGCCAGCTTCAACTCGACGGCGGAAATGACCCGGATGTCTTCGTTGGCGCCGCTGCGGACCTTACCGGCGGCGTTCAGCGCGTTCAGGTTCCAGATGATAACGGCGCCCATGGCCACGATGGCCAGGAGTACGGCGGCGAAGGCGACGGCCAGCTTTCGGCTGATCGGCAGATTGGAGAAGGACACGACGTTGCTCCTGCGATGAGCGATCAGAAGGAAAGGGACAGGGCGCCGACCAGGCGGCCCTCGTAGGATTCACCGAAGCTGTGGCCGTCGGTGTCGAACCAGCGCACATCCACGGCGACGCGGTCGGTCAGCTTGCGCTTCACCCCGACGTTCCAGGCGACGTATTCGGCGCCGCCGTCAGCGCTGCGATCGGCGACGGCGGCTGTAGCCCTGGTCCGGGTATCCAGCGACACACCGGCCTGCGCCTCGATCCACCAGGCCTCGCGCGTGGCGGCGAAACCATCGGGCGTATAGTTGATCCGCAGGCGGGTGCTGACCGCGCCGACCTTGCGGGCGATGTCGGCCTGATATTCCATGTAGTTGGCGTCGACGCCGGCGCGCGTGCCGGGCAGGTCGCGATTGATGATCGACAGATCCAGATCAAAACCCGCCACGTCCGGGCGATAGCCGATGGCGCTGACGATCTCGGAGTCGGAACCCTGGGACAATTTCGCGGTCGAGGCGAAGACACTGGCGTAGACGGCGCCGCGGCTGACCTCGACCGAGCCGAAGACGCTGGGGTCCCCGGCGCTCTTGCCCAGGCCCTTGCCCACATATTGGCTGGCGACGCCGACCTGGCCCTCGACCGCGATCTCGCCGGCGGACGCCGTGACGGGCAGGAACAGGGCCGTCGCGATACCGACGGCGAGGCCCGCGCAAATCACGGGCGAGTAACAGGAGACACGCATTCTGCGGTTCATTTCATTCTCTCACGATGAGACCTGAAATGGCGACCGAACCCCGATATTATCCATGAATCCGGCGGTAGGTAGGAATACGTAGGCGGGCCTGCATCGCCCGACCGAAGCTTTGCCAACCTGCGGCGGGCGCCGGCCTTGATGCGGCCCGAACGCGGCCCACGGCGGCGATGGCGACCATCAACGTCGGCAGACTGATGGGCTTCGGGAACCAGCCATTGGCCCCTGCCCCTTCCATCCGTTCGCGCAATGCGGCGTCGGTTTCGCCGGACACGACGAAGATGGGCAGATCGTCAAATCCCGGATCATCGCGCACCGTGCGCACCAGGTCCCAGCCGGTCAGCTTCGGCATTTGATAATCGGTCAGGATCAGATCGATGCGCGAGGTCGAGGGATCGCCCAGGATCGACAGCGCGTCGAAAGCGGATCCGGCTGTCAGGGTACGATGTCCCGCCGCCGCCAGAGCGATGTCCAGCAACGCCCGCACCGGCGCGGAATCGTCGACGATCAGAATGGTCAGGGGATGGTCCACGGCGCCTCACTCTCGAGGCTCAATTTCGTCGCCGAACGCGAACAGGCGGTAATCGCCGGACTACGCACTACCCCCTAGGGGCCGCTACCTATACGCTGACGCAAACAGTCAACGATTCCCGGAGCGGGCGCAGAAACCGTAACCGGTGGGCAGGAAGCCTTCGGAAGAGTTCATATGCTGAGCGCGCGAAACTTCCCGTTCGGGAGGGCGGTCCGTCCGTTGTGGCTCGACTATGGGATCGCGCTGGGCGCGTTTGGCGTCTCCCTTCTGGCGCGTATTCTGCTGGAAGGGCTGGGCGACTTCTACTATCTGCCGATGGTGCCGGCGGTCATGTTGACCGCCATCGTCACCGGGCGGCGCGGCCCCACCCTGCTGACGGTCATGCTGGCCATCATCGCCAACGTGCTTCAGGTCAGCCGCGTCGATGTGATCGACACGACGGCGAACGCCCTGCTCTTCTTCGTCGTGTGCTGGATGGTGGCGGGGATGTGCTGGCGCCTGCGCGACGCCCGGCAAAGGGCCGGCGACCTGTCCCGTCGCCTGGCGCGGCGCAACCAGATGCTGGACGGCATTCTGGACTCGGCGCCCGTCGTGACCATCGATCGTCTGGGCCGCATCCGTTTTCTGACCCGTCCGGCTCGCGCCATCCTGGGGGTGGCCGAGGGCGCCGCCGTCGGCGATCCCCTGGCCGCCTATGTTGAGGGGTTTGTCGTGCCCAGGACAGGCGATCCCGGGGCAGGCGATCCCGGGGACCATGAGACGATCTGGACCGGACGACGCGGCGACCGCCCCTATCCCCTGCGTATCCAGACCGGACTGATGCCTGACGATCTGGACGGCCATCACGCGACCCTGTTCCTGACCGATCTGACCCAGGCGCAGGCGGCGGACGATCGCGCGCGCGAACTGCACACCCAGCTCAATCGCGTGTGGCGTCTGAACTCACTTGGCGAGATGGCCGCCTCTCTGGCCCATGAACTGAACCAGCCGCTCAGCGCCGCAGCCAACTATCTGCACGCCAGCCAGACCGAGGTCGAGAAAGCCGGTCTGGCGGGCCAGAGCGCCGGACGGACCATGGGGCTGGCCAAGGCGCAGCTTCTGCGGGCCGGCGCGATCATCCGCCGGATGCGCGAACTGCTGGCTCACGAAAGCCGCAGCATGGGGGTCGAGCGGGTCGCCGCCATGGTCGCCGACATGCAGGGCATGCTGGGCATGATCGAACGCAACGCCGGGGTCGTCATCGAATACCGGATCGACGACCGCGAAGACATCGTCCGGGCCGAACGGATCCAGTTCCAGCAGGCCATGGTCAATCTGATCCGCAATGCAGTCGAGGCGCTGGACGGGCGCGACGACCGGCGGGTTCGCGTCACGGGGGCGGCCGTCGGCTCCGACCTGTACCAGCTGACGGTCGAGGACAGCGGCAGCGGCATCGAGACAGGCAAGCTGGACACCATCTTCCGCCCGCTGATGACCACGAAAAGCGCCGGCATGGGACTGGGCCTGTCGGTGACCCGCACCATCGTCGAGAGCCACGGCGGAACCCTGGCGGTCGGCCGGAGCGAGATGGGGGGCGCCGCCTTCTCGTTCACCCTGGCGCGTGAACACGAACTGGAGGAGGCCTGAATGGATCGGTCGGTCTTTGTTATCGATGACGATGAGGCTGTGCGGAACTCCCTGCTGACCCTGCTGCGAAGTCAGGGGATCACGGCGCGGGGTTTCATCAGCGGCGCCGACTTCTTTCGTCGCCTGCCCCAGGGCGACGTCGCCTGTGTCATCACCGATATCCGCATGCCCGACATGGACGGCGCCGAAGTGGTCCGGCGACTGGCCGAACGCGAGGGAACGCCCTGGCCCGTCATCGTCATCACGGGCCACGCCGACGTCCCGATGGCAGTCAGCATGATGAGGGCAGGCGTCGTCGATTTCATCGAAAAGCCCTTCGACCCCACGCGACTGCTGGAATCCGTCCAGGGCTGCATGGCGCTGTTGATCGACCGCCGCAGCAGAGAGGAAGCCCGGACCGAGGCGTTGACCCACCTGGCTGAACTGACCCCGCGCGAACGTCAGGTGTTCGACGGGTTGGTGCAGGGCCTGTCCAACAAGGAAATCGCCCTGCAACTGGAGCTCAGCCCGCGCACGGTCGAGATTTTCCGCGCCAAGGTCATGGCCAAGATGCACGCCGACAGCCTGGCCGCCCTGGTGCGCACAGGCCTGACCGCAGGGCTGTCCGACTGATGAACAGACGGCCAGGCACAGACTGACGTTGCGCCGGTTAACGCTGCTGCGGGACCAACATGGCTTCCCACGCGGGATCGCCGTGATAGGCTCGATGAAAATCACGGCAAATGGGGAATACGCTGGTGTCTGTTAAAATTGGATCGTCTGTACGGCTCCTGCTGAGCTGCTCGTTCATAAGCCTGATGGCGTCGGCGGGCGGCGCGATGGCGCAGACCGCCCCGATCGTGCAGCCTGGCGCGCCCGGTCAGGCGGCGCGGACGCTTAGCGCCGATGAGGCGATCCGGATCGCCGACAACCGCTTTTCCACGGACGATGTGCGGTTCATGCAAGACATGATCGTGCACCACCACCAGGCCGTGCAAATGGCCGCCCTGGTGAAGGGTCGGACCAACCGGCAGTCGCTGATCGACATCGCGGGCCGTATCGACGCCTCGCAGGCGGATGAGATCAACTTCATGCGGGCCTGGCTGACCGAACGCGGTCAGACCGCGCCCAATCCGGCCGATCCTCACGCGGCGCACGGCGCCGGACAGCATCAGGGCCATGGCGCGGCTCACACCATGGCGGGCATGGCCACGCCGGAGCAGATGGCGGCTCTCACCGCGGCCAGCGGCCCCGCGTTCGACCAACAGTTCCTGACGCTGATGATCGCGCACCATGAAGGCGCCGTGGAGATGGTCCGCAAACTGCTGGCCCAACCGGGTTCGGGCTATGATCCAGTCCTGTATAAATTCGCCAACGACGTGACCAACGAACAGCAGGCGGAAATCCGCCGCCTGGCGACCCAGCTGCGCGAGCTGTCGGCCGATCCCCGCTCAACCCTCAAGGCGGGTTTCCGGGACGCCGGAGAGGCGATCAGCAACCTGAACCTCGTCGCCTCGCTGCCCAAGCCGACGGGCTTCTATGATCCCGAGAACCCGGCCGGTCTGCCGCCGCCCGTTCCCACCGCAGCCCAGTCGGCTGCGGCGCAGGCCAATGGCGGGCGTTCCGAAGAGATCGACGGCCAGTTCGGCACCCGGTCGCCCTTCCTCAGCTTCGCCAACACCGACATGGCGTTCGCCGGCGACATGCTGGCCGTCGGCAACTATCACGGCTTCAACCTGTATCGCCTCGGCGGCGACGCACCCCAGCTGATCAGTTCGGTCGTCTGCCCGGGGGGACAGGGTGACGTCTCGATCATCGGCGACCTGCTGATCATGTCGGTCGAGCAGACCAGCGCCCGCGTCGATTGCGGTCGCCAGGGCGTCAGCGCCGACGCCAGCCCAGAGCGTTTCCGTGGCGTGCGCATCTTCAATATCAGCAACCCTGCCCAGCCGGTACAGGTCGGCCAGGTGCAAACCTGCCGCGGCTCGCATACCCACTCGATCGTCTCGGGTGACGGGCGCAACGGCTCGGTTATCGTCTACAACTCGGGCACCGCCTCGATCCGTGACGAGAAAGAACTGGCCGGCTGCATCGGCGAGGTTCCCGGCGACGACCGCACCGCCCTGTTCCGCATCGATGTGATCGAGATTCCGGTCGCCGATCCGTCCAGAGCCCGGATCATCGATAGCCCGACCGTCTTTGCGGACGATGAAACCGGCCAGATCGCCGGCCTGTGGCGCGGCGGCGATCACGGCGACAACACCCAGGACACCAGCCGCACCGACCATTGCCACGACATCACTGTCTTCCCGTCCGGCAATCTGGCGGCCGGGGCGTGCTCCGGCAACGGCGTGATCTTCGACATCACCGACCCGCGCAAGCCCAAGCGGATCGACGCCGTGACCGACACTGGCTTCGCCTACTGGCACTCGGCCACCTTCAACAATGACGGGACCAAGGTCCTGTTCACGGATGAATGGGGCGGGGGCGCACGCCCGCGGTGCCGGGCCCAGGATCCGCAAAACTGGGGCGCCAACGCCTTCTACGACATCGTGAACGGCAAGCTGGAATTCCGCAGCCACTACAAGCTGCCGGCCGCCCAGAACGATCAGGAGAACTGCGTCGCCCACAATGGTTCGATCATCCCCGTTCCCGGGCGCGATATCTTCGTCCAGTCCTGGTACCAGGGCGGCATCTCGGTGATTGATTTCACCGACTCGGCCAAGCCGGTCGAGATCGCTTATTTCGACCGCGGCGCGCTTGATCCCAAGCATCTGGTGCTGGGCGGCTACTGGTCGAGCTACTGGTACAATGGCCGTATCTACGCCACCGAGATCGCGCGTGGACTGGACATCCTGTCCCTGCAGCCCAGCGACTACCTGACCCAGAACGAGATCGCCGCCGCCGGTCTTGCCGACCAGGGGGCTCGCTTCAATCCGCAGCAACAGGTTCCCGTGACCTGGCCGGCCCATCCGTTGGTGGCGCGCGCCTATGTCGATCAACTGCAGCGCGGGCAGGCCCTGCCCGCCTCGGCGGTCACCGATCTGACCGGCGCCCTGGACCAGGCCGCCGCGCGCATCGAGAGCGGCGCCAAGGACCCGCAACTGGCGACCAGCCTGGACGGTATGGCCCGGGGCCTCGCCGCCACCGGCGATGACGCGGCGACCGCCCGACGCAAGACCGCTCTGCGCGAGACCCTGACAGGCATCGCCGCGAAACTACGCTAAAAACGACCCCGCGGCGGCGCAGCCTTCATCGGCGCGCCGCTGCGGACGCCCGTTCAGGGACAACCCCCAAATCGCCAATTCCTTCGCCAAGAACCTTCAGGTCAGGCATCCGCGCGCTGGACGACGGGATGGCGCGCACCGAGTGCTTGATCCGCAGTCCGAACCTTTGATCAGGCATGTCCTGACGCGTAAGTCTCGAAGCAGACTCCCGACCGACCTGTCCAGCCGCGCCTGACGCCGGGTGGCGCGCCACCATCGGCCTCTATGCCGCAGGCGACGCGGCGGGGTTCGGTGGCTGGCGGATTACAGGGTTACAATGCGCTGGAGGACGCCTTCCTGGGCGGGTCTGACAACAACACGGGGAGCGCCATGGATTCGTCATTGGTCATGATCGGTCTGCCGACCGCGCTGGGCATCATCATGTTCGGCCTGGGGCTGGACCTGACGCCGTCAGATTTCGTGCGCGTGGGGCGCCAGCCCAAGGCGGCGGGCGTCGCCCTGGCCTGCCAGTTGCTGCTGCTTCCCGTCGTCTGTTTCGGCCTTGTGCTGCTGTTCCGCCTGCCGCCGCTTCTGGCGGTGGGGATGATGCTGCTGGCCGCCTCGCCAGGCGGCACCACGGCCAACCTATACAGTCATCTGTTCCGGGGCGACGTGGCCTTGAACATCAGTCTGACCGCTATCAACTCCGTCATCGCCGTGATCACCCTGCCGATCATCGTCAACCTGTCGGTGGCGTATTTCCAGCCGGGCGACATGCAGGTCGGCCTGCAACTGACCAAGACCATTGAGGTGTTTATGATCGTGCTGGTCCCGGTCGCCTTGGGCATGCTGGTACGTGGCCTGAAGCCCGGGTTCGCCAAGGCCATGGACAAGCCGGTGCGGATCGCCTCCATCCTGATCCTGACGCTCGTGATCCTCGGCGCCGCGGTCTCCAGCTTCGATGTGCTGATGGATAATGTTCAGGCGCTGGCCGGGATCACGGTCCTGTTCTGCATCCTCAGCCTCGGCCTCGGCTTCATCGTGCCGCGCTTGCTGCGGATCGAGCGCAAACAGGCCATCGCCAGCTCTTTCGAGGTCGGGCTGCACAACGCCACCCTGGCCATAGTCATCGCCCAGTCGGTGCTGAACAGCCCCGAAATGACCCTGCCCGGCGCCGTTTATGGGGTGTTGATGTTCCCCATCGCGGCCGCCTTCGGTTTCCTGACCACCCAGCGCAGCGACTCAACCGCTGACGCCTTAGCCACCAGACGGCTCGATCAAGATTGAGACGATCGTCGCCTGCACGCGGAAATCAGCCCTCCGTCTGATCCTGCCAGAGCAGCCCGCCGCACAGAGGTAGCGCGCCCCCGTCCAGTGTCTGGGCTCGACCGCCGCTCAAGCCTGAAACCGGCCTCGGGTGTCTTCAACAGCAGATTATAGCCCCAGTCCGCGGACCGATCGCCTAGCGTTCACGATCTCACACACCTGATAGGCGTTGTCCTTGTCGGCGGCGGGCCGCCCTGGGGCGCGCATCGTGCGGACGGATTACATCCTGCGCGAGGTCATGCCGAACGGCGTGCCTAGTGGACGGTCCGGTCCGGACGAACAGATCAATGACCGAAGCCGCTTGTGCTTGCGGTTCTCGTCGCAGCTTAGTAAACAAGCCTATCTACACAAATGTCATTTAGTTCGATGTCAACTGATGAAACAATCGTGCCGCGCCGTCGTCGCCGGTCCCCTGACGAAGCCCGGCGCGAGGCCATCATCACCGCGCGCGCGCGGCTGATCTCAGGCGGGCCTGACGCCGTGACCCTGTCCGCGGTGGCGAAGGACATCGGCGTCACACACGCCAACCTCATCCACCATTTCGGCTCCGCTGCGGGGTTGCAGTCGGCGCTGATGGGTTCGATGGTGGCTGACCTGAAAGGCGCGCTGGATGACGCCGTAGCACGCCTGCGCACCGATCAGGGCGCGCCATTGGATCTGGTGAACGCCGTCTTCGACGCCTTTTCCCAGGGCGGCGCCGGCTGCCTGGCCGCCTGGATCTCCTTATCCGGCGACCTGTCGCATCTGGAGCCCGTCCGCGCGGCGGTGCAGGATTTGGTCCAGGCGATCTGCGACAAGATGGGCGGCGACGGACAGTCGCGCGAACGCGTTGGTTCCGCCGTCCTGTTCATCGCCCTCAGCGCGTTCGGCGAAGCGCTGATCGGCCCACCGCTACGGGACATGCTGGCCCAACCAGAGGACGCGGGCCGTAAGGTGGTCGCCGGCCTGTTGCCGAGCTTCCTGATCATGCCACCGCCTTAGCAACACAGCGGTTCGACGCTTGGCTTCCTGCTCTTGCCGCAACCTCTGCGCAACTCGGTTCACATTAGCCCGTTGCTTCTCCATCAACCGATGGAGTGAACTATGAACCGCTATAGAATCGCCATGTCCGCTGCCGCAGGGGCTCTGCTTCTGACCGCCTGCAACCAGCAAGAAGCCGGACAAGCCGTCGACAAGGCGCAGGACGCCGTTTCCACCCCGGTGGGCCAGACCTCAGCAGCCACCATGGGCGCCAACATGGTCAGCGCCTATGTGCCGAACGCCGCCATGGGTGACATGTACGAGATCCAGGCCGCGGATATCGCCCTGGAGCGGTCCAAGAACGCCGAGGTTCGCGAACTGGCTCGGATGATCAAGGCCGACCACACGGCGGCCAGCGAAGCCTTCAAGGCAGCCGCGCCCCAAGCGGCCCCGGACGTCCAACTGCCGACACAACTGGATGAGCGTCGCAAGGGCCTGATCGACAATCTGCGCTCAGCGGCCGAGGCCGATTTCGACAAGGCCTATATCGATCAGCAGGTTGCAGCCCATCAAGAGGCCGTCACTCTGCATCGCGGGTTCTCGGACAATACGGACGCGCCGCCCTTGGCGCTGCACGCCCGCACCGTTCTGCCGAAGATCGAGGCGCATCTGGAGAAGGCGCAAGCGCTTCAGTCCTCTCTGACGCGATAGAACGTGCCCCCCAGGCTGAAAGTGTTCCAGTGGTCTGATGGCTTCCACGCCTTCACGGTGGCGGCGAGCTCAAGGCCCAAGGCGCTGGCGGCCTGGGGTGTCTCGCAGGATCTGTTCGCCACGGGCCTGGCCACAGAGATCACACGAGGTCCGGATTTTAAGGCCGCGCTCGAAAGCCCGCAGACGGTCATCGCGCGCGGCCTGTCGGTCGACGTCGGGCGAACCAGGACCAAACCGGTGGCCCGGTCGATGGATCAGGCCAGAAAGGCAATCAAGGCGGCGCAGATGAACCTGGACCAATGGCAGGCCGCTGCGGATCTGGAACAGACAGAAGTCGCCGTTCGCATCGCCGCGTTGGAGGCTGAACAGAAGGTCATGAGCGAACGACACGACGTCGAGCGTGGTCGACGGAAGGCACGGATCGCCACGCTTCGCCTGAAGGCTGAAGCAAAGGGCCTCTGAGCGCGGAACTCTAGGACGCGCCCGTCGCTTCCTGAGAGGAAGTCGAACGGAGAGAGTCATGCGTTTTTTTGATGTGACGGTGGGACGAGACGGTGAGGAGCGAACGGTTCGCGTGCCCTCTCCCACTTCGGTGCAGGCCGGCGACGCCGCCATCGCCCTGATGAAACCCGGCGAAGCCATTCTGTCGATCAACCAGGCCGTGGACGACGGCCTTCATCACGCCGACGGGCCGCCGCCCAAGACTCAAGCCGAGGAACTTGCGCCCGTCACCTCTGGCTCGGCCAGCGTTGATCGCTGATCTGTACTGCCGGTCGGGACGGCCGTCGGCGATGGAGATCAGCGATACGCTCAAATCGTAGAGCGCGCTGCGGCGCGCGTCAGGCGATGACAGCCAACAGAACCGCAACCCAGTGGACGGCCGCCGCCGCCACGACGTGGCCGTGCCAGATGGCGCGACGGAACCGCAACGCCTTGCGCGCGTAGAAGCCGACGCCGACCGAATAGAGCAGCCCTCCAACGGCCAGGAGAATGAGCGGCGCAAGCCCCAGGCTCTCGATCAGGGGCTGGACAGCAACCACCATCAACCAGCCCAGCGCCAGATAGACCGGAATCCAGAACCCGCGCCCCAAACCGGGCAGGAGCAGTTTCGCCATGGCGCCGAACAGCGCCGTCGCCCACACCGCTCCCGTCATCCCCCAAGCCCAGACTCCAGTAAGATGCTGGGTGGTGAAGGGTGTGTAGGAGCCCGCGATCATGATGAAGATACCGGCGTGGTCGAACCGTCGCAGCAGCGGCTGAAACCGTGCTGGCGCGAAATTATAGGCCGTCGACAGGCCCAGCATGATCAGCAGCCCGCCGGCGTAGATGCCTGCCGCGGCCAATCTTCCAATATGGCCAAAGCCGATCGCCAGCCCCAGCAGCATCCCCCCGCCGACCAGCGCGAGCGCCAACCCCACCAAGTGAACGACAAGATCGGCCAAGCGCGCCTTGGGGTCGTCGTAGTGTTTCAGAGAGGGGTCGAGGTCGGTCAAGAGACAAGTCCGGTGTGGTTCACAACCCGGCTACACCGACCGGGACTTTCAGCCAAGGAGCCAGAGATTGTACCGTCTTGCCGGCCCAGCGCAGATGTCAGGGGCCAGAGTCGTCATATATTCCATCGCGCTGTCGTCGATGGGCGGGATCGGCTGGTGCGGCGCTTGCGGATCTGCCGGCGCCTGATCCAGCCGTCGCCGTCAGCGTTTCAGCGGGCCGCAACGCAAAACCCCCCGCGGCTTATGGCTGCGGGGGGTTTTGTGATCTTGGGTGCGGGAGCCCGCATTGGTCGGCGTAGTACAGCTCGAACAGTGGACGTCTCCGCGTGACAACGGTGGCCCGACGTCGAGGAGTTGCTCGCCCAGCGCAGCATCGAGGTCAGCTATGAGACGATCCGCTGCTGGACGAAGAAGTTCGGACCGCAGATCGCCGGCGGCTGAAGGACCGCGCTCCCTACCCTTCCCCGCGCTGGCATCTGGGTGAGGTCGTCTGCGCAATCGGCGGCAGACTGATGTTCCTTTGGCGCGCGGTCGATGATGAAGGCGAGGTTTTGGATCTCGTCATCCAGCGTCAGGGCGTCGTCCACCTCGGCCTGGGTGTGGACGATGAAGTTGACCGGCGTGCGCAGCCGCTCGCCCGACGACAGCTCCGCCAGCAGCCGCTTCTCCGCCGTGCTCCAGAACTCCAGCACGTCGGCGTGCTTCTCGTCCGCCACCACGACCAGCAGATCGTAGTCGCTGAAGTAGCGCCCGACCGCGTCTTCGACCCAGTCGCCCCGGGCGTAGCTGCCGTACAGGATGATGCGGAGGATTTGCCCGTTCTTCAGGTGCTTGGCCCAGCGGGTCGAACGCTCCTCGTCGAAGCCCGCCGTCAGCACCTCCACCACGAACGCCAGTTCGGCGCGCTTACCGGCCGGGAGATGATCGAGGGAGCGGGGCATGCGTCCGGTCTGACGGCGCGACCGTGTCTTGGCAAGCCGCGCCTCTTCCCGGCCTGCGCTGTTGAACTCCCGCCTGATCACCATGCCCGAGTCTCACCGATTGGCGGCTGCCCTGCAAGCGCCCGAGGCGCTGCACCGGGTGAACGACCGCTTGATCGTGCGGCGGGCTTAACGACCGGCCGGCGGGGCACGGTTCATCTTCTTCGTCAGGAGCCATCCGGCAATCGCGGATAAACAGCGATGCCCTCAACAGTGATCGACCGAGGAATATTACACTTCGGCATGTATTCTATAAAACAACTTTCTTCGAGATGGCCGGGGTTGAGCAAAAAAATGATCTCAGTGCCTGTCCAATAGCGAGCGTATTTTCCAGCGTCTGAAAGCCCCGAAACCACGCGCCCATTGGGCCACGCATCCATCACACGGCCAAGGTCTGAACCAACTCCCAACCCGTAAGGATCACGCACCAGAGAAGAGCGGGTCTCAAAGTTGTAAACGTGCGATCTTCCGTTCGACAAGACCCCATCGAACCCAATCTTGACATTGAGTTCATCCGCAACCTTAACAACCAAGAAATTGTAAGGATCGCCTTCTCGCAATCCCTCCCCCGCTTCCACGACTTCAAACGAATCCGAAATAGATGCAAAGGTCTCGTCTATCGGAATCCCAAAGACGTCATCGCTCCCAGGCGTCAATACATAATATAATGGCTCGACGCTTTCCGATTTTTGGGCGCAGGAAGTGATCGAACTCACGGCAATAAAAAATACTGCCAACGTTGCACTGAACATTTGTTTCATCGTCCCGGTCCCGAACGCCTTTGCCAGTTAAAATAGAACTGGGTTCCAGGGCCCACATCACGTAGGTCAACGTGAACGCCTTTGCTGTTTCCGTAATCGTTAACTCTCTCGAATTGGCCGGAGTGGTAGGCTGCCGCAGCAGTTTCGGCTCTACTGTATCCAGTGATGCTGATGTCGGCGGCTTGGTCTGAGTTAGTAGTCAAGTGAGCGCTGTTTGCCGCTCCGCCAACACGGCGATTCTGTTCCGGGGTTCGGATGCCGCTTGTGACGTTGACCGTCGTCCCTTCTTCTTCGCTAAATTCGAGCAATCTGTGCTGCATCTCTGGCGTCACCACAGCAGGCGCTCCGTTCGCGCTCTGATTCTGCGGCAAGAGTCTGATCGAGCCCTGTTCAACAGTGGCCGTTCTCACAGTCCCCCGCTCCTCAGTACGTACTGTTTCGCTTCTGCTCACTGTCACGGAGCCATCAGAATTCGGCGTTCTCGCAATACTGCAGTCCCGATCACCCTCTTTGCAACCTATCATCCCCGTCGGGTCCGTCCGGTTCACCGGATCGTTTGCGACATACGCGTACAGGTTGACCTGATCCTCGTAGCCGATGGGATCGGTCTGCAGGAACCGTCCGAGGGTGGGGGAGTAGATCCTGGCCTTGTAGTGGTACATGCCCAGTTCGGGCAGCCAGGCCTGGCCGGTGTACTGGAAGCGGCCGGTGTTGGCTGAACCGGGGATGCCGTACTCGTCGTAGGTGTTGGTCGCTGTGACCGCGCCCGTGGCGTCGGTGCGGGCGACGATCGAGCCCTGATGGTCGGTGTAGAGGTATTGCGGCGTCGTGACCTCGGCGCCCTCGTACCAGACCAGCGGCGTGTCCGCCCTGTCCCCGTGGACGTAGCGGCGCAGCATGACGCCGGCGGCGTCATACTCGGCCGTCAGCTTGTCGCCGTCGTACAGGTAGGTGGTGGCCGGTACGGTCGTGCTGGAACTGCGGAACAGTCGGCCCAGCGGATCCCAGGTCAGGCTGGCCCCGCCCGGCCCGCTGATCAACCGGTTCTCAACGTCATAGACATAGGTCCCCGCGCCATCCGAGGTCAGGTTGCCGTTGGCGTCATAGGTGAAGGCGGCCGACCCTGCCGTCAGATACTGGTTCAGCCCGTTGGCGGTGCCCATAGCAGACGACCTCGTCGCCGAGATCGAGAGGCTGCTCGGCGTCGTGCCTTTGGCTCGAAAATTGCCGAGCGGCGCGGTTTAATTCAAACGAGCGAGGCTACATGGCAGGCAGGGGATCGTTGTCGAAATGTTCGACGTCGTCCTGAGCCCCCAGGCTGGCTGAAATTAGTTGCTTAGGCGATCGACAGCGGGCCCTAGCGTGACGGGGGACCGAGCTCTAATCTAGTATTGGAGGCACCGTATCCACTGATATAGGCCATCCTAGCAGTTTAGAGCTAACAACGATATAGAACGGACCGGCCGACAATGGGGTCGTAAACTCCTTCACTCCGTCTCGATCCATAATCTGATATGTACTTCCCGATGTCAGACAAATTTCCTCAATAGAGGAAATTTCGTTGTGCGGATCTCTATCGTTGAGTTGCCCGCTCCATATTTCCCGACCATTCAGGGCGATAGCGGCGGTCGAGCGCTGGTAACCAGTAAAGTATACATAAGATTCTTGGCACCCCCCGCCGGGGGTTGCACAGGACGAAACACACAGGCCTAGACCTATAAGAATTATACGCCTGGTCACCATACGTAGCGCCCTTCAATCTGCGAGAATTGGGACTGAGTTACTTGTTGTGTCTGCGAAGGCCCAGCGTGCTGTGATTGGGTCATAAGAGTAGGAGGTTGTCCACTGGGCGTGTGCATAAGGCCAGCGGCATGGCCGAACTCGTGAGCGGACGTACGACGGAATGCGTTTCGCATTGACGCGTCCGTCATGAATCCGCCGATCTCAATAGTGTTGGATCCTTGGTTCCACATGCCGGCGTCGCCAATTCTTCTATTAGTAATGCTAATTCCGTGCTCAACCCCCTCCCGCTTTCCGACACGGATTTGGGCATCCATCTTATACTCTACGGTATTTCCATCTTCATCAGTAAATGATTGATTGAAATTTTCTTCAATTGAGTTAGCCATATCTTCAGCAAGATCGTTCAATGAACGCTTAGTATTTCCCCCTGCATTACTTAACGCGGCGGTAAATACAACGCTAACCACGGTATGCGTTTTCCCGCCCTCACTAGTGGTTACTGTACGAGTGGCCGAGATTTCAGTACCCGTCGGATCTGTCAGATTGACCGGATCGTTCCCCACATACGCATACAGGTTGACCTGATCCTCGTAGCCGATGGGATCGGTCTGCAGGAACCGGCCCAGGGTGGGGGAGTAGATGCGGGCCTTGTAGTGATACATGCCCAGTTCGGGCAGCCAGGCCTGGCCGGTGTACTGGAAGCGGCCGGTGTTGGCCGCGCCGGGGATGCCGTATTCGTCGTAGGTGTTGACGGCGGTGACCGCGCCGTTGGCGTCGGAGCGGGCGATGATCGAGCCCTGGTGGTCGGTGTAGAGGTATTGCGGCGTCGTGACCTCGGCGCCCTCGTACCAGACCAGCGGCGTGTCCGCCCTGTCCCCGTGGACGTAGCGGCGCAGCATGACGCCGGCGGCGTCGTACTCGGCCGTCAGCTTGTCGCCGTCGTACAGATAGGTGGTGGCCGGCGTGGTCGTGCCGGCGCTGCGGAACAACCGGCCCAGCGGATCCCAGGTCAGGCTGGCCCCGCCCGGCCCGCTGACCAGCCGGTTCTCGACACCATAGACATACCCGCCGCGGTCTCCAGGGCGTCGCGCGATCGGGCCGTCACACCGGCGGCCGCGTCTACGGCTACACGATCCGGCGCGAGTTCGACGTGTCTGGTGAACCCATTCGCGGGCTGCGGGACGTTCATCCCGGCGAAGCCGCCATCGTGCAGGAAATTCATCGCCGCTACGCGGCCGGCGCGTCGCCCCGCGCAATCGCCGCCGACCTGAATGCCGGGGGCGTTCCCGGCCCGACCGGCAAGATGTGGAACGCCTCGGCGCTCAACGGCGATGCAGAGCGCGGCAACGGCATCCTGCACAACGAGCTCTATCGCGGCGTCAATGTCTTCGGTCGCCACATCTGGGTGAAGAACCGCAAGACCGGCCGCCGCCAGGCCCGTACCGGCGTCGCCCAGGAGGTCGTGCGTGCCGACGTGCCGGAGTTGCGGATCGTGCCTGAGGAGCTGTGGGGGCGGGTTCGCGCGCTACGCGCAGAACCGGCTCGGCCCCAGCAAGAAATCGTCGCTTGCCTCGGCGCGCCCCCGGCATCTGCTGAGCGGCCAACTGAGTGCGGCGAATGCGGCGGGCCTCTGGTTCGTAGCGGTTCTGACCGGCGGTTCGTCTGTTCGTGGCGACGCGAACGCGGCGACACCGTCTGCAGCAACGGCCGCAGCTTCAAGGGCGCGGAGATTGAGGCCCGCGTGCTGGCGGCTGTGAAGACCCGGCTTCTGGCGCCCGAACGGGTCGCCCTGGCCGTCGAGGAGGCGCGGCTGGCGGCCGAACAGCAGTCGCGCAAGCGGGCGCTGACCGCTGTGAAGCTTGAGACCGAACTGGCCGAGTTGAGGCGCCGGGCGGATCGCCTGGTGGATCAGGTCGCCGAGGGCGTGCTGTCCGGCGCGGCGGTAAAGGAGCGCCTGGATGCGCTGGAGACCCGGCGCGCCGTCATCGAAGCAGAACTAGCCCAGGCGCCGGCGGCGCCGGTCGTGGCGCTGCACCCGCGCATGGCGGAGCATTACCGGGCCGTGGTCGACTCGCTGGAGCGCGCCCTGGCTCGCAGCGACAGCGAGGCCGCCTTGGAGGCGCGGGATCTGGTGCGCAAGTTGATCGAGACCGTGGTGGTCACACCGTTGCCGGAGCGCGGGAAGTTCGCGCTGACCGTACAAGGTAAAATCGCCGCCCTAGTGAACCAGGACGGCGATAATACTACAATATTGGGTGCGGGAGCAGGATTTGAACCTGCGACCTTCAGGTTATGAGCCTGACGAGCTACCGGGCTGCTCCATCCCGCGTCGAAGATGGGAGTTTGGAATGTGAAGGAAGAAGGGTTCGAGAAGAGGGCTCAAGCAACGCGAAGCGCGTTAGCCCAATAGACATTGCAATCCGCCAGGTAGACCCGGCGGCGACCTACTCTCCCGCGCCTTAAGACGAAGTACCATCGGCTCTGGAGGGCTTAACGACCGAGTTCG
>NZ_SDZL01000156.1 GCF_004210735.1 Brevundimonas sp.
CTATTATTCGTTGCCATCTGGCAGAACAAGCCCAAGTCGGGCGGCGGCGGCTTCCTGCCAGATGGCAACGAATAATAGGCCGCATTTCAGCCATCCCGGCGCGGCTTCACCTGTGCCGCAAAACCCGTTAGCCAAGCGGCATGGCAGGACCTCGCCTCCACATCGATCTCGACGCGCTTGTCGCCAACTGGCGTATGTTCCAGCAGCGCGTTGCGCCCGGCTATGCCTGCGCCGTGGTGAAGGCGAACGCCTATGGCCTGGGGGTCGAGCCCGTAGGCAAGGCGCTGGCGAAAGCCGGATGCAGCCGCTTCTACGTCGCCTGGCCGTCAGAAGGCGCCATCCTGCGCCTCGCGATCGGGCCTGCGCCGGAGATCATGATCTTCCACGGTCCCTCGCCCGACACGATGGACCTCTTCCAGCTCTATAATCTGACGCCCGTCCTCAACAGCCTCGACCAGATCGACCTCTGGCTCACCGGGAACACCGCGCCCCGCCCCGCCGCCATCCAGATCGATGTCGGCATGAGCCGCCTCGGCTTGCCCGAGGCCCACTGGGCTACAGCCGCGAAAATGCTGCCCAAACCCGCCCGCGTGATCTCTCACCTGTCCTGCGGCGACGAAGACAGCCCCGCCAACGCGCAGCAGCGCGAAACCTTCGAGCGCGCCACCAGCCACTGGCCGGGCGTTCCCCGCAGCCTTTCGGCGACTGGTGGAACCTATCAGGGCAAACCCTTCCACTATGAAGAGGTCCGCCCCGGCATCGGCCTCTATGGCGGCGGCCCCACACCCGCCGAAGGCTCAGCCTCGCACACCGTCGTCACCCTCACCGCGCCAATCCTGCAGGTTCGCGACATCAAGGGCGGAACCCCGGTGGGCTATGGCGGAACCTGGACCGCCGCTGCTGACACCACGCTGGCCACGGTCGGCCTCGGCTACGCCGACGGTTTCTTGCGATCCGCCTCGAACACGGGCATGGCCTTCGTTGGCGGCCAGAAACGGCCGATCGTTGGGCGGGTTTCGATGGACCTCATCATCATCGATGTGACCGG
>NZ_SDZL01000157.1 GCF_004210735.1 Brevundimonas sp.
CTCGGCCCCCGCGCTTTCCCCGGCCCGCGGCGCGCAGGCCGATGCGCCCAGGGCAATAGCTGCCGCCAGCGCGAACGCGCGGAATTGGCTCATTGGAAATCTCCTCCCCGGAGTCTTCGACGTCTTTGCGGAGTCTGTGCTCCCGTTGCGGCAAGGGTAACGCCGCCCCACGGCGTTGCAAGGCGCACCCGGTAACCCCAGCGTGAGTAAGAGGCTTATTCTGCGGCCAGCCGCTCGGCCTGGGCCGTCCGGCGGGCCTGCGAGGCCGCATGGCTCGCCAGCGCCCAGTTCAGCAGGCGATCCAACCCGGTATGGAAGCCGCCCGGCCGCCAGCCCAGCTCCCGCTCGGCCTCATGGGAATCCATCATGGGCCCGCCCGAAGCGACCAGCCCGTCGCCCTCGACCATCAGCAGGCTCGACCACAGCTCGCCGTCCGCCATCGGCGTCCGCTCGTCCAGCAGGGCGCAGACGCTTTCGGCAATGTCGATATCCCGCCGCTCGGCCCCGACCGAAAGGTCAAACCGCGATTGCGCCGGCGCCACTTCCGCCGCCCGCAACAGCCCCGACGCCATGTCCCGGATCGGCAGCCAGTCGCGAACCGTCTCGCCACCCATCTCCAGATGGAAGGGTCGCTGGTTGACCAGCGACGACATCAGTCGCGCTATGAACGACGATTGCGGCTGCCACGGCCCGAACGCCTCGCCCGCGACGCATGTCACCAGCGGCAGGTCATTCGCCCGCGCCCAGCGGTCGAGCAGGGCCGCCGCCGCCCCCCGCGCCGCCTGCGGCCGCGTCAGCTTCTCCGGCACATCGCTCTCGGCCCGCTCCGCATGCACGATGCGGAACCGGTCGCGCTTCTCGCCATCGAGCCGCTCGTAATACTGCCGCGATGCTTCCAGCACGCCGAAAGCTCCGCCGATCTCAGCGTCGACCATCGCTTCGGGATCATCATCGCTGGTGGCCGCCAGATGGATCACAACTTCAGGCGCAAACTCGCGCATGATCGCGCGGATCATCGCGCGGTCGGTCACATCGGCTTCGAGGCG
>NZ_SDZL01000158.1 GCF_004210735.1 Brevundimonas sp.
CGCCTCGAAGCCGATGTGACCGACCGCGCGATGATCCGCGCGATCATGCGCGAGTTTGCGCCTGAAGTTGTGATCCATCTGGCGGCCACCAGCGATGATGATCCCGAAGCGATGGTCGATGCCGAGATCGGCGGGGCTTTCGGCGTGCTGGAAGCGTCGCGCCAGTATTACGAGCGGCTCGATGACGAGAAGCGCGACCGGTTCCGCATCGTGCATGCGGAGCGGGCCGAGAGCGATGTGCCGGAGAAGCTGACGCGGCCGCAGGCGGCGCGGGGGGCTGCTGCCGCCCTGCTCGACCGCTGGGCGCGGGCGAATGACCTGCCGCTGGTGACGTGTGTTGCGGGCGAGGCGTTCGGGCCTTGGCAGCCGCAATCCTCGTTCATGGCTCGGCTGATGTCGTCGCTGGTCAATCAGCGACCCTTCCATCTGGAGATGGGCGGCGAGACGGTGCGCGACTGGCTGCCGATCCGCGACATGGCGTCTGGCCTGTTGCGGGCGGCGGAAGTGGCGCCGGCGCAGTCGCGGTTCGACCTGTCGGTCGGGGCCGAGCGCCGGGATATCGACATTGCCGAAAGCGTCTGCGCCTTGCTGGACGAGCGGACGCCGATGGCGGATGGCGAGTTGTGGTCGAGCCTGCTGATAGTCGAGGGCGACGGGCTGGTCGCTTCGGGCGGGCCGATGATGGATTCCCACGAGGCCGAGCGGGAGCTGGGCTGGCGGCCGGGCGGCTTCCATACCGGGCTGGACCGGCTGTTGACCTGGGCGCTGGCGAGCCATGCGGCCTCGCAGGCCCGCCGGACGGCCCAGACCGAGCGGCTGGCCGCAGAATAAGCCTCTTACTCACGCTGGGGTTACCGGGCGCGCCTTGCAACGCCGTGGGGCGGCGTTACCCTTGCCGCAACGGGAGCACAGACTCCGCAAAGACGCCGAAGACTCCGGGGAGGAGATTTCCAATGAGCCAATTCCGCGCGTTCGCGCTGGCGGCAGCTATTGCCCTGGGCGCATCGGCCTGCGCGCCGCGGGCCGGGGAAAGCGCGGGGGCCGAG
>NZ_SDZL01000098.1 GCF_004210735.1 Brevundimonas sp.
TCGCTGGGGAATACGCCGTCGCCGCGTAATGCGGTTCCGGTAATTCCGAACTAAGTCCTGGGGGTTCAGATCCTCAGGCGGGGCCCGGAGGGCGCCTGGCAACAGAAGCCCTCCACTTTTCACTCCTGCGGCCCTTCCTTCTTGCTCCGACGCCTTGGGGCGCCCGGCGACAGAAGCTGGCGTTTTCCTTCAAATTCCGGCGCTCCTCTCTTTCGTCATTCTCCTGTCGCGCGTAACAGTCGCGCGTTCCCAGTTTCGAGGCGCCGATGACGGACCAGACCCCTCCGGTCGACGAGATGCACTACGACCAGCTGACGCAGGACGCCCTGCGCGGTGTCGTGCGTGCGGCGCTCGAACGTGCCGCCAGCCCAGGGGGGATCCCCGGCGCGCACCATTTCTACATCACCTTCCGCACCCGGGCGCCGGGCGTATCGGTGCCGCCGGACATTCTGGCGAAATATCCCGAAGAGATGACGGTGGTGCTGCAGCACCAGTACTGGGACCTGGCCATCGAACAGGACCGGTTCTCGGTCATGTTGAAATTCGGCGGCCTGCCCAAGGTGCTGACCGCGCCGTTCAAGGCCGTGACCCGCTTTTACGACCCGTTGGTGCAGTTTCTGCTGGAGTTCGAGGCGCCGGAGAGCGAGCCGGAACAGCCGATGTTCATCGCCGAGGCTCTGGACCCCGACCCCGTCCGTCCCTCGACGGGCGAGGACGGCCCCAAGGTTGTTTCGCTGGATCAATTCCGCAAGAAATAGGCCTATCGGTCCCCTCTCCCTCGTCATAGCCTGCGCCTTCGGACGCAGCGCTGGAGGGCGACATGGGCCGGGGACTGGTGTGGGTGATCATCGTCTGGGCGGCGCTGGCGCTGGGGTGCAGCCCCAGCCGCGCCCAGCCCCGCTTTGACGACTGGACCGCCGTCATCATCGCTGCCGACTGGCGCACCAGCGACGGCCAACCGATCCAGGCTTTCGACAATGCCCTGCGCGACCTGACCGGCGCGTTCGAGCAGGCCGGCTTCGATCGGCGCAATATCGTCAGCCACAGTCTGCGCCCCGATGCGCCCTCGCCCGTTTCAGCCCAGACGGCCGTGCGAAACGCCGCCCGGGCGGCGGCCCAAACCACGCGCGGATGCCTGCTCTATTTCACCTCGCACGGCTCTCCCGACGGCATCGTGTTCGGCCCGGACGAGGTTGTCACGCCGGCGGCGATGGCGACCATGGCGCGGGCCTGGTGCGGTCAGCGGCCGACGGTGATCGTGGTGTCGGCGTGCTATTCCGGCGTCTTTCTGGACGCCCTGTCCGGCCCCGATCGCATGGTCATGACCGCCGCCCGCCCGGACCGCGCTTCGTTCGGCTGCAGTGAGGAAGCGACCTATCCCTATTTCGACGGCTGCGTGCTGGAAACCCTGCCGACAGCGTCCGATTTCATCGCCCTGGCCCACGGCGCCCGCGCCTGCGTCACCCGGCGCGAGACCGAAGAAGGCCTGACGCCGGCCTCAGAGCCCCAGCTCCGGATCGGCGCCAATATGCAGATGCTGCTGCCGACCCTGCGGTTCAGCCCGCCTTCGCCCGGGGGGTGACGCGGATCGTGATCCGCTCGCGCTCGCCCTCATGCCGTTCGACCAGCAGGCGGGCGACCTGGCTGTCGTCGTGGAACAGATAGCCCTTGATCGCGTCCAGCAGCGCCTTGGCCAGATTGTCCAGGTCCATCCACGGCGGGTCGCCGACATGCTCCATGCGGATCTCGACGGCATAGTCGCCCCACGCCGGGCGTGACGACCACTCCTTGCGCATGAACTCATAGACCAGTGGCTTGTAGTATTTGGCCTGGGTGGTCAGGCCGTCGATGGTGATCTCGACCGCCTCGCCATCCTCCCGCGCCCGGACCTTGCCCGAGCCGATCCAGCCCGCGGTCACTGCGCCGACGGGGCGCCGCAGACCGCCGGGACCGGTCCACGCAGCTCGATGTTGGTGATGGCGACCGGCGCCGTGATCTGCTCGTCCGTGGCCGGCAAGGCCTGGATCGCGCGCACCAGCTCCAGCCCTTCCGTCACCTTGCCAAAGGCGGCGAACCCCTGCCCGTCCGGATTGCGGCCGCCGCCGAAGTCCAGCGACGGCGTGTCCTGCGTCACGATGAAGAAGCTGGAGGTCGCCGTATCCGGCCCGTCGCGCGCCATGGAGATGGTCCCGGCGACGTGCATCAATCCCGTATCCCGCGTCCGTTCCAGCGCGATGGGGCCAAAGCCGGGGTCGTCGCTCCCCGCCGTGGTCGCCGCCTGGATCACGTCGATCGGATTGGGATTGGCGTTGGTGGCGCGCACGACGGTGCGGAAGAAGGTCGCGTCGCGATAGCGACCGGCCTGGACATAGCGAATGAAGTTGCAGGTGGTCAGCGGCGCCGCCTGGGCGTCCAGTTCCAGAACGATGTCACCTTTCGTGGTGTGGATCGCCGCCTCGACCGCCGGAACTGGAACCGTGGCGGCAAGCACGGCGGCAAGGCCGGTCATCAGGCTGGTTGCGATCATGATGGTCTCCCGTTCTTGCACCGCGGCCCTCAGGTGCTACACCGCCGCGCATCTTCCCGCCACGTCCGAAGCGAGCCCGCGATGAGCAATGTCCGCACCGAAACCGACACCTTCGGCCCCATCGAGGTCGCCGCCGACCGCTATTGGGGCGCGCAGGCCCAACGCTCGCTCGGCAATTTCAAGATCGGCTGGGAAAAGCAGCCCCTGCCGGTCGTCCGCGCCCTGGGCATCGTCAAGCGCGCGGCCGCTGAAACCAACCGCGACCTGGGCAAGCTGGATCCCAAACTGGCCGACGCCATCATCGCCGCCGCCAATGAGGTGATCGAGGGCAAGCTGAACGACCACTTCCCGCTGGTCGTCTGGCAGACCGGTTCCGGCACCCAGTCGAACATGAACGCCAACGAGGTGATCTCGAACCGCGCCATCGAAATGCTGGGCGGCGAGATGGGCTCGAAAAAGCCGGTCCACCCCAACGATCACGTCAACATGAGCCAGTCGTCGAACGACACCTATCCCACGGCCATGCACGTCGCCTGCGCCGAGCAGGTGGTCAATGATCTGATCCCGGCGCTGAAGCATCTGCACGCCGCCCTGGACGCCAAGGCCGGGGCCTGGGCCCACATCATCAAGATCGGCCGCACCCACACCCAGGACGCCACCCCCCTGACCCTGGGCCAGGAGTTCGGCGGCTATGCCCATCAGGTCGCCATGGGTATCGAGCGCATCGAACAGACCCTGCCGCGCCTGATGGAGCTGGCCCAGGGCGGCACCGCCGTCGGCACCGGCCTGAACGCCCCCATCGGTTTCGCCGAGAAGGTCGCGGCCAATATCGCCGCCATCACCGGCCTGCCCTTCACCACCGCCCCGAACAAGTTCGAGGCCTTGGCCGCCCACGACGCCATGGTCTTCAGCCACGGCGCCATCAACACGGTGGCCGCCTCGCTGTTCAAGATCGCCAACGACATCCGCTTCCTGGGCTCGGGCCCGCGCTCGGGCCTGGGCGAACTGGCCCTGCCGGAAAACGAGCCGGGCTCGTCGATCATGCCGGGCAAGGTCAACCCGACCCAATGCGAAGCCCTGACCCAGGTCTGCGCCCAGGTGTTTGGCAACAACGCCGCCCTGTCGTTCGCCGGCTCCCAGGGCCATTTCGAGTTGAACGTCTACAACCCGGTCATGGCCTACAACTTCCTGCAGTCGGTCCGCCTGGTCGCCGATGCGGCCATCAGTTTCACCGACAACTGCGTTGTCGGCATCGAGCCGCGCGAGGACAACATCAAGCGCGGCCTGGATAACTCGCTGATGCTGGTCACCGCCCTGAACGGCAAGCTGGGCTACGACGCCTGCGCGAAGATCGCCAAAACCGCGCACAGGAACGGCACCACCCTGCGCCAGGAGGCCGTCGGCGGCGGTTACCTGACCGACGCCGAGTTCGACGAGGCCGTCCGCCCCGAACTGATGATCGCCCCTCAGTAAGATCGGGATTCAGACAAGACAAAGGCCCCGCCGGCGACCGGCGGGGCCTTTTTCATATCGCCGTGGACCTTAGTGTTTCTCGGTCCAGCGCGCCTTGGCGTCGTCCTTGGTGACGTTCAGATGGACGTGCTCGTCCACATGATCGACCCAGCTGACCGGGATCATGTGGTGCTTGAAACCGGCGCCCAGATCCATCTTGGCCAGTTCGATCTGCTCGCCCAGAACATGGTCGACGCGGCCGACGTGTCCGCCGTCCGAACCGACGACTTCCTGATGTTCCTTGATCTGCGAGGCGTTTATCATGACGGTCTCCCTTGCTGTCGGTCGTTCAACGGACGGAAGGCGGCTCGGGTTCACACAGAAGGCGCGCCATGGGCGAACTCATCAACCTGAACAAGGCTCGCAAGGCCCGCGATAAGGCCACGGCGAAACGCAACGCGGAAACCAATCGCGCCGCCCACGGGCGCAGCAAGGCCGACCGTCAGGCGGCGGACACCGCGCGCGACCGCGACGCTGCCCGGCTGGATGGTCACAAGCGGGACGACGATACGCCCGGCGACTAAAGGTCGCTCAGGCCGCCGACCGTTTCGGCGCGCGGATCAGGAACAGTTGTCCCGCCAACACCAACGCCAGACCCAGCAGCGCCATGACACCGAACGTCGCCCCCTCGAATAGCACCGAAACCAGCATGGCGATCGGCGGCGTCAGGGCCGAAATATAGCTGGCCAGCGCATAGCCGCGCGCCCGCGCGATGGTGAAATACAGGCCGAACGCGATGACCGAGCCGAACACCGACAGATACAGCAGCGACACCACATAGGCCGGGCTCCACGCCACCGACCATGACACGCCGGTCACCAACCCATAAAGCGCCAGCAGGATCGTGCCGTACGCCATGGCCCAGGCCGTGCCGGGCAGCACCTCCGCCCCCGCCTGTTGCCCGCGCCAGGCGAACCAGTTGCCGAACGCCGAGGCGATGACGGCGACCACGGCGAAACTGACCCCCGCGACCGCATGGGCGCCCAGGCCCGCGCCCATGCGGTCGCGGGGGTCAGTTTCGCCGTGGTCGCCGTCATCGCCTCGGCGTTCGGCAACTG
>NZ_SDZL01000159.1 GCF_004210735.1 Brevundimonas sp.
CGGCCCACGCCGCGGAAGTTGAAGCGCATGGTCGAGAAACCATGAGCCGCGAACATCTCGAACAGGGTGATGGTGACCGGATCCTGCATCGTCCCGCCCGCTTTGGGGTGAGGATGCAGAATCAGGGCGATCGGCGGGTTTTCCCCCGGCGCCTGTGTATATCTCGCCTCAATCCGGCCTGCAGGTCCGGAGATGATCAATTCGCCCATGCTGTGCTCGCTTGATCAGGGCCGCGTAACGGCCGTTTCGATGGCTCAAGGCCCAAGAGCGGCTGACAAACACCATTTCGGACTCGGATTTCAAGCATTTCGTGTGATCCGGACGTTCAACCGCGGCGTAACCCTACAAAAGCCCGGGAAATAGACCCGGTTTGGTTTGAAAAGGCCGCCAATGCGAGTGGGTTCCAAAGGACGATACGCTGTAATTGCCCTGGTCGATGTGGCCACTCATTCAGCCTCACGCCCCGTCGCGCTCGCGGAAGTCGCCGAACGCCAGCAGATTTCGCTCTCCTATCTGGAGCAATTGTTCGCCATGCTGCGGAAGGCCGGCCTGGTCGTTTCCTCCCGTGGTCCGGGCGGCGGCTACCGCCTGCAGCGCCCGGGCGATGAAATCACCGTGGGAGAGGTCTTCCGGGCCGTCGAAGAGCCCGGAAACGCTGAAAACAACGGCCGCGACTGGTCGGGCGGAGCCACCGCCGGCCTGTGGCGGGCCCTGGACGATCATATCCGCGACTTCCTGGAGGGGGTGGCGATCAGCGACGTGATATCCGGCAAGGTTAAGGACTATCTGGGCGGATCGGTCGACGAGATGGAACGCGGCCTGTCAGCCTCCTAGGAATTGGCGTATGAGCCGGGGCCATGAGCTCCGGCCCACGCATCTACGCAGACTATAACGCCACCGCGCCCCTTCGCCCCCAGGCGAAGGCCGCGATGGCGTCTGCGTTCGACCTCACCGGGAACCCGTCCTCCGTCCACGCTGAAGGCCGCAAGGCGCGGGCGCTGGTCGAGGGCGCCCGCGAGACCGTGGCGGCGGCCATCGG
>NZ_SDZL01000160.1 GCF_004210735.1 Brevundimonas sp.
AGGAACGGCACGCGCGGATCTGACCATGCTGCTGCGCCTGTTCTTCGATGCGGGTTCGGGCGTGCTGCTCTGGGCGTATGACGATGCGGCGAAGGCGCGGTTCGGGTATCCGGTCGAGGCCGATATGCTGGATGTGTCGCCGGAGCTGCGGGCCGAGATCGAGCAGCTGGTGCGGGATTATGACGACACGTTCGACTGGGACAATCCGGCGAGCGGCGAGCCGGTGGCGCCGGATCGCACCATGTTCGGGTATGAGGACAATCCGCCGTTCGGGCATCGGGTGAGGGCGTTGCTACCGAAGCTGCGCGCGGCGTTGCCGGACATTGCGTTCGAGAGCGACTACGAGGGCTAGAGCCAGCCCGCGTCCTTGACGGCTTTCTGGTAAGTGCGGCTGACGGGGGCTTCGGCGCCGGATTTCAGTTTGAGCGTGACCTTGCCATCGCCTCTGGCGACGTCGGCGAGACCCTGGCGGGCGACCCACCAGGAGCGGTGGGTCTGCTGGCCTTCGAGGGCGGCGAGCTCGCGGACGGCATCAGCGAGGCGCATCAGGACCATGGTCTCGCCCGCGCTGGTGTGGACGCGGAGGTAGTGGTCTTCCGCCGAGACGGCGTAGACCTGCGCGGCGCGGAACTTGACCGGCAGGCGGGCGGCGAAGGCGGAGCCGGACGGGGCGGCTTGCGGGGAGGTGGTCGCCGCGAGCGAGGCGTCGGCGGTGGCTTTCTTCTGGTCCTGGAACCTGTCCACGGCCCAAGCGCCGGTGGTCAGGATCGCCGAGATTACCAGAACATACAGGTATTGTTGCGCCCACCAGGGCGGTGAGGCGACCGTGCCGTCGCCAATCGCGTCGATCACGACGAGGCCGGCCGTGATGGGCAGGGAGATGATGGCCGAGACGACGATGATCGGCACGGCGGGGTGGAACTTCACCAGCCACTTCTCGAACACCAGCGGGGTGACGACCAGGCTGGTCATGGCGCCGATCAGCATCAGGACGGACCAGTAGGCGATGCGTTCAGGCAGGGGGATCTCGCC
>NZ_SDZL01000161.1 GCF_004210735.1 Brevundimonas sp.
TTGAATTCGCCGTAGAGCTGGGCCGCCAGCGTCTTGTTGTGCGCGAGGATCAGTGCGGGGCGCTGCACCGCTTCGATCACCTTCGCCATGGTGAAGGTCTTGCCCGATCCGGTGACGCCAAGAAGGACCTGGTCCATCTCATTGTCGCGCACGCCGTTGACCAGATCGCTGATCGCCTGGGGCTGGTCGCCTGCCGGCTCATAGCTCGACGCGACGCGGAATTTCCGGCCGCCTTCGAACTTCTCCCAGTTCCGCTCCGGCCTGTGCGGCATCCACAGTGGCTGGCCCTCGGCCACCGCCACGGCGTCCTTGATCTGGGCCGCGAACGCCGCGCCCGGACCTTCGCTCACGCCCTTGCGCCCAGACTTGGGCGGGGCTTTCGACGCGCTGGGTTTAGCCGTTTTGGAAGGTGGTTTCGCCATGCCCGCAATATGGGCCGTTCGTCATGCGTTCGCCAGTGGCGCGGCGGGTTGCGCGACAGCCTGCTGACAGTTCACTGGCTATAAGGTGGCTACTTGTCGCCGGCCGCGTCCACGACCACGCCGACTGTTGCGCCAACTGCCGCGCCCACCGGGCCCGCGATGATCAGCCCGGTCGCAGCGCCGGTCGCGGCGCGTTGCTCCATATTCGTGCCGCATCCGGCAAGCGCGGACAGTCCGAGGCCAGCAGCAAGGATCAGGACGTTGCGAATGGTCATGTCGTACCCCACGATTTGACGACCACCTTACCCCGCCCGCCCACTCCGCGGCCAGAACGAATTCCAGACAAGAACTGGCCGGACGTGGAGGATATCCACGCCCGGCCACTACAGCCCACCATCTGTGCCCGCCTGAGGCGGGAAACTCTTTAGTTCTTCTCGTCGGTCTCGTTGACGACCGCGCCTACACCGGCGCCGACAGCAGCGCCGACTGGGCCTGCGACAACCAGTCCGGTCGCGGCGCCCGTTGCAGCCCGTTGTTCCATATTCGTCCCGCAGCCAGCGAGCAGCGCAAAGCTCAACAAGGCCGCGGCCGGGGCGATAATCAGGGT
>NZ_SDZL01000048.1 GCF_004210735.1 Brevundimonas sp.
GGCCGTCAGCCCGGCGACGGCCAGGGCGGAAACGAAGGCGAGCGATAGAAGACGGCGCATGGGCGCTCCCGGCGGGGCGTCGATATCCCTTTAGGGCGGTCCGGGGCGGCATCGTCAAGGGCGCTCGCCCCGCAGGCGTCGTCGTCAGGCCGCGCGATCGGTGGAATCACCGGGTGCGGCGCCCAGGATTGCACCCAGAACCGTCAGCAGTTCGCCGGGCTGCACCGGCCGGGTCAGCCAAGCGTGAAAGCCGGCCTCCCGCGCGCGACGGGACTCGGTCGGGTCCAGCCCCACACCCAGTCCGACCACCGGCAGACGGCGGGTCAGGGGATCGGCGTCGAGCCGCGCCTTGACGGCGAACCCGTCCAGATCGGGCAGGTCCGCGTCCAGCAGAACCACATCGGGACGCAGCGCCCGCGCCATGGCCAGCCCCTCGGCGGCGTCGGCCGCGACATGCAGACGCACGTCGCCCAGCGCGGCGTTCATGGTGCGCAGCAAGGCGCGGCCGCTTGCATGCCCCTCGATACACAGGATCGCCGCGCCAGACGGCAACGTGATCGGCGGGGCCTCTCCGACCGGTAGCAGCAAGGGCAGGACCAGCACGATCCGGGCGGCGCCGCCGCCGTGTTCGACCTCGATCCATCCGCCCATGGCCGAGGCCCGCCGCCGCAACAGGGCGACATCGACACCTGCCCTAGCTTCAGTGGTGCTGGCCGCACCCAAGTGGCTGACGCACAGTCGCGCATGGGTGTCGACGCTCTGGACGCGGGTCCGGACCTGACCACCCGGCCCCGCCTGACGAAGGGCGGTGGTGACGACGCCGGTCATCAGGGCGTGCAGCCGCTCGGGATCAGCCCGCACCTGCGGGGCGATGCTGTCGGCCGACGGCGCGTCGGGGCGTTGCAGCGTCACCCCCATCGCCTGCGCGCGCGGCGCCAGCGACTCGCAGACGTGGAGCAGCGCCAGACGGGCGTCCAGCGCCACAGGCAGGGCGGGAATCTGGCCCGAGTCGAGCCGGGCGAGGTCTTGCAGATGATTGAGCAGGGGCGTGGCGGTATCCGCCGCGCTCAGAATCTGGTCGACGGCGCGGGCCTGACGCGGGGCCAGCGGCTCGACCGCGCCATGGGCGCGCATCAGGCCGGCGAAGCCCGTGACCGCCTCCATGGCGCGGCGCAATTCGGCGGTGGCGGCGATGGTCAGCAGGGCCGCCGCCTGGTGGGCGCCGACAACCGCTTCTGATCGGTCCAGGGCGTGACGCAGGTCGCGCGTCCGGTCGGCCAGTCGCGCCTCGAACACCTGGTTCAGGCCGCGCAGGCGCACCGCCTCGGCGCCCGCCCGGCGCGCCAGCCGGATGGAGGCCAGAGCCCCGGCGAGCGCCAGCGCCAGGAACAGCAACATGATCGACATGATCCATCCTCCCCACGGCCAGAGTGTCGCAGGAAGGTTGCATCAATATGAATCAAACAACTTTTGGTAGTTTCAGCCTTCGTCGGCCGGAGTCTCGGCGCGGCGACGGGGGGCGCGGCGACGGGGCTTTTCACCCTCTTCGGCAGGGGCCGTTTCGGCGGCAGCGGGCGCCGGAGCGGCCAGCGCGGTCGAGCGCGTCAGGAAGCCCGGCAAGGCCGAGACGCCCTCGTCCTCGGCGGCTGGCGTACGCTCCTCACGCTCGCGGCGCGGGCGGCGGGCAGGGCGTTCAGAGGCGGCGGCGGCGGGGCGTCGTCCGCAGTGGCGGGCGCGGCGGCCTCGGCCGGAGCGGCGTCGGAAGCTTCGGCGCCCTGGGCGCCTTCGCCGTCGTTGTCGAAGCGACGACCGCCCCGTTCATCGCGGCGACGCTCCCAGCGCTCGCGACGGGATTCGCGACGACCGCCTTCGCGGCCCTCATCACCCTCGGCGCGGGCGTCGTCGCCCTCGCGCGGCGGGCGCGGCTCACGGGGTTCACGGAATTCGCGGGGTTCACGTGGCTCGCGGTCGCGATTGGCCTCGCGCTCGGCGCGTTCGGCCTGACGGCGGGCCTCGTCGTCGATGCGTTGCTGCTCGGCCTGCTGGGCGGCGATGATGGCCGCCGCCTGGGCGCCGGACTCATCCTCGAAGTCGATGTCGAAGCCCTGGCCGGCCAGTTCGCGCTGGGCGATCTCGCTGACCGGACGCTGCGGCTGCAGGGCGCGCAGGACCCGGAAATAGTGTTCGGCGTGCTGGGTGTAGTTCTCGGCCAGCACGCGGTCGCCGCCGGCCGAGGCGTCGCGGGCCAGCTGCATGTAGCGCTCATAGACGGTCTGGGCGTTGCCACGAACCTTGATGTTCTCGGGCCCTTGCGAGTCCCACGAACGGTTGGGGTTCGTATTATTGGCGTTGCTGTTGCCGCCGCCGCCGGGCTTTCTGTTGCGTCCGCGCTGACGCTTCATGCCCTTGAAATCTCTCATCGGACGCTACCGTGCCTGAAGGGGGCGGGTCGCCGCGCGAAGCGGTCGGCCGAGGCCCGTGTTCGTGGTTCCGTTCGCTCGGGGCCTATCCCCGGTGTCGATCTGCTCGGAAAAACCTGTGTCCCCGGCGTGGTCCGCGCCGACCGCAAGGTCAACGCCGTCATGCGCCCCAGCCGCGAGTCGTCGGACCGGTTGGTCCAGGCAGATGCGGTTGGATGGAGACAGCGCAGACTTAGCGCGCTCCCCGCCGGTTTCCAAGCGGTTTGTTCAGGCGCTCAGCGACCCGGCTGAAGCGCGGGCTGGTCCACAGGCGCGCTGAGGCGCGGGTCGGGGCCATTGGTGACGACGCGGTCGCGATCGGACAGATCCTTGATGACCTTGACCTCGGCAAAGCCGGCCGATTCGAACAACGCCTTGACCTGTGGCCCCTGATCCCAGCCGATCTCAACCGCGAAAATCCCCTCGGGGCGCAGGATGCGGGCGATCTCGGGCGCCAGGTCGCGGTAAGCCTGCAGTCCGTCGGGTCCGCCGTCCAGCGCCAGATGCGGGTCATGCTCGCGCACCTCGGGATCCAGGCCGGGAATGTCGCCGCTGGGGATATAAGGCGGGTTGGACACCACCAGATCGAAACTGTCGTCTGCGAAGCCCGCCGCCCATTCGGTGCGCAGGAAGGTCGCGCGGCTGTTCAGGTCCAGATTGGCGGCGTTCTCTTTCGCCACGGCCAGAGCCTCGGACGAGATGTCCGTGCCGACGCCGCGCGCGCCGAACCGCTCGGCCAGGGTGGCCAGCAGGATGGCGCCCGAGCCGGTGCCCAGGTCGATCATCTCGAACGCCCTTTGCGGCGGGAAGGCCAGCAGAACGACATCCAGAATCGCCTCGGTGTCGGGACGGGGGCTGAGCACGTCGGGGGTGACGTTCAGCATGATCTTCCAGAAGCCCTTCTTGCCCAGGATACGCGACACAGGCTCGCGGCGCAGGCGGCGCTCGACATAGGCGTCCATCGCGGCGGCCTGTTCCGGGGTCAGGGGGCGATAAGGCTCGGTCAGGATGTCGGTGCGGCTGGCGCCGGTCGCGGCCTCCAGCAGCAGGCGGGCGTCGATCGACGGGCTGTCGATGCGGCCTTCCTTCAGGCGGGCCTGGGCGGTCTTCCAGGCGGTCAGCAGGGTCGGGGTGTCGGACATGCCGGTTGATTGGCCCGCCTTGCGCCCGGATTCAAGCGCGACCGGCGACGGAACGCCCCGGCAGCTTGGCCGTTGAGCAGCCGATGGGGTCGAAATCCGGACATTTCAGAGCGCGGGCGAAGACACGGACCGGGGAAAACGGTCGTGGCGGACCGGGCGGCCTGATGACCGCCCTGCTGTCGATCGCCGGGGGTCTGGCGGCGGGCGCCGGGGCGGCGCACCTGCTCTATACGCAAGGTCACAAATACGGGGTCGAGCTGCGCCCCAAACGGCCCGAACCCCTGCCCCCGCGCCCGCCGACGCCCGAGGATTTCGAGGCCAGGGAGCCCGGCCGGGGCCGACTGGCCCAGCGCCCCATCCATATTCCGCACAAGGGGTGGGTCGATATCCTGTGGCGAACGGGCGCGGCCTATTTCGGGGACCGGGTCGGGTTCGTCGCGGGCGGCGTGACCTTCTTCGTCGTGCTGTCTCTGTTCCCGACGCTGGGCGCCTTTGTCACCATCTATGGGCTGTTCGCCGATCCGGCCGACGCCTGGGGCCGACTGGCCTTCCTGTATTCCGTCCTGCCCGCGCCCATCGCCCAGTTTCTGGGCGGCGAGATGCAGAGGCTGGCGAGCAATTCCACCGGCCAGCTGACCTTCACCCTGGTGTGGACCCTGGCCCTGTCGCTGTGGACCGCGAACGGGGGAATCAAGACCCTCTTCTATGGGTTGAACGTCGCCTATCACGAGGTCGAGAAGCGCAATCTGGTCCGGTACAATCTGATCTGTATGGGATTCACCCTGACGGGCCTGATCTCCATCCTGTTGACCGCCGCACTGGTGGTCGGGGTGCCGGTGGTGCTGAAGCTGCTGGGGCTGGAAGAGGAATGGGCGCTGTTCGCGCCGCTGCGGTGGCCCCTGTTGTTCATGGTCTATGTGGCGGCGATGACGGTCATCTATCGCTTCGGCCCGTGCCGGGCGCGGGCGCGGTGGCGGTGGCTGACGCCGGGCGCCCTGTTCGCGGGGGTGCTGAGCCTGGCGGTGTCGTTCCTGTTCAGCTGGTATCTGTCGAACTTCGTGCGGACGGATTCCTATGGGCCGCTGGCGGCGCTGATGGGCTTCCTGCTGTGGACGTGGATTTCGGTGCAGATCATCCTGATGGGCGCCGAGCTGAACGCCGAGATCGAGCACCAGACCGCCATCGACACCACCACCGGCAAGCCGCTGCCGATCGGCGAACGCGGCGCCGTCGTCGCCGACACCGTGGGACCGAGGCGCGGCAGCCCCGCCGCCCTGGCCTTCACCCTGAAACACACCGAGGCGCTGGCGGACCGGCTGCTGAGGCGGAAGCGGCCGGAGTAGGGGCCCACGCCTCTCCCTCCCCGTCCCGGGGAGGGGGGTCGCGCAGCGACCGGGTGGGAAGGGCAAGGCGATGCTGGGCGCGGCGGAGGCTCAGCCTTGCCGCCCCCACCCGGCGTCGGCCTGACGGCCTCAGCCACCCTCCCCCAAGTGGGAGGGAGAGGCGTCGAGCCTAGCCGAACTCCGCTTCCAGATCGGCGAGCCGCGCCGCCTGGTCCTCGGCGATGAGGGCGTTCAGCATCGGGTCGAGGTCGCCCTCCAGAATCTGGGGCAGGCTGTGCAGGGTCAGGCCAATACGGTGGTCGGTCACGCGGCCCTGCGGGAAGTTGTAGGTGCGAATGCGCTCGGACCGGTCGCCCGAGCCGACCTGCGACTTGCGCGCGTCCGACCGGGCCGCGTCCTTGGCCTGGCGTTGCTGGTCGTACAGGCGGACACGCAGGTTCTTCATCGCCTTGTCGCGGTTCACGTGCTGCGACTTTTCCGAGCTGGTGACGACGATGCCGCTGGGCAGGTGGGTGATGCGCACCGCCGAGTCCGTCTTGTTGACGTGCTGGCCGCCCGAGCCGGAGGCGCGGTAGGTGTCGATGCGGATGTCCTTGTCGTGGATCTCAATCTCGACGTCCTCGACCTCGGGCAGAACGGCGACGGTGGCGGCCGAGGTGTGGATGCGGCCACCGGCCTCGGTGGTGGGCACGCGCTGGACGCGGTGGACGCCGCTTTCGAACTTCAACCGGCCGAACACGCCGTCGCCGGTGACGGTGGCGATGATCTCCTTGTAGCCGCCGGCCTCGCCCTCGGTCGCGCTGTCGACCTCGACCCGCCAGCCGCGCGTGGAGGCGTAGCGCGAATACATGCGGAACAGGTCGCCCGCGAACAGGGCCGCCTCGTCGCCGCCGGTGCCGGCGCGCACTTCCAGCACGGCCGAGGCGTTTTCGTCGGCGTCGCGCGGCGCCAGCAGCAGAGCGACCTCGTGCTCCAGATCCGGCAAGCGTTCCGTCAGGGCGCGGCGCTCGACCTCGACCATCTCGGCCATTTCGGGATCGGCGGCCATGGCGTCCAGATCGGCCAGTTCGGCGCGGCCGCGCGACAAGGCCTGGACCGCGTCGGCCACGGGCTTGATCTCGGCGTGCTCTTTCGACAGGCGTACGATCTCGGCCCCGTCCGAGGCTGCGCCCATCCGCGCCTCCACCTCGTGGAAACGGTCGAGCACCTGATCGAGCCGGGCCTGTGGCAGTCGCAAGGGAAACATCCTGAAATCGCGGGGCGCGATCCTTAGCGCGCGGGCGTCGTTTTGTCAGCGCTGGCGATGAACCGGGACCCGACGTGCGCGTTCGGCTCGCTCACGTCTGCTCACAAGCGCGTCAGGACGGGTTTTCCCGCCGGGTCCGAGCGCCTAGCTGAGCCGTGAGATGACAAGACCAGGGGCGAGCATGTTCGACGGAATTCTTCAGGCGGCGGGCGCTTCTGTGTCCGCCGCGACCGACCGGGAACATCTGCCCGACGATGTGCGGCGGCTGTGCGACCGCTATGACCGGCTGCTGACCGACCCGAAGGCGATGCTGGACAACGAGGCGCGGACCCAGCTGACCGGCATGGCCGCCATCTATGACCTGGACACCGACCGCGAGCCGGCGACCGTCTGGCGCGACCTGCGAGCCGTGCTGGTGCGTCAGTCGCCCGCCCGCACGACCGGGGTCGAGGAAGAGCGCACCTTGCCGTCGGCGCCCCCCATCACCGTTCTGGTGGTCGAGGATGATCCGCTGATCGCCGCCGACCTGATCGAGACCCTGACTGAAGCCGGGCACGGCGTGATCGGTCCGTTCCAGAGCGCCGAGGCGGCCGCGGCCTCGGCCGGGCTACAGGCGTTCGACCTGGCCCTGATCGACATCAATCTGGCGGGCGGCGGGTCGGGCGTCGAGCTGGCGCGGACGCTGAAGGACGCCTGGGGCAAGCCGGTGATGTTCCTGTCGGGCGACGTGACCGCCGCCGCGCGGCACGCCGAGCTGGCCGCCGCCCTGATCATCAAGCCGTTCCGCGGCGCCGAGGTTCTGCAAGCCATCGACCGCGCCGTCGCGCGCGGGACCGTCGCCGCCTGAGGCGACAGGCGACAGGCAACGGAAATCGCGCAGGCGACGTTGAGGCCTGGGCATGAGCGGGGCGTCGGTGGAGACTCTCGAGACCTTCCTGTTGTTCTTTTTCGTCGGACTGGTGGCCCAGTCGGTCGATGGGGCGCTGGGCATGGCGTACGGCGTCATTTCGTCATCGGTGCTGCTGGCGCTCGGCGTGCCCCCGGCGACGGCGTCGGCCAGTGTGCACGGGGCCGAGGTCTTCACCACCGCCGCTTCGGCGGGCAGCCACATCTGGCATCGCAACGTGGACTGGCGGCTACTGTTTCCGCTGGCGGTGGCCGGGGTGATCGGCGGCGTGCTGGGTGCCTATGTGCTGGCGGGGATCAACGGCGCCGCGATCAAGCCGTTCATCGTCGGCTATCTGGCGCTGATCGGCGTCTACATCCTGTGGCGGGCGGGGCATGACGTGAAGCCGCGTCATATCCGTCCGGCCTGGGCAGTGGCGCCGCTGGGCGCGATCGGCGGCTTCTTCGACGCGATCGGCGGCGGGGGCTGGGGACCGACTGTATCCTCGACCATGGTCGCCGTGGGCCAGGAGCCGCGCCGCGCCATCGGCACCGTCAATACGGCCGAGTTCTTCCTGACCGTGGCCATTTCGGCGACCTTCGTCTGGGCGCTGGTGACCGGCCACTGGAAGGACGCCGACGCGCTGCAAAACCACGCCACGGCCGTGGCCGGACTGGTGGTCGGCGGACTGATGGCCGCGCCCTTCGCCGGGTTGATCGTCAAGAAGGTGCCGCGCCGGGCCCTGACCTATGCGGTCGGCGGACTGCTGGTGCTGCTGGCGGGATTCCAGGGCGCGCAGCTGGCGGGCTGGATCGGACGCTGAGCCGCAGGCAAGAAAAAGGGGGCGTCGCCGCCCCCTGATCCGTCAGATTTTCTGCTGGCTCAGCCCTGGGCGGGACGCAGGCCCGGCGCCGAGGCCTGAAGCACGGCCGGCTTCTTTTCGCCGCCGGCGGCGATGATGCGGTCGATGCGGGTTTTCTCGGCGCGGAAGGCGGCCAGATCGGCGCCCGCCAGAATGGTGCCTTCGGTCGTGCGGATGCCGGACGGATTGATCCGCTGGCCACCGCGCCAGATTTCATAGTGCAGGTGCGGACCAGTCGAGGCGCCGGTCGACCCGACGTAGGCGACGATCTGACCCTGGCTGACACGTTGGCCGGCGCGGATGCCCGAGGCATAGCGCGACAGGTGGCCATAGCCGCTTTCCAGCCCGTTGGCGTGGCGGATGCGCAGCCAGTTGCCATAGCCGCCCCAGCGGCGGGCCTCGACCACCACGCCGTCGGCGGGGGCCACGACCGGCGTGCCGGTGGCGGCCGCGAAGTCGGTGCCTTGGTGCATCTTGCGGTAACCCGAGATCGGGTGCGTCCGCACGCCGAAGCCCGAGCTGACCCGGCGGAAGCTCTGCAGCGGCGTGCGCATCAGGGCCGAGCGGGTGTTCTTGCCCGTGGCGTCGAAATACTGGGCCTCCTTCGCGCCGGCGGCCTTGAAGCGATAGAAGACCTGACCGCGCAGCTCGGCGTACAGCAGTTCGCCGGTTTCGACGGTGCGGCCGCTTTCGGTCACGGCGCGGTCGAAGACCAGGGTGAATTCATCGGCGGCGCGGATGTCGCGCTGCATGTCGAACTTGTGCGAGAACAGCTGGACCGCGCGGCGCGTCACCTTGGACGTCGCGCCCATGCGCTGGGCCGTGGCCAGCAGCGAGCGATCCACGTCGCCCTTCAGCACCATGGTCTCCTGCGTCACCTTTTCGTCCAGCGATCGCAGGCGCAGCGCGCCGTCGAAGCTGCGCGAGACGGTCAGCTGGCTGGCCGGGCCGGTGCGCATGGTCAGGCCGATCAGACGGGCCGGGCCGGTTCCGCCGCGTGGCTTGGAGATGGCGGTTTCGAACCGCAGACCCGCGCGCAGATCCTTCAGGTCGAAGGCGTTGGAAATGGTGGCGGCGACGGCGCTGGCTTCCTCGGCGGCGATGCCGGTGCGGCGCACGGCCTGCTCGAAGGTTTCACCCTTGCGGATCTGGACCGGAATAGCCTCGGGCACGGTCAGGCCGGCGGGCGCGGCGGCGGCGGCGAAGGCCTGGGTTTCAAGGACGGCGATCTGTTCGGCGGTGAGGGGCGGCGCCTCCTCGGCCTGAACAGGCTGGTAGACCCTGCCAGCAAGTAGCGCCACCGTAACAGCCGCCGCCGCCGTGAAGGCGTGGGGCGCAAGGCGCATGGGCTGGCGACGCGGATCGAACTGGGCCATCGGTCCCCGAAAATCGACGACGCCTTCTGGCGCCAACTCGGTCTTGAGCAAGATTCGCGCCCAGTTCCCCCGAACGCGAAGCCAAGCCCTATAGCGTGACGTTCCCATTTTGGGAAGCCGACAGGTTACAAACCGTTAATCGCGCCAGATTCCGTGAGATTCGCAGACGGAGCGGGGCTGTCTGCTGAACAGCAGACGCGCTTCAACGCAGTCTTTGATCGTCGATGACAGCGAATTGATTCAAGCGCGGCCCTGATCTCGCCAAGCTTCACTGAAAGTGTCTATTCAGTCACTGACTAGTGTTCGTAAAGCAACGCCTGTTCACGAGCCGCGTTCTGTGGCGAACATCGAATCCGTTTCGCGTATTAAGGGATCGCCCGCGCCTTGATCGACGCTGCCGCAGAGGCCCCTGAGGCCGGACAGGCTTCGCCCCGCCCCCCGTCACCGCGCCGTCGGACGCCCCGGAGCGCGGGCGGCTGGATCGCCGTGGCGGTGATCGCCCTGATCCTTGTCCTGCTGCTGGCCACGCTGCTGCTGTATGTGAACCGCCGCGCCGCCGCGCGTGAGGTGCTGGTCGGCTGGCTGGACCGGCGCGGGATCGTCGCCGACGTCGAGGTCGAGCGGATCGAACTGGATGGCTTTGTCGGCAAGGTCCGCATCGGCGACCCCGCCAATCCCCAGGCCTCGGTCGAACGGGTCGAGGTGGACTACGCCATCGCCCTGCCCTGGTCGAAATCGGGACTGGGCGTCACGCCCAGCCGGATCCGGCTGGTGCGGCCGGTGGTCCGGGCCTCGTGGAAGGACGGCACGCTGTCGGTCGGCCCACTGGACCAGATCGTGCGCGAGTTCACCAGCCGCCCACCCCAACCGGACCAGCGCGCGCCGCTGGTCATCGTCGAGACCGGGCGACTGCGACTGGATACGGAGTATGGGCCGCTGCAACTGCTGGCCGACGCGCAGGTCGAGAACGGCAAGCTGATGCGGCTGGCCGCCCGCATGCCGACTGCGGCGCTGAAGAGCGGCGATATCGAGGCGCGGGGTCTGGGCGGCGCTCTGGACCTGACTACGACCGGCGACCGGGTGGCGGTGAAACTGGACCTGGCGGCGGACCGGTTCGCCCTGGCGAACGCCAGCGGCGGCGAGGCGCAGCTGACCCTGACCGGCGACCTGCCCTATCCGGATATGAAGACCCACCGCAACGACGGCGCCGCGCGACTGAACGGCGTGCTGAAGGCGGCGACGCTGGCCGCCGCCGGAACCCAGGCCCGGGACGCCGAGGCGACCCTGTCGTTCAACGGCCTGACCTCGGGCTGGATCGAGACCTTCCGCATCGACGGGCGCGCCGCGGCGGCGCTGTCGGCCGGGCGCATTAGCGGCGACGCCCTGTCGGGCCGCGCTGTCCGCCTGACCCTGCCCGAGGGCCGGATGCAGCTGGCGCGGGCGGAAGGCGGCGTCGAATGGCGGCGCGACGGCGGCGTCACTCTGCGAGCGGCGCAACTGGCGGCCTCGGGCGCCGAGGTGTCGGGTCTGGATCTGGGTTCGGGCGGCCTGACGGTCGGCGGACGCGGCGACCGCTTCGAAGCGGTCGGGCCGTTGGATCTGCGCGCCGACCGGGTGAAGACCGCCGATCTGGACCTGCGGGCCGTCACCGGTCGGACGCGGTTCGACATGACCCATGACGGCGCCACCCTGATCCACGCCACCGGCGCGGTGCGGGCCGGGCGCGCATCCTGGCCGTTGTTCGGCCCGGTCAAGGCGGACGACATGCCCGATCTGGCCGAGATGAAGCGGGCGCTGGGCGATTTCGCCCTGGACGCGCCGTCCATCCGCCTGACCACCGGCAGTCCCGGCACGACGGTCGATCTGTTGCAGCCGGTGACGGTGCGGCCCGCCAACGGCGGCGTTCTGACGGCGGCGGCGGGCGCGCGGCCGGTCTTCTCGGCCGAGCCGGGCGAGGCGGGCGGCGGGGCGCTGACCCTGACGGCCACGCGCGGGCGCGGCCTGCCCCAGGCAGCGTTCGCCATTCCCGACTGGCGGATGACGCCCCGTGGCTTCTCTGCACGCCTGGATGGACGCGCGGCGCTGGACTTCGACCTGGCGCGGGGAATCGCGGTCCAGACCAGGGGGCTGCTGGCCTCGAACCACGGCGTTCTGACCTATGCGCCCGAAGGCTGTCTGCCGATCACCGTGGCCAAGCTGGATCTGGGCGAGAACTCGGTCGTCGATGCATCGGGGACCCTGTGCCCCGGTGACGGGCCGCTGGTGCGGGTGGCGGACGGCGGGTGGCGCGCGGACGGTACGCTGGGCGACGTGTCGGCGACGGCCCCCTTCCTGCAGATGCGGTTCGCCGATGCGGCCGGGCCGCTGGCGGTCAGCGGCTCCGAACGCGGCGTCGCGCTGAGCCTGACGGTGCAGCGCGCGCGGGTCGAGGACGCTGCGCCCGAGCTGCGGTTCAACCCGCTGGCGGCGTCGGGACAGTTGCGGCTGGCCGACGAGCGGTGGAGCGGCGGTTTCGACGTCACGCGCAGCGGTCACGCGCTGGGCCGACTGGAGCTGGCCCACGACGGACGCGCCCAGGCCGGCGGCATGACCATCAGCGCGCCGAGCGTGGCCTTCGCCGAAGGGGGCCTGCAACCGGACGACCTGAGCCCGCTGGTCAAGGACTTCATCCAGTCGCCGGCAACCGGCGCGATCGGGTTCGAGGGGCGGTTTGACTGGGCCGGCGAAACCTCGACCAGCAGCGGCAAGCTGTCGGTGCCGGGCCTCGACTTCGTCAGTCCGGCCGGGCCGGTCAAGGGTCTGAAGGGCGAGGTGGTGTTCACCAGTCTGGCCCCGCTGGTCACCGCGCCGGACCAGACACTGCGGGCCGAGAGTCTGGAGTTGCTCAGCGGCGTGACGGACGTGGACGTGATCTTCGCCCTGGACGCGAACGCCATCACCGTGGGCGGGGGCGAGCTGGACATCGCCGGGGGGGCCATCCGGGTCGAGCCCTTCTCGGTGCCACTGGACCTGAAACAGGGCTTTGGCGGGACCATCGTGCTGGACCGGGTGCAGCTGGGCGCGCTGGTGGCCAAGTCGGGATTCGCCGACAAGGTGTCGATGGACGCCGTTGTGTCGGGCCGCCTGCCCTTCACCTCGAACCCGGCGGGCGGAGTGCGGATCATCGGCGGCACGCTGAACGCAGTGCAGTCGGGCCGGCTGTCGATCTCTCGCGAGGCGCTCAGCGACGTGGCCGCTGGCGGCGGGGGCGAGGGCGCCTCGCCCAATACGGTCGAGGACCTGGCCTATCAGGCGATGGAGAACCTGGCCTTCGACCTGCTGACGGCCGAGGTGAACAGCCTGGACGCCGGGCGGCTGGGCGTGCTGTTCCATATCCGTGGACGCCACGATCCGCCCCAGCGGCAGGAGCTGCGGCTGAGCCTGGCCGAGCTGATCAGCCGCGACTTCCTGAACCGGCCGCTGCCGCTGCCGTCGGGCACGGCCATCGACCTGACGCTGGACACGACGTTGAACGCCAACCAACTGCTCAGCGATCTGCTGGCCCTGAACCGCGCCCGCAACGGCGAAGATACGACGAACACACCGTAACCTTGGCCTTTTGTTCAGAACCCATTCACCCTATGCCGCGTTAGATCACGGCGACCACAGGCCGCAGCCGGAGACCGACTTCATGACTCGCCAGCGTTTGCTCGCCGCCGCATTGGGGCTGACCGTCGTCAGCGTCGGCGCAGCCGCGTGCACCCCGACGATCCGCCTGCAGGTCGATCCGATCCAGATTTACGCCAAGCTGGACGCCGACGTGCGCGTCCGCCTGGACCAGGAGCTGCAACAGCTCCTGCGCGAAAACCCCAACCTGTTCTGATGGGAAAGGTCATAGCCATGCAATTTCGCAAGCTCTTCGTTATCGGCGCCGCCGTCGCCGCCCTCGGCGTGGCCGCGGGCGCGGCCTTCGCCCAGACCGCCAGCCAGAAATCCATGATCGACGCCGCCAAGACCCAGGGCGTGGTCGGCGAGCAGGCTGACGGCTATCTGGGCTTCCGCACGCCGTCGTCGGACTCCGAACTGACCGCGGCCGTCCAGACCACCAACGCCGCCCGCCGCCAGGCCTATGCCCGCAGCGGCGCCGACGCCGGCACCAGCGCCGATGTGGCCGGGGCCCGCATGTTCGAGGGCCAGCTGCTGCCGCGCATCAGCTCGGGCCAGTGGTACCGCAACGCCCAGGGCCAGTGGGTCCAGCGCTGATCGGCGCCGACAGGCGGATGTGAGTGATGAAGCGGACGGCGCCCCCGGCGTCGTCCGCTTTTTGCTTTTTCTGGGGCTGGCGGCAGGAATCGCGGGCGGCGCCACCTGGGGATTCAACACCCTCTGGCGAGCCGTTGGCGACGGCGAGATGAGCCTGCACGGCTGGATCGCCCTGGGCCTGGGGATCGCCGGCGCCTTCGGCCTGGCGTGGCTGCTGATGACCCTGGCCTTCCACTCCGACAGCGAAGGCTGGGACGACCGGGTGGACAACTCGTTCGATCCGGGGCGGGAGGATGAGGAGGATTGATCCTCCGGTCTCGCTACTGCCTGCTTATGTGGCGGTAGGCCCACAACCGGAACAGCGCGGGCAAGGCGAACATGATACCGCCGATGACCGAGGCCGCGCCCACGATCAGGACGAATGCGCGGAGCATGCGGAAGAACTCCGGCCAGCTGTTGATTCCGACGAAAGCCGCGATCCCGATCGGAAAGATCATGGCGATCAAGATTCGCCAGAATCCCCACCAGAAGGCATCCCACGCGCTTCCGGGCATTTGAATCAGGTTTCTTTTCAAATCCGCCCCCGGCGCATCGGCCTACGCCGCCAGCGCACCCGCCCGACCCAGCGCGGGCAGCAGCAGCCCCTCGGTCAGGGCCCGGACCACAGGCACGGCCACCGCGTCGCCGGTCAGTTTCAGGGCGGCGCTTTCGCTGCCGGGCAGGACGTAGGCGTCATCGACGCCCATCAGGCGCGCCGCCTCACGCGCGGTCAGATAGCGGACGCGCGCGCGGCCCTGGTCGCACACCACCAGATATTGCCGCGACGAGCCGCCCGCCGGGGTGCGCAGACAGCCGGCGACGCCGTCGAACCGCAACTCCAGCCGCTGAACCTTGGCCCCGCCCTCGACCCGCACCCGGCGATAGGCCGCGCCGATGCGGCGTTCGCCCGAGGCCAGAGCGGCGTCGATCCGTCGCCGGTGCAGCGGCGCGGTCATGGCCAGCAGGCGTTCAGCCGTGGCGTCCGGCAACCACCCCGCCTGATCGTCGGGCGACAGCAGGGCGTCCAGATCCAGGTTCCGACGCGCGGGGGCGGGCAGGCGCCACCAGCGCCAGGCGGCGCGGACGGCGTCCGGCAGGCGGGCGTGGGCGGCGATCAGACGGGGACTGTGGAACGGGCCGGACGGGGCGGCGGCGCTGGCCCCCTCGATCCCGCGCATGGCGACCACGAACAGGCGCGGGCGCGACTGGGGCAGCCAGTGAACGGCGTCCATCTCCAGCGCGCCGACGACATAGCCCTGATCGACCATGGCGGCGCAGACGGCGGCGAAATCGGCCCCGCCGCCCGAGGTCAGCAGGCCGACCACATTTTCGATCACGATCAGGCGCGGGGCGCGCCCCTCAAGGTCCAGCCCTTGGATCAGCTTCCAGAAGCCCCAGAAGGCGCCCGACCGCCTGGCCTTCAGCCCGCCGCGCGCGCCCGCCAGTGACACGTCCTGACAGGGCGACGAAGCCCAGGCCAGATCAGCGTGGCCCGGCAGATCGGCGGGGCTCAGGTCCCAGATGTCGCCCAGCCGGAACGGCACGTCGTGGTTGGCGGTGAAGGCGCAGGCCTTTTTCGCGTCGATGTCATTGGCGAACAGGGTGCGGAAACCGGCCCCGTCCGCGGCCAGCCCCATCCCCGCCAGCCCGCCGCCGGCGAAGAACTCGTACAGGCCCGGCGCGGCCGAAGGGTCGACGACATTCGTCATGATTCGCGGAGCCTAGCGTATCTCCGCGCGTTCGGCGCCTGCGGACTTGACCCACGCGTCGGGCCGCGCTGTCTGCGGCCAAGCCTTGGAGATCGTCATGCGCCCCGTTTTGTTCGTCCTGTCCCTGACCCTTCTGGCCGCCTGTTCGCCCGAGCCCGAGGTCAAGCGTGGCCCGCCCGAGGCGCCGACCCCGGCCGCGCCGACGACGCCGATGCTGGCGGGCGTGGATCTGAGCCAGCCGCTGCGGCTGCTGGGGACCGAGCCGTTCTGGGGCGTGCAGGTGACGAAGGACGCCCTTGTCTATTCCGGCGTCGACCGACCCGAGCAGCGCGCGCCCAACCCCGCCCCGGCCGTCACCGGCACCGTTGCGACCTGGGACGTGACCACCGACAAGGGCGCCCAGCTGAAGGTCATGCTGACCGCCACCGAATGTTCGGACGGGATGAGCGATCGCACCTATCCGCTGACCGCGCGGGTCGAGATCGGCGGCGAGACGCTGAACGGCTGCGCGGCCACGGTCGAGGCGCTGGACCGCGCGGGCGAGAGCGGCCGGGTCGAATAGACACTCAGCCGCCCAGCATCGGCCCCAGACCGGGGACCGAGCGGATCGCCTCGCCCAGCAGGTCGCGTCCCGTGGCCTGACGCAGGCGCTCGCGCGCGACGGGCAGCAGGCGTTTCAGGTCGTCCTTATCGACGCCCACAGCCTTGAGTCGGGACAACAGGCCCATGCCGTCGGCCACCGCTGCGCCCGACAGGCCGCCCGCGCCCCGCATCAGGCCGCCGAACAGACCGCCGCCGCCCGCGGGACGCGCCTCGTCCGAGACGGCCAGCGCCTCGGCCCCCGGCACGGCGTCGAACAGTGCGCTGCGGGCGTCCTGACCCGCATGTTTGCCCAGCAGGCCCAGCGCCCCGGCCAGGACGGCCCGCGCCTGTTCCGGGGCCACGTCGGCCTGGCGGGCGAGGTCGGCGATCAGGGCGTCGATGGTCAGCGTGTCGGTCATGCGGACGGCTTAACGCTTCTCAAAGCGGTCGGCTCCTATGTTTGCAGTCATGACAGCGACCGCCCAACCCGCCGATCTGCGCGCCCTGACGGCCCTGCGCTTCTTCGCCGCCGCCTGGGTGGTGCTGTACGCCTTCTGGCCCGACCTGGACGTCGGCTTCGTCCCGAACATCGTGGGCAAGGGTTATCTGGGGGTCGAGCTGTTCTTCGTCCTGTCCGGCTTCATCCTGAGCCATGTCTATCTGGAGGCGGCGGGGGAAAAGCGGTTCCGTTACGGCGGCTTCCTGTGGGCGCGGATTGCGCGGGTCTATCCGCTGCATCTGGCGACCCTGCTGGGGGTCATGGCGCTGGGCCTGGGCGCGCTGGCGGTCGGGATGAGCATTGAGTCCAGCGTGCTCAGCTGGCGTTCCCTGCCAGCCAACCTGCTGATGATCCATGCCTGGGGCTTTGCGCCCGAGGCGGGCTGGAACCATCCCTCATGGTCGATCTCGGCCGAGTGGTTCGCCTATCTGTGCTTCCCGGCCTTCGCCTTCGTCGCCTGGCGCTGTCGGACGCGGCCGATCGCGGCCGTGGCGGGTGCGGCGGCGTTTCTGGTCGCCCTGTACGCCGTGTTCGAGCCGTTGGCGGGGTTCTCGCTGACCGAGGCGACGATCCGTTGGGGCGCGTTGCGGATCGTGCCGTGCTTCGCCTACGGCTGCGCCCTGTATCTGGTCTATCGCCGCGCTCCGCTGAAGCAGGCGGGCTGGCTGGCGCTGGGCTTCGCCGTGGCCACGGCGGCCAGCGCGGCGCTGTTCGCCTGGGACGGGATCACCGTGCTGCTGGCCGGCGGGCTGATCCTGTCGCTGGCCTCGCTGGACAACGCCCGCGCCGGCTGGATGGCCAGCGGCCCGGCGGTCTATCTGGGCGAGATCTCATACTCGATCTACATGGTCTGCGTGCCGTGGAAGCTGCTGGCCGTGAACCTGGCCGCGCGGGTCACCGACGCGCCGGACAAACAGCTGCAAATTTTTGTGTGGCTGGCCGTCGTGGCGCTGATTCCGGTGGTCGCGGCGGTGTCCTATCACCTGGTCGAACACCCGGCCCGGCGGGGTTTGAGGACCCTGGCCGTGCGCCGCCAAAAGCGGTCAACCCCCGCCCCTGTTCCCGCAGAAGGTTAGTCGAATTCCCGCGAAAGGGTTCTTCAACCTTTGAAAACTATCGTCTAAGGCTTGTTCCGAAGGCAGTCGGGAACGCGTAAACATGATGAAACGACTAGCAGCCGCCGCGGTTGCGGCGACCCTTGGCGTTTTTGCGATCAATCCGGCGCCGGCCCGGGCGGACGATCCGTACTGGCAGTGCGTGACCTTCGCCCGCATGTTCTCGGGTATCAATATCTTCGGCGACGCCTGGACCTGGTGGAACCAGGCGGTGAGCAAATTCCGCACCGGCCGCGCCCCGGAAACCGGCTCGGTGCTGGTGTTCCAGCCGCACGGCCGGATGAGCCGTGGCCACGTCGCCGTCGTCTCCGACATCCTGACCGACCGCGTGATCCGCGTGACCCACGCCAACTGGGGCGGCAGCCGCGGCAAGGTCGAGGAGAACGTCACCGTTGTCGACGTCTCGACCGATGGCGACTGGAGCCGGGTCAAGGTCTGGTACAACCCGATCAACGATCTGGGCACCACCGTCTATCCGACCTACGGCTTTGTCTACAAAGGCGCCCGCGACGCCTTTGAAAGCGGTCGCCAGATGGCGGCCAACGCCCTGGCCGCCCCCGCAGCCCCGGCCGAAGGCGGCCGCTGAGGCCTGAAAGGCGGACCGCATGATCCGCCTGTATCGCGCCGCCACCCGGGCCTGCGAGCCGCTGGATGTCCCGCCGGACCGGTTCGCCCTGGACCCCGACGCCCTGTGGATCGACCTGATCTCGCCGTCCCGCGACGAGGAGCTGGCGGTCGAACGCGCGCTGAACATGGCCCTGCCGACCCGCGAGGAAATGTCGGAGCTTGAGGCGTCCAGCCGCCTGTACCGCGAGGACGGCGCCATCTTCGTCACCGCCGACCTGATCCACCGCGGCGACGAGGACATTCCCGCCATCGGCCCGGTGACCTTTGTCCTGACGCCCGGCCCGCTGGTGACCATCCGCTATTTCGATCCCCGCCCCTTCAGCATGCTGGAGGAGAAACTGGACCGCGAGCCGGCGCTGTGCGGTTCGGGCGCCGACCTGTTCCTGAACCTGATGGAGGCGGTGATCGACCGCGCGTCGGATGTGCTGTCGCGCAACGCCGAACGGGTCGAGGCGGTCGGCGGTCTGGTCTTCGCCGAGCGCAAGACGGTCAATTTCGAGAAGCTGATCGGCCGTCTGGGCCGGGCCCACATGGCCACCGCCCGGATCGAGCAGAGCCTGGCGGGTCTGGCCCGGGTCTTCGCCTTCGTCAGCCTGAACGAGCGGCTGGAGAAGGACCCCGAGGCCCGGGAGCACCTGAAGTCCCTGACCCGCGACGCCCAGAGTCTGATCGTGCACAACCAGTCGGTGGCGGCGGGGATCAATTTCCAGCTGTCGGCGGCCCTGGGACTGATCAACATCGAACAGTCGTCGATCATCAAGATCGTGTCGGTGGCCTCGGTCGCCTTTCTGCCGCCGACCCTGATCGCATCAATCTACGGCATGAATTTCGCCCATATGCCGGAGCTGCCGCAGCCGTGGGGCTATCCGCTGGCGCTGCTGGCCATGCTGGCGGCGGGGGTTTTGCCGTTGCTCTGGTTCCGACGGCGGGGCTGGCTCTGAGCCGTCAAAGGCGCGATAGATCGCGGCATGACCGAGACCTCTCCTTCCGCGCCGAACGCGATCCGCGACACCGCCATCGAGACGGCGAAACATGAACCGCAGGGCGTGACCTATGCCGGCTATTTGTCGCTGGACGCGCTGCTGGACGCCCAGAACCCGCGTTCCGACCAGCATGACGAAATGCTGTTCGTCATCATCCACCAGACCAAGGAGCTGTGGCTCAAACAGATCCTGCACGAGATGGCGCTGGCGCAGCGCCTGATCCGCGCGGGCGATCTGGTCCCCGCCTACAAGAGTCTGGCGCGGGTTAGCCGCATCCAGGCGGTGATGACCCAGAGCTGGGACATCCTGGCCACCATGACCCCGGCCGACTACCTGAAATTCCGGGGCGACCTGGGCGCCAGCTCGGGCTTCCAGAGCGACCAGTTCCGGCGGCTGGAGACCATGCTGGGGCTCAAGGATCCGCGCTTCCTGCGCTTCCACGCCGAACGGCCCGACGCCCATGCGGCGCTGAAGGCGGCGATCGAGGCCCCCAGCCTGTATGACGACGCCCTGCTGCAACTGTCCCGGGCGGGGCTGCCGGTCCCGGCCGAGGTGCTGAACCGCGACGTCAGCCAGACCTATGAACCGTCCGAGGGCGTCGAGGCGGCCTGGCTGGAGGTTTACCGCGACACCGAGCGCTGGTGGCCGCTGTATCAGCTGGCCGAGAAGCTGGTCGATCTGGACGACGCCCTGCTGACCTGGCGACACAAGCATGTGGTCACGGTCGAGCGGATCATCGGCAGGCGCCAGGGCACGGGCGGCACCGACGGGGTCGGCTATCTGACCGAGACGCTGAAGCGTCGCTGCTTCCCCGAGCTGTGGTCGCTGCGCAGCAAGCTCTAGGCGCGGAAACCAAGCGCCACGTCAGGGGTTAGCTGATCCGACATCAACCGGAGAGCCTCCCCATGAGCACCCCCCACAGCCACGACATCCACGTCCTGAACGGCCTGATCGAGACCACGATCGACAGCGTCGACGGCTATCGCGAGGCCGCGAAGGAAACCGACAACGCCACCTATCGCACCCTGTTCGAGCGGCGCAGCTTCGAGCGTCAGCAGGTCGCCGGCGAACTGCAGGGCGCCGTCCGGTCGCTGGGCGGCGAGCCCGAGGACGACGGCTCGATCCTGGCCAAGGCGCACCGCGCCTTCCTGGATATCAAGCACGCCCTGATCCGCGACGAACAGGCCGTGGTGAACTCGGTCGAGAACGGCGAGGATCACATCAAGGCCAAGTTCGAGCGCGCGCTGGAGGATTCGGGCGTCTCGGCCACCACGCGCGAGACCATTCGCCGCGCCTACGCCTCGGTGAAGACCGGCCACGACCAGATGCGCGACCTGAAGCACAGCCTGGACGGCCAGCACGACGCGTCCAACCCGCTGTATCCGCAGTAAGCGTTCTCCCTCCCCTTCATGGGGAGGGAGAACGCTTACTGCGGATACAGCGGGTTGGACGCGTCGTGCTGGCCGTCCAGGCTGTGCTTCAGGTCGCGCATCTGGT
>NZ_SDZL01000049.1 GCF_004210735.1 Brevundimonas sp.
AGCAGGGACATCTGACGATAGGCCACAGCCTGCTTGGACAGGTCGTCATAGACGATCAGGGCGTGCATGCCGTTGTCGCGGAAGAACTCGCCCATGGCGGTGCCGGCGAACGGGGCCAGGAACTGCAGCGGGGCGGGCTCCGACGCCGTGGCGGCGACGACGATGGTGTAATCCAGGGCGCCGCGCTCTTCGAGCGTCTTGACGATCTGGGCCACGGTCGAGCGCTTCTGGCCGATGGCGACGTAGATGCAATACAGCTTGTCGCTCTCGGCGGCGCCTTCGCCGTTGATGCTCTTCTGGTTCAGGATGGTGTCGATGGCGACGGCGGTCTTGCCGATCTGACGGTCACCGATGATCAGTTCGCGCTGGCCACGGCCGACGGGGATCAGGGTGTCGATGGCCTTCAGGCCGGTCTGCATCGGCTCGTGCACCGATTTGCGCGGGATGATGCCCGGCGCCTTGACGTCGACGCGGCGGCGCTCGGTGAACTGGATCGGGCCCTTGCCGTCGATCGGCTCGCCCAGCGGGTTCACGACACGGCCCAGCAGGCCCTTGCCGACCGGCACGTCCACGATTTCGCCCAGACGACGGACCTCGTCGCCCTCGGCGATTTCGGCGTCGGCGCCGAAGATCACCGCGCCGACGTTGTCGCGTTCCAGGTTCAGGGCCATGCCCTTCACGCCGGCCTTGGGGAATTCGACCATTTCACCGGCCTGGACATTGTCCAGACCGTGGATGCGGGCGATGCCGTCACCGACCGACAGCACCTGGCCGACGTCCGAGACATCGGCTTCGACGCCGAAGTTGGCGATCTGCGACTTGAGGATGGCCGAGATTTCGGCGGCGCGGATGTCCATGATGGGCTCTCTGGTTCTCGTCTCGGGTCCGGGCCGAAGCCCGGTCGTATGGGTTGGGTCAGGCCCGCTTGAGGGCGAATTTCATCTGGTCGAGCTTGGTCTTCAGCGAGGCGTCGAACAGCTTCGAGCCGACCTTGACCTTGAGGCCGCCCAGGATCGACGGATCGACGCGGGCGCTCAGTTCGGGATCACGACCCAGCGCCGAACGCAGGGCCGTCTGAATGGATTTCATCTGCGCCGCCGACAGCGCCTGGGCCGAAACCACCTCGGCGGCCACGACACCCGTCTTCTTCGCATACAGCACGGCGAAGCCGGCGATGACCGCCGTCAGGTCGCGAGCGCGGCCGTTCTGGGCCAGCAGACCCAGGAATTTCTTCGTGGTCGGATGGAATTGCGCCTTGTCGGCGATGGCGACCAGACCCTTGCCCTGATCGTCGGCCGCGATGACCGGCGAGGTGACGAGACGGCGCAGGTCCGCGCTCTCGCCCCAGGCGGCCTTCAGCGAGGCCAGGTCAGCGCGCACGGCGTCCAGCGCCTGGGTCTCGTCTGCGAGGTCGAACAGCGCCTGTGCATAGCGCTCGCCGACTTCGGTCGTTCTGAAATCGTCAGCCACTCTATTAAGGTCCGCGATCTGAAGGCGTTTGGGTTAAACCGGCGGCGGTCGCCCGCGCCGATCAAAGGCTTGAGATGCTTGAAGAAAGCACGCTGGGGGCACATCTTTCGATGCGCCCTTCGCTAAAGCCGCGCGGCTGATAGCATGCGACCGCCCCCCTCGCAACCGACGGCGGGGGAACGATAAGGTCGCACCCGCGCTGTTCAGCTTCACCTCCTGCACACGCGCGCACAGGACCCCGGCGCCATGGCCGCCTCCACTTCCCGCAACGTGATCTTCGCGGCCCTGGCCGGCAACACCGCCATCGCCGTGACCAAATTCGCCGCCGCCCTGTTCACCGGCAGCGCCGCCATGATGAGCGAGGCCATCCACTCGGCCGTCGACACGGGCAATCAGGTGCTGCTGCTGATCGGCCTGCGCCGCGCCGCACGGCCCGCCAGCGAGAGCCACGCCTTCGGGCATGGCCTTCAGCTCTATTTCTACACCTTCGTCGTGGCGGTGCTGATCTTCGGTCTGGGCGCGGTCATTTCGATCCTGCACGGGATCGAGCGCATCGGCGCGCCCGAGCCGATCCAGAACCCGTGGGTCAACTATGTGGTGCTGGGCCTGGCCGTCCTGTTCGAAGGCGCCTCGTGGCTGGTGGCGCTGAAGGCGTTCAACCGGGAACGCGGCGGGCGCCCTTTGTTACGGTCGGTGCGCGAGAGCAAGGACCCGACCGTCTTCACCGTCCTGTTCGAGGATACGGCCGCCCTGGCCGGTCTGGTGGTCGCGCTGGCAGGGGTGGTCGCCAGCCATCTGCTGGACCTGCCGATCCTGGACGGCGTCGCCTCGGTCGCGATCGGGATCATCCTGGCCGTCACGGCCGGCTTCCTGTCCTACGAAAGCCAGAGCCTGCTGACCGGCGAATCCGCCGATCCCCAGACGCGGCGCGGCATCGCCGACCTGGCCGTGGCCGAGCCTGGGGTCGACGGCCTGAACGACCTGCGCACCATGCATTTCGGCCCCAACGAGATCCTGGTGGCCCTCAGCCTGGATTTCCGCAACGACCTGTCCAGCGCCGAGGTCGAGGACACCGTCGCCCGGCTGGAGCAGCGCATCCGCGCCGCCTATCCGCAGGCCGGCCGCATCTATGTCGAGGCCCAGAGCTTCGCGAGCCACCGGGCGGTGCGCGAGGCCGTCATGGCCGGCGGCGGTCCCGGCGCCCTGGTGTCCGAGGTGCCGGGTGCGACGCCATCGCCCGTCAAGCCCGCTTGATGCAACCTCACGGTCCCGTTACCGCTTACCGCTGTCATCACATCCTGGAACCCCGATGCTTGAAAGCATAACCCCCCTGTTGAGCGATCCGGCCGCCTGGGCGGCCCTCGTGACCCTCGTGGTCATGGAAGTCGTTCTCGGCATCGACAATCTGATCTTCATCTCGATCCTGTCTAACAAGCTGCCGCCCGAGCATCGCCAGCGCACCCGCCGCATCGGCATCGGTCTGGCCCTGATCATGCGCCTGGGGCTGCTGGCCGCCATCGGCTGGATCGTCGGCCTGACGGCGCCGGTGTTCGACCTGGGCCTTCACGGCGAGAGCTTCGACACGGCCTTCAGCTGGCGCGACCTGATCCTGATCGCCGGCGGCCTGTTCCTGGTCTGGAAGGCGACGAAGGAGATTCACCACACCGTCGACGTCACCCCGACCAACGACATGCTGGAGAAGGACAAGAAGGACGTCGTCATCAACAATGTCGGCACGGCCATCTTCCAGATCATCCTGCTGGATCTGGTCTTCTCGATCGACTCCATTCTGACTGCCGTCGGCATGACCGATCATGTGCCGATCATGATGGTCGCCGTGATCATCGCCGTGGCCGTCATGCTGCTGGCGGCCGACCCTCTGGCCAACTTCATCGACAAGAACCCGACAATCGTCATGCTGGCCCTGGGCTTCCTGCTGATGATCGGCGCGGTGCTGATCGCCGACGGCTTCGGCGTCCACGTGCCCAAGGGTTATATCTACGCCGCCATGGCCTTCTCGGCCCTGGTCGAGGTGCTGAACATGTGGTCGCGTAACGCCCAGATCAAAAAGAACCAGGCCGAAGAGGCCGCCCGGCGCGCCCTGAACAAGGCCGAGACCGCTGAACCCGGCGTCTGATCCTCATGCCAGACTGAACTGATGAAGCGCCTCGGTGAAGACCGGGGCGCTTTTTCTTTGCCGCTGCCGGCCGAGACTACTTTCTCCGCGTTGCGCTCAAGCAGCGAGCCGCCGCGCCGCGAACGTTAGCGCGCTTACAAGAAGCTATACGGGTCCACATCCACGGTCAGGCGCACCGAAGCCGGGACCTTCACCCGCGCCAGCCAGGCCCGCAGGAAGCCCTGCAGATCCACGTCGCGGTCGGCCCGGATCAACAGCCGCTTGCGCCGCCGCCCGCGCACCAGCGCCAGCGGCGCGTCGGCCGGGCCATAGACCTCCAGCCGTTCGGCGTTGGGTACGTTCGCGGCCAGGGCCTGGGCCGTTTTCTCAACTGCCGCCGCGTTCTCGCTGGACAGGATCAGCGCCGCCAGACGGCCATAGGGGGGCAGGGACGCCGCCTGCCGCTCGGCCATCTCGGCCTCGACGAAGGCGTCGCGGTCGCCGGCCGCCAGCGCCTGCAGGACCGGATGCTCGGGCGTCCAGGTCTGCAGCAGCGCCCTACCCGGCCGATCCGCCCGCCCCGCCCGGCCCGTCGCCTGGGTCAACAACTGGAACGTCCGCTCGGCCGCGCGCAGATCGCCTCCCCGCAAGCCCAGATCAGCGTCAACCACCCCGACCAGCGTCAGGCGCGGGAAGTTGTGCCCCTTCGCCGCCGCCTGGGTGGCCACCAGAATATCGATCTCGCCGTCGGCCATCGACTGGATCAAAGCCCGGGCGGACTTGCCGTCCGGCACGGTGTCCGAGCTGAATACGGCGGTGCGCGCCTGCGGGAACAGCTGGCGCACCTCCTCCTCGACCCGTTCGACGCCGGGGCCGACCGAGACCAGCGAATCCTCGGCCCCGCACGACGGGCAGTGCTTGGGCCGCACCATCGAAAAGCCGGTCAGGTGGCACACCAGCCGCCCGGTGTAGCGATGCTCGACCAGCCAGCTGTCGGTGTCCGGCGCCGTCAGCCGGTGCCCGCAGGCCCGGCACAGCACCACCGGCGCATAGCCCCGCCGGTTCAGGAACAGCAGGCTCTGCTCGCCCGCCGCCAGCGTCTCGCCGACGGCGTCCCGCAACGGCTGGGACAGCCAGGTCTGGGGGTCCGGCGGGCTCTCGCGCAGGTCCAGCAGGTCGATGCGTGGCAGTACCGCCGCCCCATGCCGCGCCACAAGCCGCAGCCAGCCGTAGCGTCCCTGATGCGCGTTCCACAGCGTCTCCAGCGACGGCGTGGCCGAGGCCAGAACCACCGTCGCCCCCTCGATCCGCGCCCGCGCCACGGCCAGATCGCGGCCGTGATAGACAAGTCCTTCTTCCTGCTTGAACGAGCCGTCGTGTTCCTCGTCCACCACGATCAGGCGCAGGTTGGCATAGGGCAGGAACAGGGCCGAGCGGGCGCCGACCACGATGTTGCAGCGGCCCGCGACCACCGCCTCCCACACCTGTCGCCGGCGCGGTGGGGCGACGCCCGAATGCCATTCGGCCGGGGCCGCGCCAAAGCGGGTTGTGATCCGCTCGATCAACGCCTGGGTCAGGGCGATTTCCGGCAGCAGGATCAGCACCTGCGCCGCCGGATCGGCCCGCAACGCCCGCGCCGCCGCCTCCAGATAGGCCTCGGTCTTGCCCGACCCCGTCACCCCGTCCAGCAGGAAGGGCGCGAAACCGCCCTTGAGCACCGCGTCCGCGACCGCCGCCGCCGAGGCGGCCTGGTCCGCGTTCAGGGTCGCGGGCGCATGATCGGGGTCCGGCGGATCGAAGGCGGCGACCGCCTCGATCTCGACGACCGCCAGCACGCCCTCGTCGATCAGGCCCTTGATGACGCCCGACGACACCCCGGCCGCCCGCGCCAGATCGGGGCCGGGCATGGACCGCGCGCCCAGCGCCTCCAGCACCGCCGTGCGCGCCGCCGTCGGCCGCGCGGGCGTCCGTCCCTCGACCCGCGCCACCCGCCGTTCGGGGCGGGGCCGCGGCGCGCGCAGGCCCTTCAGGGCGGTGGACGCCATCTCGCCCGGCGCGCTCAACGTCCAGCGCGCGGCCCATTCGACGAAGGCGACGGTGTTCTCAGGCAGGCGCGGATCGGCCAGCACGCTGTCGATCGCCTTCAGCCGCCGGTTCGATCCGGTCGTCTCGAAGGTTTCCGCGACGACGCCCCGAATCAGGCGCGGCCCCAGCGGCACGGCCACCTGATCACCGCGCACTACGGCCAGCGCCTCCGGAACCTCATAATCGAAGGCTTCGGCCACAGGCAGGGGAATGAGGACCGAGGCGACTTTCACCGCGCGCCCTCCCGGAGTAGAAGCCGGGTCATGAAACTCTTTCTCGACACCGCCGACACCGCCGTCATCAAGGACCTGCTGCCCACCGGGATGGTGGACGGCGTCACCACCAATCCGTCGCTGATCGCCAAGTCGGGTCGGAACATCGCCGAGGTCATCGCCGAGATTTGCGCCCTCGTCGAGGGGCCGATTTCCGCCGAGGCCGTGGCGACCGACTTCGAAACCATGGTCAAGGAAGGCGACAAGCTGGCCGCCATCGCTCCGAACGTGGTCGTCAAACTGCCCCTGACCTGGGACGGGCTGCGCGCCGCGCGCGCCTTTGCCGATAAGGGAATCAAGACCAACGTCACCCTGTGCTTCTCGGCCGCCCAGGCCATGCTGGCGGCCAAGGCCGGCGCCACCTTCATCTCGCCCTTCGTCGGTCGCCTGGAAGACGTCGGCGCCGACGGCGTGGGCCTGCTGGAGGAAATCCGCGCCCTGTACGACATCCACGGCTTCGACACCGAAATCCTGGCCGCGTCCCTGCGCAATCCCGACCATGTCTCGGCCGCGGCCCTGGCCGGCGCCGATGCGGCGACCCTGCCGGCCGACACCTTCAAGGCGCTGGTCAAGCACCCGTTAACCGACAAGGGTCTTGATGCCTTCCTGGCGGACTGGGGCAAGACCGGTCAGTCGATCCTGTAACGTCGACCCTTTGGAGAGGTCCGCTTGAGTCAGTCGCTGGACCTTTCCGAAGCCGCCCCGGCCGAACTGCATTGGCCCGAGGTGCGACTGTGGCTGCAGGCCCATCCCGAACTGCTGACCGGTGACCGGTCGCTGCTGGGCGAGCTGGGCCTGACCGGCGCCGGGCCGAATGTCGTCGACTTCGGCAAGGCCGCCCTGACCCGGCTGGAGGCCGCCGCCGAGCGCGAGGCCACGACGCGCAAGCAGATCGAAGCCGTCGCCCGCGCCAATTTCGCCGCCCAGACCCAGACGCACGTCGCGGCGCTGGACCTGATGGAGGCGCGCAACCATTCCGACCTGTCGCGCCGCCTGGACGCCCTGGCCCAGGCCCGCTTCGGCCTGGCCGGCGCCGCCCTGGCGATCGAAAAGCCCGGCGGCGTCCCCTTCGGCTGGAAGGGGCTGGAGCCCGGCGGCGTCGATCGCTGGCTGGGTCAGCACGGCCTGTCGTGGCTGGGCCAGAATTTCGACGGGCTGGATCTGTTCGGCGCGGCCGAGGATCAGGTGAAATCCGTGGCCCTGATTCGCATGGCGCCGCATCCGGGCGCCGACGGCGAGGTCCGTCACGCCCTGTGCGCCTTCGGCTCGCCCGAGGTTGACGGCTTCACTCCCAACATGGGCTGCGAACTGGTGGCCTTCCTGGCTCGGGTCGTCGAGCGCACGGCCGAGCGATGGCCCATTCTGAACTGACGACTGATCAGGCCCTCGCCGCCTGGCTGGAGCATCTGGCGCACGAACGTCGCCTGTCGCCCCGGACGCTGGAGGCCTATGGCCATATCGGCCGCCTGTATCTGACCTTCCTGCAGACCCATCGCGGCGAGCCGCAGACGGCAGCCGATCTGGGAACCGTCACCGCCGCCGAAGTCCGCGCCCACCTGGCCGAGCGGCGCGGCGGCGACCGGCCGCTGAACGCCCGCTCCCTGTCGCAGACCCTGTCGGCCATCCGCTCGTTCCACGGCTTCGTCGATCAGCGTCTCGGCGTCGCCGCGCCGCAATTAGCGCTGGTGCGCGGACCGCGCATCAAGCCCTCCCTGCCCCGCCCGGTGACCGAGGATCAGGCGCGCGGCCTGCTGCATGAGCCCCAGGCCGACCCCGACCTGGAGCCGTGGGAGGCGGCCCGCGACCGCGCCGTCCTGACCCTGCTCTACGGCTGCGGCCTGCGGATTTCCGAGGGGCTGTCGCTGAAACGCGCCGACGCCCCCCTGCCCGAGACGCTGCGCATCACCGGCAAGGGCGGCAAGACGCGGATCGTCCCCGTCCTGCCGCAGGTGCGCGAGGCGATCGAGGCCTATCTGGCGGTCCAGCCCTTTGTGCTGACGGCGGACGACGCCCTGTTTCGCGCCCGGCGCGGCGGGCCGCTGAGCCCGCGCCACGTCCAGGCGACGGTGCAGCGGCTGCGCGGACGCCTGGGCCTGCCCGCCTCGACCACGCCGCACGCCCTGCGGCACAGTTTCGCGACCCATCTGCTGGGCGCCGGCGCCGACCTGCGCTCGATCCAGGAACTGCTGGGCCACGCCAGTCTGTCCACGACCCAGAAATACACCGCCGTCGACGCCGCCCACCTGCTGGCCGCCTACGCCGACGCCCACCCCAAGGGCTAGATCGCCCGCACCGCCCCGCCATCCACCCGGATCAGTGAGCCCGTGACATAGGCCGCCAACGGACTGGCCAGAAAGGCGGCCACGGCGCCGAACTCTTCCGGCGCGCCGATGCGGCCGGCGGGAATATCTTTCACCGACTCGGCCCGGGCCTCTTGCGGCGTCTGGCCGCGTGCGGCGGCGCGGGCGGCGTCCAGCCGTTCGATGCGCGGCGTGTCGATCCGGCCGGGCAACAGGGTGTTGACCGTCACCCCGTTGGCGGCAACCTCGCCCGCCAGCGTCTTGGCCCAGGCGGCGACCGAAGCGCGCAGGGTGTTGGACACGCCCAGGCTGGCCGACGGCTCGATCACAGTGATGGAGGCGACATTGATGATCCGCCCCCAGCCCATGGCCCGCATCCCCGGCAGCACCCGGTCCGTCAGCCGAAACACCGACAGCACCATAGCCTCGAACTGTTCGCGCCACAGGTCGGGATCCAGCCCGACCACGCCCGACGGCGGCGGGCCGCCCGTGTTGTTCAACAGGATCTGGATCGGCCCGCCCAACGCCTCTTCCGCCCCATTCACCGCCTTCAGCAGCGCCGCGTGATCGGCCAGATCGGCTGGCGCGATCACCACCCGGCCCGACCCCATGGCGTTCAACTCATCCGCCACGGCCCGCAGCTTCGCCGCGTCCCGCGACAGCAGGGCGACATCCGCCCCCTCGGCCACCAGCGCCGTCGCTACGGCCCGCCCCAGACCGCTGGAGCCGCCGCAGATCAGGGCGCGCTTACCGGTGAGTTGCAGGTCCATGTCGGTATCTGATGCCGTGAGGAGGTTCGGTGAGGACATGGTCGCGCGCTGTCGGGATCGCTAGCCCCCGACCGCGAGACGTTCTGCGTCGGGGCCTAGCGCAGCACCACGTCCGAACTGACCAGCCGCACGTCATGCATCTGGTTCAGATAGGCCTCGTAGTAGCCCTTGTGCGAGGCGCCGACGATGGTCAGCATCCGCGTGCCCGGATAGCGGCCCAGCACGTCGCGGATGTTGGCGACCATGCGCAGGTTGCGGGTCTCCCAATAGCCGAGGTAGCGCCGCCCGAACGCTTCCGGCGAAGGCTCGACATGCGTCGCGCCGAAGTCGGAGCGATAGGCGGCTATCGCCTCGGCAGGATGATTGTAGGCGCGATAGACCTCCAGCAATCCGTCCGGTTGATCCAACCTGGCGAACAACGCTGCCGCCGCCTCCTTGCGTGCTCTCGAATGGGGGTTGTTCCAGGCCCCCATGATGGCCGCGCCGTAGGCCTGCTCCTCTTCAGACGAGATGTCGGAGGAGGCAGTATGGTCATCCACCGCCCACAGCCGTTCCAGCCCCAGACGCGCCGCCAGGGCGGCTGCGACCAGTTCGGTCTCGTTGCGTTGGACCATGCGACGGTTCAAGCCTTCGACCAGTTCCTCGGTCAGACCGTCCTGCGCCAGACGCTCGGCTTCGGGCAGACGCAGCCACTGCACCACGGCCGAGGGCCGCTCGCCAGCGGCAAGGAAGAGCAGAGCCAGACGACGGCGTTCGGCCGCCGACGGCGCCTCCGGCCACGCCGCCAACAGGCGTTCGACCTCGACGTTGGCGGCGGGCACGTCCAGCCCGGCGGCCTCGCCCGCCGCAGCGGGATCGTAGCAATAGCTCTTGATCGTCGAAGCGTAGCGGGTCGGTTGGCGCCGCATACCGTCGCATTGCAGGCCCGACAGGTTTTCGACCGAGATGGCGGTCGGCCGCCAGGTCTCCAGCCGGCCCAGCAGCGGCTGGACATGCTCAGGCTCGAAGGCCGACGGCAGGGCGGAAAGGTGCGGCGAGCCGAGCACCAGCACCTCGTTGAGGGCGCCGGCCGGAGGCCCCTTCAATCGATCGGGATGAAAGGCGGGCTGATAATCCTGCGCCGCTGCCGCCGACCCCATGACGGCGCCCATAACCGCCGTAATCCATAGTCTTCGTCGCATCCTGCCCCTCAACGTCTCACGCGTCCCTCGCTGGAACAGCGGGAGGCTGAGGCTCCGCCCCCACCGCATCAAGTTAAGTTTCGGCAATCCCGGAAACGAAAACGGCGCGCCCCCTTGCGGAGCGCGCCGATGCGGTCGGGCTGAGGGGCCCGGAGCCTACGCCTGCATGGTCCAGCCTTCGACGCCCATGGCCGCCTGGCGTACGGCTTCGGAGCGGGTCGGGTGGGGGTGGCAGGTGCGGGCGATGTCTTCCGACGCGCCGCCGAAGGCCATGGTCATGCAGGCCTCGCCGATCAGCTCGCCGGCCTGGGGACCATAGATGTGGACGCCCAGCACCTTGTCGGTCGCGGCGTCGGCCAGCACCTTCACGAAGCCCTCGGTCTCGTGGTTGATCTTGGCGCGGCTGTTGGCGGCAAAGGGGAATTTGCCCTTCTTGAAGGCGACGCCCGCGGCCTTCAGCTGCTCCTCGGTCTTGCCGACCCAGGCGACTTCCGGCCCGGTGTAGATGACCGAGGGGACCAGGTCGTAATCGACGTGACCCGGCTTGCCCGCGATCAGTTCGATCACCGCCACGGCGTCCTCTTCCGCCTTGTGCGCCAACATCGGGCCATAGGTCACGTCGCCGATGACCCAGACGCCCGGCGCCGTGGTCTTGAAGTGGTCGTTGGGGATGACGCCGCGCTTGTCGGTCTCGATCCCGACCGTCTCCAGGCCCAGACCGGCGGTGTAGGGACGGCGGCCGATGGCCACCAGCACCACGTCACCCTTGAGCGTCTCGGCGGCGCCGCCGGCGGCGGGTTCAAGGGTCAGCTCGACGCCGTCCTTGCCCGGCTTGGCGCCCGTGACCTTGGTCCCCATACGGAAGGTCATGCCCTGTTTGGTCAGGCCGCGCTGGAAGGCGGTGGCGACCTCGGCGTCCATGCCGGCGCCGACCTTGTCCAGGAATTCGACCACCGTCACCTGGGCGCCCAGACGGCGCCAGACGGAGCCCAGCTCCAGCCCGATCACGCCCGCGCCGATGACGATCAGGTGCTTGGGCACCCTGGGCAGGAACAGGGCGCCGGTGCTGTCGATCACCTTGCCGTCCTCGAAGGCGACGCCCGGCAGGGGGGTGGGCTCAGAGCCCGTGGCGATAATGATGTTCCTGGCGTCATAGGTCGTCTTCGACCCGTCGGCGCCCTCAACCTCGACCTTGTTCGGTCCCGCGATACGGCCCTTGCCCTTCAGCCAGTCGACCTTGTTCTTCTTCATCAGGAACTCGATGCCCTTGGTCAGGGCGCCGACGCTCTCGTCCTTGGCCTTGTGCATCTGCTCAAGGTTCAGCTTCGGCTTCACCTCGATGCCGATGCCGGCGAATTCGGTATTGGCGGCCTCATACAGCTCCGAGGCGTGCAGCAGGGCCTTGGACGGCATGCAGCCGACATTCAGGCAGGTGCCGCCCAGCGTCCCGCGCATCTCGATCACGGCGGCCTTCAGGCCCAGCTGACCGGCGCGAATGGCGGCGTTGTACCCGCCCGGGCCGCCGCCGATGATCACGACATCATAGGAAGAGGCGGGGGCGGCGTCGGCCATCGGTAGAACCTTGGTGAGCAGGCGCCCGGCGGGCGCGGGGGAGGATCGCGGCCGGACACTAGCGCGCGTCCGGCCCCGGTCAACCGTGCGGCCGACCAGTCTCCACTATATAGGCGGCGGCCTTCAGGCGGCCAATTGCCCCGGCACGCGGGTCCGCCGACGGCGCCGCAGCGTCAGCACCACCAGCAGGCCCACCAAGAACAGCGCGCCCAGCGCCAGCCACACCGGATCGGGCCCAGCCGTGAACGGCGCAGCCTCCGCGCCAAAGGTGGTGATGTCCGCCGAGCGCGCCGCGTCGTCGCCGCCGCCACCTGCCAGCGCCAGCTTGACCGCAGCATCGGCCAGGAAGCCCAGGAAATAGGCGATCGCCGCCTTGGGGTTGCCCGCGCCCAGCATCAGGGCCGAGATGAAATACAGGGCCACAGCCCCGATCCACAGCGCCGCGCCGGGCAGGCCGGGACCGTCGAACGCCAGATCGGCCCCGCCCCGCATCGAGGCCATTTCGGGCGAGGCGCCGCCAATCAGCGGCTCAAGGAAGGGCGACACCAGCGGCCAAGCCAGCCAGCCGGCATAGGCGAGGATGGCCAGCACCAGGATTCCACGCAGCAGCTTCATGACGCCTCTCCCATTTTGGGACAGGCTACACGCGATCGACGAACGTCGATAGACGTTCGCCCGACGCGGGATCAGGCCGCCTCGGGCAACAGGATCGACACCTCGGCGCCCTCGGCCGGGCCGCTGTCGATCGACAGACGCCCGCCTGCCTGCCGCGCAAAGGCATAGGCTTGCGACAGGCCCAGGCCCGCCGCGCTGGGCTTGGTGGTGAAGAAAGGTTCGATGGCGCGCGCCACCAGTTCGCGATCCATGCCCGGCCCGTTGTCGCGCACCGACAGGCGCAGCCCGCCCTCGGCGAGGCGATCCAGCCGCACGGCGACCGAGCCGCCGGGGCCCACCGCCTCGAAGGCGTTGGCGACCAAGGCCCGCACGGCCCCGTCAAAGGCGACGGGGTCGATCCGCGCCGGACAGGGCTGATGCGGCGCCTCGACCATCAGGTCCAGACCGGCGGGCAGGTCGGCGCGCAGCCGCGTCTCCAGCCCGCGCAGCAGCACGGACAGGTCCATCACCTGCAGACCCGAACCGTCCTCGCCCTGGGCGAAGGCGGTCAGGCGCCGGGTCAGCACCTCGCCCCGCTGGCCCGCAGCCAGGGCGGCCTGGCCCAGACGGCGAACGCGCGAGGGGTCCTCGGCCTGTTTCAGCATCATGTCCAGCGCGCTGGTCATCACCCCCAGCAGGGCGTTGAAATCGTGCGCCACGCCGCCGGTCAGGCGGCCGACGTTCTCCAACCGACGCGACGCCTCGATCTCGGCGCGGGCCTCAGCCTCGATCCGGGCGGCCAGCTGGCGCGCGGCCTCGGCCTCGGCGCGGGCAGTCAGGGCCTGATGCTGCGCTTCCTGCACCAGGGCGTCGATGGTCAGGATCTCGGTCACCGTCGAAGCGGCCGAAATCGCAGCCTCGGCCTCATGCCGTTCGCCCGCCAGCAGCAGGGCGTCGGGCACGCCGTCCGGTCCGGCCAGCGGCAGCAGGCTCCAGCGCACCGCGCCTTCGGGGCCGAAGGCGGCGATCAGGGGCGCGGCTTCGCCCGCGGGGGCGTTCAAAGCGGCGCGCAGGGCCTGACGCGCTTCGGCGCGCTCGGCTTCCGGCACGAACAGGTCGGCGAAGTCGGCGTCCACGGGCGCGGTCTCTGCGCCCAGCAGGATCAGGGTGGTGCGATTGGCCTCGCGCACCCGGCCCCCGGCGTCGACGACGATCAGGGCGCTGGACGCGGCCTCGAACACCCGGCGGGTCAGACCATCGGTTGCGACGACAGGTTCGGGCGCAGCCTCAAAGGTCGGCTGCAGCGCCTCGGGCGTGGTCAGGCCCTCGATCTCAACGATGGCGGCGGTCGAGCCGGTGATCTCGCCCAGATCGTTCTCGATCGGCATGGCGGTGACCGAAACCAGCATCTTGCGGCGGGTCGCCGGGTTGGCCATCAGGTGCTGGAATCCCTTCACCGTCTGGCCCCGCAGGGCTCGGGCGCTGGGCAGCAGATCCGGCGGAATGGCGCGCCCGTCGGGATAGGTCACCCCCCAGGTCGCCGAATGGAAACGCAGGCCGATCAGCTCGGCGTCGCGACGGCCCAGCAACTGGTGCGCGGCGCGATTGGCGAAGACGAATTTCCCGTTCTTGTCGGTTTCGACCAGCGCCACCGGAATGGCGTTCAGCGTCTGGAACAGCCGCTTGTCCGCAGCCGAGGCCACCTTTTGCACCAGATCCAGCTGGTCGCTGGCGCTGACGCGCTGAACGCGACCGGTGATCGCGAACCACAGGGCGATCAGGGCGATCACGACGCTGACCGCCGCGATCACGCCCAGAACCAGCACCCAGTTCACTTCGCCTTCCAGAAACATCTCGGACCTGTCCCGCTTTGGCGCCGTCGCCACTCGTCACGGGACAGTTTGCAAGAGGCGAGCCTGACGGGCGCCGCTTCGCGCCTCAGGCGAAGAAAAGGGGCCGGACGATATCGCCCGGCCCCCGGTGTCTCCTGGTGCGCCATACTCGCGACGCGGTCGCTCGCGGCTTGCGCGCGGCCTTACATCTTGAAGCGCAGGCCGAAGAAGACGTTGTAACCGAACTTCTCGTACTCATAAGTCCGCTCGCGCGAGCCGTAGTAGCGGGTGCCGGCCGAGTTGGTCAGGTTCTTGGCCTCGGTGAAGGCCTCGATCCCGTTGCCGAAATCGTAGCTGGCGGTGAAGTCCAGCTGCTCGCGCCCTTCGACATACAGGTCGAAGTCCGCGTCGTCGGCGTTGATCTCTTCCAGATAGTCGCTGCGCTTGGTGTACGACAGGCGGGCGCTGAGGCCGGCGTTCTCGTAGAAGACGGCGACGTTGTAGTTGGTGTCCGACTGACCCGGCAGGGCGAAGGTGCTGCGCCCCCCATAGGCCTGGGCCGTCTCGATCTCGGCTTCTGTCAGGGTGTAGTTGGCGAACACGCCGAAGTTCGAGGCCCAGCCCGGCAGGAAGGTGAACTTCTGCTGCCAGTTCAGCTCCAGACCCGCGATGTGGCCGTCCGGAGCGTTGATCGGGGTTTCAAACTCGGCGTCGAACACGTCGGCGCCGATGGTCACCTCGTCCTCGTACTTCAGGACATAGCGGTAGTCGCTCAGATCCTTGTAGAAGACGTTGGCCGAGATCACGCCCAGCGAGGCGAAGTAGTATTCCAGGCCCGCGTCAATGTTGTTGGACAGGGTCGGCTGCAGGTCCGGATTGCCGATCTCGTACGAGACCTCGTTGGCGGTGTTGTCCGATTCCTCGACCCGGCGCGGAACGATCTGGCTGAACTCCGGGCGCGAGATCGAGCGCGTCAGGGCGAAGCGACCGATCAGATTGTCCGAGAAGCTGTGGCGAACCGTCAGGTTGGGGAAGAACTCCGTGTCGTCACGGCTGACCGTCGCGGTCGCGTAAACCTCGTCCTCGTTCTCGTCGATCGCATAGGTCGGGGCCGAGCCGTCAAACCGGGTCTGTTCGACGCGCAGGCCGACGACGACGTTGGTCGCACCGATATCAAAGCGGGCTTGACCATAGGCGGCCAGCACATCTTCCTGGGCCTGATAGTCGGCCACGACCGAGTCCGGCATGCGGCGGCTCGAGGTGGCGCGGAAGCGGCTGAAATAGTCGTCGACCATGCCGTTGTTAAACTTGTAGCCCAGCAGATAGTCGTAGTTCTTCGACTCCTCGTCCGTCAGCAGGTCGGCGAAGGATTCGGCCGGGGCGTTGGCGCCGCCGCGGCCACGCAGGCGCTCTTCGTCCGCCGTCACGTCGCGGGTGCGGTATTTGCCGCCGAACTTCCACGTCACGTCGCGGCCGCCGAAGGTGGTGGGCAGTTCCAGATTGGTCTGGAAGGTGACCTCTTCCTGATCGGTCGTGTTTGAGCGGAAGACGTTCTCGCGGAACGCATAGCCTGATGCGTCCAGGTGTTCGCCGGTGGCGAAGACCGAATAGAACGGCTGATAGTGGTCGCCGCTGAAGTCGTAGCTGACCTCAGCCAGTTCGGTCTGGAACAGCAGTTCGTTGCGGTTCGGATAGGTCTGGCTGCTGTCAGCCATCGACAGGGTGGCGTCCAGCACCGCGCCGTTGGCGAAGATGCGTTCGCCGCCAACGGCCAGGGTCAGGATCTCGTTGACCTGGGTCCGGTGGCGCAACTGACGGCCCACGGTCACGTCCTCAAAGGTCGCCGACCGGTCGGTGGCGCCGTTCTGGAGCGACCCCTCGTCAAAGGTCATCAGCAGCTGGTTGCGGTACTCGTCGTCCTTGAACTCGGCGTACGAGCCGCGGACCCAGGCGCGCAGATTGTTCGACGGACGGAACTCCAGGGCGCCGGTCACGGCCTGGCGAGTGCGCTCGGTGTCATAGTCCTTGAACAGCGCTTCCTCGAGGGCGAACACCTCGTCGCCGTCCGGAGTCTCCATCTTGGTCCAGCCGGCCTCGATGTTCTCGGGGCGACGGTTGGTCCGGGAATAGCTGACCGACAACAGGCCGCCGACGGTCTCGTTCGGGCCGAACACGTTCGAGACGGTGGCGCCGGCGCGGATATCCTCGCCGCCGTAGTCGTTATAGCTGCCGCCGCCGTAGCCGCTGGTCGCCAGACGGCGATCATCGAAGGCCGAGCGGGTGGTGATGTTCACGGCGCCGGCGATCGAGTCAGCGTCCTGGCCGGGCAGCAGGGTCTTGGATATCTCGACCGTCGAGACGATGTCCGACGGCAGGGTGTCCAGATCCACCGCGCGCGTGCCCGGATCGACGGCCGGCACGGTCACGCCGTCCACCGACACGGCGGTGAAGGCCGACGGCGCGCCGCGCACGTTGATGTAGCGGCCCTCGCCCTGATCGCGCTGGATGGCGATGCCGGCCACGCGCTGCAGCGACTCGGCCACGTTCGGGTCGGGGTAGCGGCCGATGGCGTCGGCCGACAGGACGTTGATCGTGCCGTCGGCGTTCTTCTGCTGGTTCAGCGAACGGGCGACGCCTTCGGTGATCACGCCGGTGACGATGACGTCATCGACCGTCGTGGTCGCCCCGGAGCCAAGGATGACGGTGACCGAGGTCAGGAGGCCCGGCGCGACCGAAACCGACTGGCTGGCGCTCGGCAGGCCGATATAGCGGACGTCCAGCATCACGTCGCCGGACACGCCCGGCAAGCTGAACTCGCCCTGGGTGTTCGACACCGCGCGGCGGCCGGTGCCGCGCACGATGATCTCGGCGCCCGGCAGCGGCGCGCCATTGGCGCCCACAACGCGGCCGATCAGGCTGTCGCCCGCCGGCGCAACGATGGCGGCCGGCGCGGTTTCGGCGCGCACGTTGGCGTGGGCGGCCATGGCGAAGGTGAGCGGCGCAACGGCGGCGCCCAGAAGAAGGCCCAGTTTCATTTCAGTCATCCCCGACGGCCGCTGGACGATGGTCCGCAGCTCTCGGGAAACGGCTGCTACCGGCGCCGCGCGACGCGACCGCGACGCTTTGACGAAGAGCGTTTGCAGGATTTGGGACTGATACGAGACGATTGATCCCGACCCTGACGATCCGTCATTCCGGCGTCCGAAATCGATCAAGGAACCGTCGTTGACCTTATGCCGGGGCCGTGGTCTCGCGCCGGCCAGACACTATTCCCGGCGACAGCCGATGGGGGCCCTCCAATGATCCGCACGCGTATGAAATCCATGGCGGGCGCCGCCCTTGTCGCGCTGTCGCTGGCGGCCTGCGCCACGGCCGAGGTCGAGATTCCGCAGGGCGTCCTGGCCCTGGGCGATCCGGCCAAACCGGTGGTCGCCGCGGTCGAGACGGTGGTGACCACCGACCCCACGGTCGACGCCGACGATCCCGCCTTCTGGGCCGATCCCCGCGATCCCTCGCGCGCCGTGCTGTTCGGCACCGACAAGTCCGACGGCCTGTATGTCCACGCCCTGGACGGGACGGTGCGTCAGTTCTTTCCCGATGGGCCGATGAACAATGTCGACGTGCGCGACGGCTTCGTCCTGGACGGCAAGCCGATGGTGCTGGTCGCTGCCGCCGAGCGGGACCGGTTCGGCGTCATGACCTGGCTGATGGACCCCGACACCCTGGATATCCGTCGCTGGGGCTTCATCCCGACCGACATGGGCGAGCCCTATGGCTTCTGCATGGGTCGCCGCGGCGACGCCTTCTATGTCGTGCCGAACAACAAGAACGGCGACATCCACCAGATCCGCGTCACCGTCGGCTCAAACGGCCCGGTCGGCGTGGTCGAGCGCCGGCTGAAACTGGGCACCCAGACGGAAGGCTGCGTTGTCGATGACGCCGCCGACCAGCTGTATGTCGGGGAAGAGGACGTCGGCGTCTGGCGCTTCGACTTCGATCCGGCCGCCGCCGCGACCCCGACCCAGGTTTACGCCGTCGACGGCGTCCGCCTGACCGACGACACCGAGGGCATGAGCATCATGCGCGACGGGGCGGGCAAATATCTGATCGTCTCCAGCCAGGGCGACAGCACCTATCCGGTGTGGCGCATCGTCGGCCAGGGCGCGGCCACGACCTACGACTATGTCGGCCGCTTCGCCATCGTGGACGGCAAGGCGACCAGCGGCGCCGACATCGACGGCGTCACCCACACCGACGGCCTGGACGCCTGGAGCGGCCCGATCGGCCCGTGGCCGCAAGGCGCCATCGCCTTCCACGACGACACCGACACCCCCAACCCCGGCCAGCAGAATTACAAGATCGTCGACTGGCGCGAGGTGAAGCGGGCGCTGGGCCTGCAATAGGTCGTCGGACGGCCTAGGCCTTGGGGATCCGGTTGATCAGGCTGATGTCCTCGCGCGTCACGCCGCGTCTCTCGGTGATGCTGTAAAGCGCGTTTTGCACCGCCGACACGTGTTCGATATCCGAGACCTTCCTGCCTTCCAGCAGGCGCAGGACCTCCTGCAGCGCGCGATCGGTGGTCACCCCCGCGATGGCGTAGGTGATGTAGGGGTTCGAGGGGTCGCGCTCCTCGTTCAGGCAATAAAGGTAGAGCGGCACGATGTGGGCGCAGGGGTCGTCCGCCTTGTCCTGACGGCTGGTGGCCTGCTGCGCGTCTTCTTCCGGGCGACGACATCCACCGCCGCCGCGCACGGTCGGCGGCAAGGTCAGCAAAGTGCGCTCGATCAACAGCCCGTTTTGTGCGCGTCCTTCGGAGGTTGCAACGACGACCAAGCCCGCCGGGAACTCAATCTGAACCGGACCGCCGGTCAGATTCTCCAGCGGCACGCAGATGCGGACATAGACGCCCGATCCGTGGCCCTCTGCGTCCGTATTCTCGCACAGGCCGGAGACTTCATCGGCGCCACGGATTGTTCCGGCCAGACGGACACCCTCGGGGAGGGTGAAGGACGTCACCTCAGGTGCGCCGGGATCCTCACCCAGCCCTGGCCGGACAAGGTTCTGGGTCGTCTGGGCCGCCGCCTTGACCGCCCCGGCCGGATTATCGCAAGCCGACAGGATCACAGTCAGCGCAAGCGCCAGACCTGTCGCCGAAATCAGGGTTCTCACAGCCGCCGCCTCTTTCAATCATCGGATTGCGGCGAAGGGTGTTTCGGGCGCGGCTGTGAAGGCAATCGTGTGCGACGAAGATGCGGCGGAGGGCGGAAAGCGAAACGGGGCCCGACCTTGCGGCCGGACCCCGTTTTCTGCGCTTCGACTGGAGCGGGCGAGGCGATTCGAACGCCCGACCCTCACCTTGGCAAGGTGATGCTCTACCCCTGAGCTACGCCCGCACTCCGTGGAGCGACTTGCCGCCGCCCCGTGTCGAGGAGGGGGCGTATAGCGGATGCTTCCGCCGCCCCGCAAGTGTCTTTTTTGGGCCTACCGCGCTTTGCGCTACTTGAGGCCCGATTCCACGCTCAAGTCGTGCACGAGCGTCCCGCGAGCATGGCTCCCAAAACGCGCTCAAGCAGCGAGCGACCGCGTCGCGAGCGTAGCGCCCCCACGCGTCAGCGTGGCGCCAGCCTGATAGCCCCATCCAGGCGGATGCACTCGCCGTTGATATAGACGTTCTCGGCCAGATGAAGGGCCAGCGACGCATAGTCGGCGGGCGTGCCCAGACGGCTGGGGAAGGGGATGGCGGCGGCCAGGGCGTCCTGAATCTTCTGATCCATGCCCGCCATCATCGGCGTCCACATGATGCCGGGCAGGATGGTGTTCACCCGCACCCCGTCCTGGGCCAGATCACGCGCGACCGGCAGGGTCATGGCGTAAACGCCGCCCTTGGACGCCGAATAGGCCGCCTGGCCGATCTGGCCGTCCTGGGCCGCGACGCTGGCGGTGTTGACGATCAGACCGCGCTCGCCGTCGGCCATCGGCTCGGCCTGGACCATGCCCAGCGCCGATTGCGACAGCACGCGGAAGGTGCCGAACAGGTTGATGCGCACGGTGCGCTCGAAGCTGGCCATGTCGTGCGCGCGGATTTCGCCGGTGTCGCGCTTGCGGCTGACGGTCTTCTGGCCCGTGGCGATACCGGCGCAGTTGACGGTCAGACGTTCCTGCCCGTGGGCGGCGCGCGCCTTGGCGAAGCCGGCGGCCACATCCTCGTCCGAGGTCACGTCCACCTTGCAGAAGACGCCGCCGATTTCCCGGGCGATCTCCTCGCCGCGCTCCTCGTTCAGGTCGAACAGGGCGACCCTCACGCCCCGGGCCGCCAGCGCGCGCGCCGTGCCCTCGCCCAGGCCCGAAGCCCCGCCCGTCACCACCGCCGCGATCGAACCGTCGAGTTTCATGG
>NZ_SDZL01000162.1 GCF_004210735.1 Brevundimonas sp.
ACGATGAAGCCCGCGACCTCATCGACAGCGCCATCGAAGGCCGCCCGCTTTCCACCTGGACCGACCGCCCCGCCAAGCCCGACACCACCGGCTGGACGCTCTGGCAGGAACACCGCGACCGAATGGCCGCGCTCGCAACCCGCGTCGGTAAGCTCGACGTCCGCGCGCAATGGAAGCAGGCCGACCCGCTCTATCTGCGCCTCGCTGCGCCCACCCTCATCATCATCGCCGGCCTCTATGCCAACGCCGCCGCGCCCGACCGTCTCTATCGCGGCCTCTTCCCGGATTTCGGGGCGCTGTTCGGCGCTCACACGCTGAAGATCGAAGCGTGGATCACACCGCCCGTCTACACTGGCCTGGCCCCCTTCGTGCTCACCAGCGGCGAAGCCGCGAAGGCGCCCGAAGGTTCGGAAGTCACCCTGCGCGTCATCGGCCCCGGCGCGCCGCAGATCATCGTCTCGCCCACAGATGGCGGCGCCGTCACGCTGCATCCGCAGGCCGACATCCAGAACGCCTACGAAGCCCGGGTCATCGTCAAAGAGCCGATGAACATCGCGGTGAACTACTGGGGCACGCGCGCAAGCTTCCCCTTCACCATCATCGATGACGTAACGCCGACCGTCTCCTTCGTCGAACCGCCCAAGCTCGGCGAAGGCGATCGCACCGAATTCAAATACAAGGTCGCCGACGACTACGGCGTCGACAAACTCGAACTCGTCTTCTTCGGCCGCAAGGACATCCCCGCCACCGCCGGCGTGATCGAAGACCTCGTTCCAGTCGAAACCGTCGCTCTCTCCCCCACTGATGAGGAAGGCGAATACAGCCAGGATCTCGTGCGCCATCGCTGGGCCGGCATGGACCTGAAAGTGAAACTCCGCGCCACCGACGCGGCCGGCCAGGTCGCCGAAAGCGACGTCGTCGACTATCGCCTGCCCGACAAGATCTTCCTCCAGCCCATCGGCCGCATGGCGCAGGAAGCGCGCGCCGTGCTGCTGCGCAACTGGGAGGAATACAAGGTCCCGGT
>NZ_SDZL01000163.1 GCF_004210735.1 Brevundimonas sp.
CTCTCCCCAATCCAACACGAGATAGGTTGACATGTTGTTTGAACCAAATGATATCTGTGCATCTGCAGCATGAATACCGTTCAGTTCAAAAACCTCGATCTAAACCTGTTCCGCGTGCTTCTGGCGCTGCTGGATCACCGCAGCGTATCCCGCGCGGCCGAGGAACTGTCGCTCACACCCTCCGCCGTCAGCCATGCCTTGGGCCGTCTCCGCACCGCCCTCGGCGACCCGCTTTTCGAGCGCAGGGGCGGCGGCCTCAGCCCCACCGCCTACGCCATAGACGTAGGCCGCCGGGTCCGCGGTTCCATGGATACCCTCCGCGACGCCCTCCACCGCGAGGAGTTCGACCCCGCCACCGCCGAGCGTGAATTCGTCCTGGCCGCCGGCTCCTATCCGGTCCTCGTCCTTCTCCCGCGCGTGATCGAGCATCTCGCCCGTGTCGCCCCCGGCGTCCGTATCCGCCTGCGCCGCATCGAGGACCAGTCCCCCGAAGACGTCCAGCAGGGTCGTCTCGACATGATCTTCGGCATCGCCGCCAACGCCACCGGCCGCCTTGAATTCCGCCGGCTGATCTCCGACCGCATGGTCTGGATCGCCCGCCGCGGCCACCCGGACGTCCATGCCCCGCTGACCATGGAAATGCTCAGCGACGCCCGGCACATTCTCATCGAGAAGTTCAACCGCGTCGCCAGCCTCGAATATCCCGAGCTCCGCCGCTTCTTCGATGAGGGCCGCGAAATCGGCGACGTCACCCGCGCCGCCGTCGGCCTCGGTCACAACCGCCGCAAGATCGCAGGCGCCAGCACGATCGTCACCGACACGATGCACGCCATGGCCATGGCCGCCCAGTCGGACCATGTCACGCTCACGCTTCGCAAAGCCGCCGAAGCATTCCTGACGGATCAGATACAGATCCTCGATCCGCCGCACTCCACGCCCCCCATCGAGATCGGCGTCGTCTTCCATCCCGACCGCATGCGCGACACCGGCTTCGCCTGGTTCCTGTCCGTGCTGGAAGA
>NZ_SDZL01000164.1 GCF_004210735.1 Brevundimonas sp.
GAAATACAGCTTCGACACGGGCCGGCCCTCAAGACTTTGCCCGCCTGTTTTGCAGGCCAAAGCCGCGCCCGCCAACCCTTCAGCTGAAGCTCTGCGGCGGGGTTTCTGGGGACAGGCTTACCGCCCCCTGACACAGCACGGAAAATTCCCGTATCACGTGTCTGATGCGCGTGTCTGGGCCGCGTGTTTATGCGGCGGCGGCTGCGGCCTCGGGTCTGCGCCGGCTGCCGCTGATGAAGGCCAGCGACGCGATGATGCAGAGGATGCCCGCCGCCTGGAAGGCCAGCGAATACGAGCCAAGCTCGGTGCGCACGAACCCCGCGCCATAGGCGGCAAAGCCAGCGCCCAGCTGGTGCGCCGCAAAGATCCATCCGAACACCAGCGTCGCCCGCGCCGGCCCGAACGCATCAGCCGCCAGCTTCACCGTCGGCGGCACCGTCGCGATCCAGTCGAGCCCGTAGAACACCGCAAAGAGCAGCAGCGAGGTCGAGTCGAACCCCGTCGACGTCAGATAGAACAGCGATAGCCCGCGCAGGCCGTAATAGATCATCAGCAGGATCCGCGGATTGAACCGATCCGTCAGCCAGCCCGACGCGACCGTGCCGACAAAGTTGAACCCGCCCATCAGCGCCAGCGTGCCTGCCGCCGCCGTCGCGGGGATCAGATAGTCGCCACACATCGGGATCAGGTGCATCTGCACCAGCCCGTTGGTCGATGCGCCACACACGAAGAACGAGAAGGCGAGAACCCAGAACACTGGCTTGCGCACTGCCACCGCGAGCGCCTCGAACGGCGCCAGAAACAAATTGCCCTGCGGCGCAGGTGGCGCGGCGATCGGGCTATCCGGCGCCGCGCCGAACGGGCGCAGCCCGACATCCGAAGGCCGGTTGCGGATGAACAGCACGACCAGCACGACAGCCGCCGCATAGAACACGCAAAGCGCCAGCGTCGCCGTGCGCCAGCCATCCATCTTCACCAGCCACGCCATGAACGGCAGGAACACCAGCTGCCCCATCGC
>NZ_SDZL01000099.1 GCF_004210735.1 Brevundimonas sp.
CGCGCCTTGTTCAAACAGCTGAACGGCCCGCGCAGCCCCTGTACGTCCGGCAGGATGTTGGCCTCGGGCACGAACACGTCGTTCAGGCCGATGTCGCCGGTGATCGAGGCGCGCAAGGACAGCTTGTCGCCGATCTTGTCGGTGGTGAAGCCGTCGAAGTCGCGCTCGACGATGAAGCCGCGAATTTTATCGTCCAGCTTGGCCCAGACCACGGCCAGGTCGCTGATGGGGCTGTTGGTGATCCAGTATTTGGCGCCGTTCAGCCGATAGCCGCCCGGAACCGCCACGGCCTTGGTGCGCATCGAGGCGGGGTCCGAGCCGCCGTCCGCCTCGGTCAGGCCGAAACAGCCGACCAGTTCGCCGGCCGCCATCTTGGGCAGGAATTTCTTCTTCTGCTCGTCCGAGCCGAAGGCGTAGATCGGATACATGGCCAGCGACGACTGCACCGACATGGCCGAGCGATAGCCGCTGTCGACCGCCTCGACCTCGCGCGCGATCAGGCCATAGGCGACGTGGCTGGCTTCCGAACCGCCGTACTGTTCCGGCAGCATGGCCCCCAGAAAGCCCATCTCGCCCATCTCGGTCATGATCGACCGGTCGAACACCTCGTCCCGGAAGGCGGCGATCACGCGCGGCAGCAACGCCTCGCGCGCATAGGACCGCGCCGCGTCCTGAACCATCCGCTCGTCATCGGTCAGGCGACCGCGAAGGTCGAACGGATCCTCCCAGCGGAAGGTCTGGGCGGAGAGGTGGGCGGCGCCGTCGGCCATGGGGAGGACTCCTGTTTGCGTTTCCGGGAGTCTCGAAGTCGTCACGCGGCCGTGACGAAGCGCCCCCTGTTCCGGCGGGCGGTTTAGGCCAAAATGCTTGCGCCGGGTAGAGGGGCGCGGCGTGACGCGCTAAAGCTGAACCATGTTGAAAGCCTTCAACCGAATGTTCCGCGATCACCCCCGCGAGGTGGACGAAAGCTACGTCCAGCATATGGCTGCGGCCGCGCGCTTCGGCTTTCGTCTGCTGGGCCTGGCGGGGGCGGCCTTCGCCCACGCCCTGGTTCCCGGAGTGCACAAGACGACCGTCTCGGACAGCGTGAAATCCATGGCCCGTGAAATGGGCGGCCGCGCCGAAGAGGCGCGCGAATGCCGCATGCGGGCCGCCGGGGTCTGGGACCCCGGCCTCTAGACCTTGATCAGACGGCGCGTTTCGCCTCGATTACGTCCCACAGGGCGGCGGCCGCGTCGATTCCGGTGAACTGTTTCAGCTGCTGGGCGCCGGTGGGCGAGGTGACGTTGATCTCGGTAAGATAATCGCCGATCACGTCGATGCCGACGAACAGCAGGCCGCGCGACTTCAGTTCGCCCTTCAGGGCAGCGCAGATTTCAAGGTCGCGGGCCGTCAACTCGACCGGCTGGGCCGTGCCGCCCACGCGCAGGTTGGAGCGGACCTGGCCGTCAGCGGGCACCCGGTTGATGGCGCCCACCACTTCGCCATCCACCAGGATGATGCGCTTGTCCCCGGCCGAGACGGCGGGGATGAATTTCTGGATCACCAGCGGATCGCGACTGCCGACGGCGTGAATCTCGACCAGGGCCTCCAGGTTCGGATCGCCGGCTTTCAGCCTCACCACGCCCGAACCGGCCGCGCCATGCAGCGGCTTCAGCACCACGTCGCCATGCTTTTCATGGAAGGCGACCAGGGCCTCGGGATCGGACGAGATCAGGGTCGGCGGGGTCAGGCCCGGGAAGCGGGTGACCAGCAGTTTTTCCGGCGCGCTGCGCACCTCGGTCGGGTCGTTGACGACCAGCGTCTTCGGATGGACCGTCTCCAGCAGATAGGTGGCGGTGACATAGGCCATGTCGAAGGGCGGGTCCTGACGCATCAGGATGACGTCGATGTCCCGGGACAGATCCAGCTTCACCCAGTCGCCGAAGTCGACATGGTCGCCGCGCGCGTGTCGCAGGGTCACCGGACGGGCGCGGCAGAACAGGCGGCCGTCCTCGAGCGCCAGGGTGCGGAAGTCATAGACCCACAGACGGTGCCCACGCTCCTGCGCCGACAGGGCCAGCATGAAGGTGGTGTCCGACTCGATGTTGACCGCCTCGATGGGGTCCATCTGGATGGCGACCTTGAGCATGACGTGTCCTTCGTTAGCGCGAGGCTTCGCAGATGCGCGGTCGGAGGCGCAGGTGCAAGGGGAGCCCCTCAAGTAGCCCAAGGGGCGATAGGCCTCTGACAGGCCTCAAGTAGCCCGAAGGGCGATAGGCCCAACTAATTGAGCCTCATCCTGACGCGATCATAGCTGGCCTGTCGTCCGACCTCGGCGGGGGCGTCCAGGCTGCGGGCGCGGGACAGGGCGTCCAGGGCGCCGGCCAGGGCCCCCTGTTTCTCGCGGGCGGCGGCCACGTCCAGCCAGGGGCGATGATCCTCGGGATCCAGCAAGGCGCGGCGAACAGCCGAGCGTTCGGCGCCCTCAAAGTCCTGGGCGCGGATGGCGCGGTTGAACAGGACGGACTGCAGGCGGATCAGGGTCTGGCGGTCGTTGACCGGGGCCATCAGCAGGTCCAGCCGGTCGGCGACATGCGGCGTCAGGCCCGCACGCAGGGCCCGGCGTGTCAGTTCCGACGGCAGGACCAGCCGCCCGTGGCTGAACGGGTCCAGCGCCACGGGGCCGTCGCCGGTCTCGACCCGCAGCAGGAAATGGCCGGGAAAGTCCACGCCCGCCGCCTTGAGCCCCGTCCGGCGCGCGGCGTCCAGATAGAAGACCGCCAGCGCCCCCGACAAGCCGCGCCGTCGCTCGGCCACATCGATGACGTCGGTGTTGGCCGGGTCGTCATAGCGCATCAGGTCGCCGTTCAGCCGCAGGTCGGCGGCCATGGTCTCGGCCAGGGCGTCGTCCGGCGCCTCGGTCTCCATCCGCTCGGCCAGCCGTTCGGCGGCGGCGGCGGCCAGGACGCGGACCGGCGCGGGATCGCGGAAGGGATGATCGTGGATGGCGCAGGCGATAGCGGCCTCCAGCAGGGGGAAGGCGTCGTCGGCGGCCTGACCGGCCTGTGTCAGAACTGTCTCCGCCTCGTCCCGGGTCACGGGATCACCCTTCGGTCGCCTCTATCCCGCGAACATGGCGCGGAAACCGGCCGGGAGCCAGCGCCACCATATCCAGACGCACGTCCAGCCCCGCCAGCGACCGCCGTCCGCGCGCCACGGCGGCCCCGGCCGCGCGCAGGCGTCGAAGCTGTTCCGGATGGATGGCCAGCAGGGCGGCGTCCAGCGTCCTCCGCCGCTTGACCTCGACCACGGCCAGCACGCGGCCGCGCCGGGCCAGAATATCGACCTCGCCGCCGCGCCCCTTCAGCCGAAAGGCCAGCACCTGATAGCCTTTCAGCATCAACCACAGGGCGGCCAGCCATTCGCCGTCGTGACCCTGACGCCGCGCCCGCCCGCCCAGAACCTGACGCCAGCCTGCCTTGGGCCGTTTCGGCGACGGGGCGGGGCGCAGGCTCTCGCTCATCCCCGGCCCTGCATCTCCAGCGCCCGCTTGTAGAGCGGCTTGCGGGGCAGGTTCAGCGCCTTTGACACCTCGGCTGCGGCTTCACCCGGCGGCAGGCGGGTCAGGGCCTCGGCCAGGGCGGCGTCGGCGTCGGCGGCGCTGGCGACCTCGGCCTCGCCCGGCCCGACCACCACCACGATCTCACCCTTGGGCCCGTCACAGCGGGGGTCGGCGGCCAGTTCGGCCAATGTGCCGCGCACGGCCTCCTCGTACAGTTTGGTCAGCTCCCGGGTGACGGCGGCGGGGCGGTCGCCCAGCACATCGGCCATATCGGTCAGGCTGTCTTTCAGGCGCGGGCCGCTCTCGAAGAAGACCAAGGTCTGGCGGCCGGTGCGCAGCTCTTCCAGCATGGTTTTGCGCGCGCCCGATTTGGGCGGCAGGAAGCCGGCGAACAGCACCCGGTCGGCGGGTTGCCCCGCCAGACACAGCGCTGCCAGCAGGCTGGAGGCGCCGGGGATCGGATGAACCGGCAGGCCCGCGGCGATGGCCGCGCGGGCGACGACATAGCCGGGATCGCTGACCAGCGGCGTGCCCGCGTCGGACACCAGGGCCACCACCTCGCCCGCCTGCAACCGCTCGATGGCGATCTCGGCCGCGCGGGTCGAGGCGTGGTCGTCGCAGCGTTCCAGCTTCGCCTTCAAGCCATAGGCCGACAGCAGTTTGGCGGTGACCCGCGTGTCCTCGGCCAGCACCAGATCGGCGGCGGCCAGCACGTCCAGCGCCCGCAGCGTCATGTCACGCAGATTGCCGATGGGCGTCGCCACCAGATAGAGGCCCGGCGAAACGGGCCGGGGCGGGGGGGCGGTCGGCGGAAAGAGCGGGCGATCGGTCATCGCGCGGGACCGTGCCAGCCGCTCCCCTCGGACTCAAGCGCGCGTCGCGTGAACCACAGGGCAGCGACGACCCCTAGGCCGAACAGCCAGCCCTCCAGCCCCGCCGTGACCGCCTGGGCGACCGAGCCGAAACCCGTTTCACCCATCAGCCCACCCAGCCGATCCAACCGCAGGCGCGAGGCGGGAAACACCTCGGCGACACGGTGCAGGCTGCCGCCCATCAACCGGCCGCCCAGCAAGGCGATGCCGGTCCCCGCGACGGCGGCGGGCAGGGCGGCCAGCGGCAGGAAGCGACGGCGTCCCGTCCGGCTCGCCAGCACCGACCCCAGACCGACCGCGCCGCCCAGCAGCACCCCTTCCGGGCCGCCGGTGATGTCGCCGGGCGCTTGGCCCAACAGAAGTGTGAAGGCGTCCAGCCCGACCAGCTTGACCACCGCCCCGACCAACAAACCGCCCAAGGCGCCGCCGCCGATGCGCCAGAGATCGTGATGCGTCGGCGCGAACATTGCGGCGGCGTTTCGGCGCTGATGGTCGTGGTCTGCCTGACGGCAGGC
>NZ_SDZL01000165.1 GCF_004210735.1 Brevundimonas sp.
ACAGCATTTTCGAAGCATGAAGATCACGATTCTGGAGACTGGCCGGGCGCCCGGCAAGCTGGTGGATGAGTATCCCCGCTACCCGGACATGTTCGCCTCGCTTCTGTCCCCCTGGGGGCAGGAACTGGCCTATCACAGCGTGGGGCTGCTGGATGGCGAGGACCTGCCGGAGCCGTCAGCCTGTGAGGCCATCCTGATCACCGGCTCGCCCTTCGGCGTCTATGATTCGACGCCGTGGATGGACCCGTTGCGCGGGTTTATCCGCAAGGCCCATGCGGCGCGTATCCCCATGGTGGGTGTGTGCTTCGGGCATCAGGTGATCGCCGATGCGCTGGGCGGGGAAGTCCGCAAGTCCGAAAAGGGCTGGGGGATAGGGCGGCATACCTATGAGATCACACAGCCGCGCGACTGGATGGGCGAGCCGCGGGGGCAGGTCTCGCTGTCGGCCAGCCACCAGGACCAGGTGATCACGCCGCCGGCGGGGGCGATCACGCTGGCCCGGTCGGCCCATACGGACCATGCGATGCTGGAATATGCCGATGCGCCGGTGGTGACCCTGCAAGGGCATCCGGAGTTTTCCGACCAGTACGCCTCCGCCCTTTGGGAGGCGCGGCGCGGCAAGGCGCTGAGCGAGGTTCAGGTGGACCGGGCGCTGGCGTCGATGGTGTTGCCAGGGGATGGCGCGCTGGTGGGCGAGTGGATCGTGCGGTTCCTGAGAACGGCGCGCTAGCGGGTCTTGATCACGCGCATGGAGGCGATCCAGCCGGCGGTCTGATAGGCGCCGGCGAAGATCAGCAGCGTGTCGAGCCATTGCCGCGTGTTCCACAGCGGCCAGATCGGCATCAGCGAGATGATCGCGATCAGGGCCGATGCGCCATCCAGCCAGCGGTCTCCGAAGAGATAGCCGAGGCCGGTGCGGGCGTTGCGGACGGCCTTGCGGGTGACCGGGAAGATGCCGTCCTCCAGCCGCGGGGGGCCGAAGGTCTGCTGCAGGTCGTCGA
>NZ_SDZL01000050.1 GCF_004210735.1 Brevundimonas sp.
CGCGCGGCCCAGCTTCTTCAGGGCGGCCTTCAGCGCGTCGAGGCCGCCCCCGACGCGCTGAAGGCCGCCCTGAAGAAGCTGGGCCGCGCGGTTCTGACACAGGGCGATCAACGCCGACGTTGACAAACCTTCGCCGCACCTGTTCTCGAAAAGGGTCGGGCGGGCGCGGTTCAGGGAATCGCGTCATCCTCAACGGTCACATTTCGCCAAGGACGACCCCATGCGAGCCGCCAAATTCCGTTACGCTTCCATGAGCCGCCGTGCGGCCCTGACCGCCGCGGCCCTGACCGCCATGGCCGCCGTCGCCGGCTGCTCGGGCGCCAAGGGCGGCGCGGCCGAGGGCGACATGGCTCTGGGCGCCGCCGAGGGAGCCAAGGTCACGGTCGTGGAATACGCCTCGGTCACCTGCGGCCACTGCGCCGTCTGGAACGATGAGGTCTGGCCTGAATTCAAGACGAAATACGTGGACAACAACAAGGTCCGCTACGTCTTCCGCGAGTTCCCGACCCCGCCCCAGGACGTGGCCGTCGCCGGCTTCCTGATCGCCCGTTGCGCCGGCGAGGACAAATATTTCGACGTAATCCACCAGATCATGGCCAGCCAGAAAGAATGGGTCGCCGGCGCCAATCCGCGCGACACCCTGATCCGCGTCGCCAACGCCGCCGGCCTGAACCAGCAGCAGTTCGAGGCCTGCGTCCGCGACGAGGACGCCATCAAGGCGATGGAGGCCCGCATCAAGGCCGGCCTCGACGCCGGCGTCAGCGGCACCCCGACATTCCTCGTCAACGGCACGAAGGTGATCGACAGCTCGCTCTCGGGCCTGTCGGAAGCCATCGACGCCGAGCTGGCCAAGAAGTGACCCCGATGCGGGCGGTTCGCGCTCTGCTGGCGGCGCTGGCGCTCCTGTCGTGGGCGCCGGCGGCCCTGGCTGATGGCCTGCCGCCCGTCACTTCGGCCGACCGCTCCATCGGCCGCGCCGACGCGCCGGTGACGGTGGTCGAATACGCCTCCTTCGCCTGTCCCGCCTGCGCCGACTGGCACGAGATGGTCTGGCCGCTGTTCAAGGCGCGCTTCGTCGACACCGGCCAGGTCCGCTTCGTCTTCCGCAACCTGCCCACGGCCCCGGCCCAGACGTCGATCACCGGCGCCGCCCTGGCCCGCTGCGCCGCGCCCGAGCGGTTCTTCGACGTCGCCTCGGCCCTGATGAAGGGCCAGAACGCCGTCCTGCACGGCGGGACCTATGACGACTGGTACGCCCCGGCCATCGCCGCCTCGGGCCGCACCCGGGCCCAGATCGACGCCTGCGTCAACGACCCCGCCACCCGCGCCGCCATCGACGCCGACATCGCCAGCGCGCGGACCGCCGGGGCCACCCACACGCCCAGCTTCTTCGTCAACGGCCGCTTGGTCGCCGACCGCTCGTTCGGCGGCCTGACCTCGGCCATCACGCCGCTGCTGGGCGGCCGCTGACGGCCCCGCGCCCATGCAGTTCCAGCGGCTCAGGCTCGTCGGCTTCAAATCCTTCGTCGACGCGTCCGAGTTTCACATCGAGCCCGGCCTGACCGGCATCGTCGGCCCCAACGGCTGCGGCAAGTCGAACGTGCTGGAAAGCCTGCGCTGGGTCATGGGGGCCAACTCGGCCAAGGCCATGCGCGGCCAGGGCATGGACGACGTCATCTTCGCCGGCGCCTCGGGCCGTCCCCCGCGCAGCCACGCCGAAGTCCAGCTGACCATCGACAACGCCCAGCGCCGCGCGCCCCAACCCTTCACCGACGCGCCGATGCTGGAGGTGTCGCGCCGCATCGACCGGGGTCAGGGCTCGACCTATCGCATCAACGGCAAGGAGGTCCGCGCCCGCGACGTCCAGTTGCTGTTCGCTGACGCCTCGACCGGCGCTAACTCGCCTGCCCTGGTCCGTCAGGGCCAGATCAGCGAACTGATCGCGGCCAAGCCCCAGAACCGTCGCCGCATCCTGGAAGAGGCGGGCGGCGTCGCCGGCCTGCACACCCGCCGGCACGAGGCCGAGCTGCGCCTGCGCGCCGCCGAAACCAATCTGGAGCGGCTGGACGACATCGGCCGCGAGCTGGAATCCTCGCTGAATCGCCTGAAACGCGAGGCTCGTCAGGCCGAGAAGTACAAGAAGATCTCGGCCGAGATCCGCGCCCTGCAGGCGGCGCTGGTCTATGTCCGCTGGAACGACGCCAAACTGGCCGCCCAGGCCGCCCAGGCCGAACTGGCCGAGGCCGACCGCGCCGTGGCCGAAGCCACAGTGGCAGCCTCCCGCGCCCAGACCGAGGCGCTGAAGGCGCAGGAGGGGCTCAAGCCCGCGCGGGAAGAAGACGCCGTCGCCGGTGCCCTGCTGCATCGCGCCACGCTGGAGCGCGACCGCCTCGACATGGCCGAACAGGCCGCCCGCGCCGAGGTTGACCGCCTGGAAGCCGAAGCCGCCCGCCTGACCGCCGACATCGAACGCGAACAGGGCATGGCCGCCGACGCCGCCGCCGAACTGGAGCGCATCGACGCCGCCCTGGGCGCTCTGGCCGCCGAGATCGCCGCCGCCCCCGAACGCGGTCCCGAACTGGATCGTGCGCTCGACGCCGCCGAAGACGCCCGCCGCGCCGCCGACGCCGAGGTCGAGCGCGTCGCCGGCGCCCTGGCCGCCGTCGAGGCCCGCGTTCACGCCGAAACCGCCCGCAAGCGCGACGCCGAGGCCCGGCTGGCCCGCGTCACCGGCCAGTTCGAACAGGCGAAGCGTGAGCGCGAGGCCCTGGGCCCGCTGGAAACGCCCGAACTGGCCGACGCCCGCACCGCGCTGGATGCGGCGCAGTCCGCCCTGACCGCCGCGCGCGAGGCGGTCGAGGCCGCCGAGACCAAACGCGGCGACCTGGCCCGCGCCGAACAGGACGCCCGTCAGGCGGCCCGCGCCGCCGAGGACCGTCTGGGTCGTCTCCAGACCGAGGCGCGCGGCCTGGCCCAGCTGCTGGTCTCGGGCAAGCGCGACCACGCCCCGGCGCTGGATCGGGTCAGCGCCGACAAGGGGTATGAGGCCGCCCTGGCCGCCGCCCTGGGCGACGATCTGGACGCCGCGCTGGATACGGCCGCCGCCGCCCACTGGGCCGGGGCCGAGGCGCCGCCGCCGACCTGGCCCGCCGGGGTCGAACCGCTGATCGCCCACGTCCAGGCGCCGGACCAGTTGCGCGCCCGCCTGTCGTGGTGCGGCGTCGTCGCCCGCCCTGATCTGGCCAAGCTGGCGTCCGGCCTGCCGGTCGGCGCCCGTCTGGTGACCCTCGAGGGCGACCTGATGCGCTGGGACGGCTTCGTCCAGCGCGCCGAGGCGCCGCGCCCCGCCGCCGTCCGCCTGGCCCAGCGCACCCGCCTGACCGAACTGGAAGCCGAGATCGACACCGGCAAACCCGCCCTCGAAGCGGCCCAGTCCTCGCTCAAAGCGGCGACCGACGCCTTCCGGGCGGCCGAAGAGGCGGTCAAGACGGCCCGCCAACAACCCTTCGCCGCCGACAAGGCCGTGACCGCCGCCCGCGACCGCGTCGAGAGCCTCGGCCGCGATCAGGCCCGACGCGAGGCCCGCGCCCAGTCGCTGGACGAGACCGTCGCCCGGCTGGAGGCCGAGGTCGCCGAGGCCCAGGCCGCCCACGACGCGGCTCAGGGCGTGGAGGCGCCGTCCGAAACCTTGGCCGCCCTGCGCGAGGAAATGACCGCCGCCCGCGCCGCCGCCGACACGGCCCGCCTGGCCGCCGCCGCCGCCCGCGCCGACCGCGACGCCGAGGCTAGAGAACGCGCCGGTCGCCAGCAACGCCACGACGGCCTGACCCGCGAACGCGACGGCTGGGCGACCCGTTCAAAGGACAGCGCCGCCCGCGTCACCGCCCTGACCAAGGACGCGGACAAGACCGCTGCCCTGCTGAAACAGGCCGAAACCGCGCCCGAGGGGTTCGCCGAGCAGCGCGGCAAGCTGCTGGACGCGCTGACGGCCGCCGAGGGCCGCCGCCGCGCCGCCGCCGACGCCCTGTCCGTCGCCGAAACCGCCGCGACCGAGGCCGACCGCGCCGGTCGCGCCGCCGAAAGCGCGGCCAGTCAGGCGCGCGAGGCCCGCGCCGGCCTGGCCGCCCGCGCCGAGGCCGCCGTCGAACGCCTGACCGACGCCGACACCCTGCTGCGCGACACCGCCCAGATGTCGCCGGAAGAACTGGGGCAAAAGCTGATCGACGACGCCATCGCCCGCCCGCCCGACACCGCCGGCGCCGAAAGCCTGCTGGCCGGACTGGAGCGCGAGCGCGAGGCCCTGGGCGCCGTCAATCTGCGCGCCGAGGACGAGGCGACGGAATACGGCGACCGCCTGAACAGCATGAAGTCCGAGCGCATCGACCTGACCCAGGCGATCGCCAAGCTGCGCGACGGCATCGACGAACTGAACGCCGAAGGGCGCGAGCGCCTGATCGCCGCCTTCGACGTCATCAACGAGAATTTCAAGACCCTGTTCGAGGCCCTGTTCGGCGGCGGCCAGGCCGAGCTGAAACTGGTCGAGAGCGACGATCCGCTGGAGGCCGGCCTGGAGATCTACGCCTGCCCGCCCGGCAAGCGTCTGTCGGTGATGAGCCTGATGAGCGGCGGCGAACAGGCCCTGACGGCCGCCGCCCTGATCTTCGGCGTCTTCCTGGCCAACCCGGCCCCGGTGTGTGTGCTGGACGAGGTCGACGCCCCGCTGGACGACGCCAACGTCGACCGCTTCTGCCGCATGCTGGACGAAATGCGGAACCGCACCGACACCCGCTTCATCGTCATCACCCACAATCCGGTGACCATGAGCCGCATGGATCGCCTCTACGGCGTCACCATGCCCGAACGCGGCGTCTCGCAACTGGTCAGCGTCGACCTGACCCAGGCCGAAAAGCTGGTGGCGTAACACCGACGCTCTCCCTCCCCGTCCCGGGGAGGGGGCTGAGCCCATCGGGCGAAGCCGGGTGGGGGCGGCAGGGCAAACCAGGCGCCGAACCGAGCCGACCCCGCCTGTCATCAGTCCCTGTTTCCACAGCCCTTTTCCGCCCCTCATTCGCGCGCCGGCAGGTCGGCTATAATCCCCTCAGCGCCCCCATTTCAGACCTTTCAGACCTTTCAGAACTTTCAGACCTTGTTTTCCCGGCCCCCTACCCCCGTCATCCTCGGGCTTGACCCGAGGATCGAGCGGTTCTCGGGCTCGACCTGCCCACCGTCGCGCAGACGGAGGGTCCGATCCTCGGGTCAAGCCCGAGGATGACGGGTGTGAAGGCCGATTTCAGACCTTTCAGACTATTCAGACTGTCTTTTTCCGGAGCCCGGCCCCATCGCCCACACCGGATTTCAGACCTTTCAGACTATTCAGACCCTGTTTTTCAGGCCCGACCGCCGAACGCCTCCAGCCTCAGGAACCAGCCGAAAATCGCCGGACCCTCGATGACATAGCGCCGGAACATCCGTCGGGGCTGGGACGCCAGCCGATACAGCCATTCGATGCCCAGGGTCTGGAACACCCTCGGCGCCCGACTCTGCCGCCCCGTCAGAAAATCCACCGACGCCCCGACGCACAGGGCCACGCCGGTTCGCCGCCCCGCCGCCTTCAGCGCATGGGCGAACTGTTCCTGCTTGGGAAAGGAGATACAGACCAGCAGCACGTCCCAGTCCGCCGTCGCCGCCTGCGCCACTGCCCGGTCCCACTCGGCCGAGCCCGGCGCCATCATCGGCGCGGGAATGAAGGTGAAGGCCACGTCGGGAAAGCGCGCGATCAGGTCCGCCGTCGCCGCCTCGTCGGGCCCGAACAGGCCGAACCGCAACCCCTGCGGCGCCGCCAGCAGGTCCGCCGTCAGGTCCGACCCCGGATAGACCGACAGCCGCTTGCCCTTCAGCCGCGCCAGCCCTGCCAAAATCCGGCTGTCGCACACCATCAGCGCCGCCCCGCGATACACCGCCTCGTCCACCCGTCCGCCCAGCAGCCGCACCATATGATCCACGTTTGGCGTCACCACATAGCCGTACGGCCCGCGCGCCATGGCCGCGACCTCGCCCCGCAACGCGCCCGGCGCGCCGTTGCGGAAGTTCAACGTCATGAAGTCCGTGGCGCTCGCCTGATCCATGCGCCTGCTTTACCCTCGCGCCTCTCAAGGCCGGGTTGTCGGACAGGGTTAATGATTCAGCGTTCCATCGTCGCCGCCTGCGGCCTTCTGACCCTCGCCTCGCCCGCCTTGGCCCAAGAACGCACTCACGACCACAGCCTGATCCTGACCGGGGTCGGCCGTTTCGCCGTCTTCGCTGACGCCGCCTCGGTCACGCCCGACGGCAAGGGCGTCCGCATGCGGGCGTTTCAGGTGTCAGAGCCCGGCTTCGCCGTGGGCGATCAGGTCTATTGGGGCGGCTGGTCGTGGTGGCGGTTCGACTGCGCGGCCCAGACCGCCGACCGGCTGGACTTCGCCTCGGTCAAGGCCGGCGGCCAGGAAGGCCCCGCCACGCCCGACCCGGCCCCGCCCTACGCCATCGCGCCAGGCGGGGACGCCGCCGAACTGGCCGCCGTGGCCTGCGCCGCCGCCGACCACCCGGCCGCCGACGCCACCACTATCGACGACGCCGTCCGCCTGGGTCACGCCCGGCTGACCGGCGCCTCGGACTGAGGCCATTCCAGACGATCCCGGGGCAGGGCCTCTGGGCATTCATCCCGCATGAAGGCCATCATCTTCTCGCGGATCTCGCAACGCAGGTCGAACGCCACCGGCGCCGACCGCGCGCTGGCCAGGCACCGCACCTGCATCACCCGCTCGGTGATGTCCGTGACCTGCAGCACCTGCACGTCCCCGTCCCAGTGTGGCGAGGCCCGCACGATCCGCTCGAACGCCTCCCTCAACCGCTCCACCGGCGCCTCATAGTCCACATAGAAGAAGGCCGAACCGATCAGCCGCGCCGTCTCCCGCGTCCAGTTCTGGAAGGGGGTGGTGATGAAATAGCTCAGGGGCAGCACCATCCGCCGCCAGTCCCACAGCTTGACCACCACATAGGTCGAGGTGATCTCCTCGACGTTGCCCCACTCGCCCTCGACGATCAGGGCGTCGTCGATGCGGATGGGCTGGGTCAGGGCGATCTGGATGCCGGCCAGCATGTTCGTCAGCACCGGCTGCAGCGCCAGGCCCGCGATGATGCCCACCACCCCGGCCGAGGCCAGCAGGCTGACACCCCACTGCCGGAACCCCGCCACCGTCATCAGCGCCAGCCCCAGGGTGACGAAGGCCACGACCACCCGCGCCACCTTCTGCAGGATGCGCGCCTGCGTCAGGTGCTTGCGCGCGACCAGATTGTCCTCCACCGCCACGTTGAACCGCCGCAGGTGCATCACGGTCCACATGTCCATGACCCCGGACACCAGCCAGCCCGTAGTCAGGATGAACAGGAACAGCAGCACCGACCGCACCTGGGCCGACGGCTCGGGGTCCATGGGCGACACGGTCACGCCGATGCCGATCGCGATCAGGATCGTCAGCACCCGCAGCTTCAACCGCGCCCGCTCGACCACGCCGCGCCAGAAGACGTCGCGGCTCCTGACCACCCGTCGCAGCAGGCCGAACACCAGCTTGTGCGTCAGCCAGCCGCCGCCGACGAAAACCAGCAGCACCAGGGCGATCACCGCCCATTCCGGCAGCCAGCCGAACCGCGCCCACAGTTCGGCGACCTCTCGGGCGATGTCTCTCAGGAAGTCGGGCATGGCGGCGATAACGCGCGCCGCCGCCTGTTGATCCGGCCTGCGACGCTTAGGCCGCGTTCGCCTCGACCAGATCGGCCAGCCGCGCCGCGGCGTCGGGGATGGCGACCGACCGCGCCGCCGCCGACATGACCGCCAGTCGCGCCGGATCGCCAAGCACGCCTGCCAGCGCGGAGGTCAGGCCGTCCACCGTCAGGTCGTCCTCGCGGATCACCTCGGCTGCGCCGCCATCCGACAGGGCTTTGGCGTTCAGGGTCTGGTGGTCGTCCATGGCGATCTTCAGCGGGATGAGCACCGACGGCAGGGCCGCCACCGCCAGTTCCGAACAGGTCGAGGCCCCCGCCCGGCCGATCACCAGATGCGCCGCCGACAGACGCTGCGCCATGTCGCGGAAGAAGGGCGCCACCTCGGCCTCTATCCCCGCCTCCAGATAGATCTGGCGGGCGGCGTCCAAGGTCTCTGGCCGCGACTGCTGCTGAACCTTCAGCCGACGCCGGATGGCCTCCGGCAGGGCCGCCAGCGCGCGGGGCGTCGTCTCCGACAGGATGCGCGCGCCCTGGCTGCCCCCGGTCACCAACACGCGGATAGGCCCGTCGCCCACGGGCGCCGCATAGGCCCGGTCGAACAGGGTGCGAATATCCGGGCGCACCGGATTGCCCACGACCTGCGCCCTGCGCCCGACGTCCGCCGAGGCCCGGCCCAGGGTCGGAAAGGCCGAGGCCACGACCCGCGCGTGCGGCGCCAGCATCCGGTTGGTGCGGCCCAGCACCGCGTTCTGTTCATGGATCAGCACCGGCCGCTTCTGGCTGAGCGCCGCCAGCAGGGCGGGCGCCGAGGGGTAGCCGCCAAAACCCACCACCACCTTGGCGTCCAGTCGGGTAAAGGCCGACCGCGCCTGTCTCACGCCCTTCATGATCGCCAGACCGGCTTTCAGCAGGCCGACAGGGCCGGCGCCGGTAGCGGCGTCCAGTTCCAGCCGCTCCTCGACCGGAAAAGCGTGGGCGTACTGTTCACCGCGCCGGTCCGTCGCCAGCACGATCCGCCAGCCGCGCGACGCCAGTTCCCGCGCCAGCGCCTCGGCCGGGAACATATGGCCACCGGTCCCTCCGGCGGCGACGACGCAGACTTTCGAGCGGGTCATGGAAACCTCTAGGGCAGCAGGCGACGGCGCAGGACGATGTTCGAGCCGGGCTCATAGGCGCCCGGCCGCCGACGGGTCAGGGCCAGGGCGAACCCCATGGTCAGGCCCATCGCCAGCATGGACGAGCCGCCATAGCTGATGAAAGGCAGCGTCATCCCCTTGGTCGGGATCAGGTTCAGGTTCACCGCCACATTGATGCAGGCCTGCAGCCCGATCAGCATGAACAGGCCCGCCGCCGCCGTCTGTTCGAAGCTGTCGTTCAACTTCATCGCCCGCTTCATGCCGCGAATGACGATGAAGGCGTACAGGCCGATCAGGATCAGGCTCAGCACCAGGCCGAACTCCTCGGCGCCGACCGAGTAGATGAAGTCGGTGTGCAGATCGGGCACGTGCCGCTTCATCACCCCCTCGCCCACGCCGCGCCCGACCAGGCCACCGGCGCGGATCGCCTCGGACGCCCGGTCGATCTGGTGGGTGTCGGTCGTCTCGGGCGACAGGAAGCGGCTGAGGCGGTCGCGCATGTGGCCGAACATGAAGTACAGCGACACCAGCCCGCCCATGCCCAGGCTGGCGATCACCGCCATCCATTTGAACGGCACCCCGGCCATAAAGAAGACGGCGATGAAGGTAGTGGTGATCAGCAGGGTCTGGCCGATGTCCGGCTGGATCAGCAGCAGCCCGACCGTCAGGGCGTAGAAGCCGAAGGCGATGGTCACGCCGGGCACGCCCTCGCCCTTCTGGGCCTCGGCGAACATCCAGGCGGCGAAGACGATCAGGCCGGGCTTTGCGAACTCTGACGGTTGCAGGCTGAACGGGCCCAGATTGATCCAGCGGGCCGCCCCCTTCACGGTGTCGCCGATGAACGGCAGGGCCGCCATCACGACGATGGCGCACATCAGGGCCAGCACGGCGATCCGCTTGACCCCGCGCGGCGACAGCAGTGAGGAGACCAGCATGGCCCCTGCCCCACCGGCCGTGAACACCATCATCCGCCAGGCATAGTGGAAGGGATCACTGATCGACTCATCGGCCAGGATCGCCGCCGGGCTGGAGGCGAAGGACAGGGCCACGCCCAGCGCCATCAGCGTCAGGGCCGCGCCCAGCAGGCCGCGATCCACCGTCCAGAACCACTGGGCGACGGCGCTCTGGTCGTTGCGGGAAAAGGGGTGGGTGAAGCTCTGACTCATGCCGCAGCCTCGGTCGCGGCGCCCAGATGCAGCACGGCGGCGCGGAACGCTTCGCCCCGCGCCTCAAAGTCCGGATACTGGTCGAAGCTGGCGCAGGCCGGGCTCAGCAGCACCACCTGCGCGCCGCCCTCGGCCGCCGCGTCGCGGGCGGCGGCGGCGACCGCCGTCTCCATGTCGCCGCAGATCTCATGCGGCGTGTCGCCCAGGGCACGGGCGAAGTCTTCCGCCGCCTCGCCGATCAGATAGGCTTGGGCCACATGGGGAAACAGGTCGGCCAGGCTATCGATCCCGCCTTCCTTGGCCCGCCCGCCTGCGATCCAGAACACGCGCGGATAGGAGCCCAGCGCCTGCCGCGCGGCGTCGGCGTTCGTGCCCTTGGAATCGTTGATGAAGCGCACGGCGCCCAGCCGCCCCACCGCCTCCATCCGATGCGCCAGGCCGGGGAAGGTCATCAGCCCATCCACCGCCGCCTGATGCGACACGCCCAGCGCCCGCGCGGCGGCATAGGCGAAGGCCGCGTTCTGGGCGTTATGCCGTCCGGGGAGAGAGCGGGCCGCGGAAAGGTCGGCGATAACGGCGCCGCCAGCGGTCAGCAGGCCGGGCGAGGCCTCATATCCTTCTCCCCTTGCGGGAGAAGGTGGGCCCGAAGGGCTCGGATGAGGGGTGGCGCCGCCCTCAAACCGCGCAGATGCGGAAAGGCCGCGAGACCCCTCATCCGTCTTGCTCCGCAAGCCACCTTCTCCCGCAAGGGCAGAAGGACGGGTGGCGACCGTGCAGACACGCCGCCCCTCGGCCGCAAGAGCATCGGCGATCCCTTGCCCCCAAGCCTCGTCAACGCCGACGACGGCCAGCGCGTCCGCGCCCTGCGCCTGGAACAGGCGGGTCTTGGCCGCCACATAGCCGCCCATGCCGCCGTGGCGGTCCAGATGGTCGGGGGTGATGTTGGTCAGGATGGCGACATCCGGCGCGAACGTCGTCGTCAGGTCCAGCTGATAGCTGGACACCTCGATCACATAGACCGCATCCGGGCTGGGCGCGGGCAGTGCCAGAACGCCGATTCCGATGTTGCCGCCGACATGGACCGTCAGCCCCGCCTGTTTCAGCACCCAGCCGATCAGGGCCGTGGTCGTGGACTTGCCGTTGGTGCCGGTGATGGCGACGACGCGCGGGCGTTCGCCGTCGGGCATGGCGGCTATGGCGCGGGCGAACAACTCCACATCACCGATGACGGGCACGCCCGCCTCGTGCGCCTTCTCGACCGTCCAGTGCGGTTTGGGATGGGTCAGCGGCGCGCCGGGCGACAGCACCAGGGCGGCGAACCCGGACCAGTCGGCGCGGGTCAGGTCCTCGACCACAAAACCCTCGGCCTCGGCCTGCATCCGGCCCGAGACGCCGTCATCCCACAAGACGGGCAAGGCGCCGCCGGCCTGAAGCGCGCGCGCGGCCGTGATCCCCGACCGTCCCAGGCCGAAGACCGCGATGCGTCGCCCTTCGAATCCGGGGACCGGGATCATGGGGTCAGCGCAGCTTGAGCGTGGACAGGCCGATCAGGGCCAGCATCCCCGCGACGATCCAGAAGCGGATCACCACGGTCGATTCCGGCCAACCCATCTTCTCGAAATGGTGGTGGATCGGCGCCATCAGGAAGATGCGTTTCCCCGTGGCCTTGAAATAGGCGACCTGGATCATGACCGAGGCGGCCTCGACCACGAACAGACCGCCGACGATGCCGAGCACCAGTTCGTGCTTGGTCGCCACGGCGATGGCGCCCAGGGCGCCGCCCAGGGCCAGCGAGCCGGTGTCGCCCATGAAGATCTTGGCCGGCGGGGCGTTGTACCAGAGGAAGCCCACCCCCCCGCCGATGATGGCCGCGCAGAAGATCGCCAGTTCGCCCGAGCCGGGCACATGGTGGACCTGAAGGTATTCCGCAAAGACGAAATTGCCGACCAGATAGCTGATGATCCCGAACGCGCCCGCCGCCAGCATGACCGGCACGATGGCCAGGCCGTCCAGCCCGTCCGTCAGGTTCACGGCGTTCGAAAAGCCCACGATCGTGAAGGCCGCGAACACCACATAGAACCAGCCGATGTTCAGCAGCACCGCCTTGAAGAAGGGGAAGGCGATCGACGTCTCCAGCCCCGGCGAGGTCGGCGAATAGGTCATCCACAGAACGGTCAGCACGCCCGCGATCACCGACACGACGGTCTGGGCCAGCAGCTTCTGTTTCGAGGTCAGCCCGGCCGAGGTCTGTTTGGTCACCTTGGCGTAGTCGTCGATGAAGCCCAGCACGCCGAATGCCGCCGTCACGCCCGAGACGATCCAGATATACGGATTGGTCAGGTCGCCCCACAGGAACACCGCCACCGCGATCCCGGCCAGGATCATCAGCCCGCCCATGGTCGGCGTGCCGACCTTGGACAGGTGGGTCACGGGGCCGTCCTCGCGGATGGGCTGCCCCCGGCCCTGTTTGGTGCGGATCCAGTTGATGAAGCGGCTGCCCATGGCCACGGCAACGATCATCGCCGTCGCCAGCGCCAGCGCCACCCGCACGGTCTGGTACTGGACCAGGTTCAGCAGCGGGTAATCCTGCGCAATGTCGGCGTAATAGAGGTAGAGCAGATAGATCATCAGCCGCGTCCCGTGCCCTCGGCGCCGGTCAGTCCGGCCTCATGTCGGCGTTCCATGTCGGCCAGGGCCGAGGCGACCAGCCCCGCGCGCGAGCCGTTCGATCCCTTGACCATGACCACGTCGCCCGACCCGACCAGATCGTCCACGGCCTCGGCCAGTTCGACGGCGGTCGCGCGCCACAGGCCGCGCCGTTCGGGCGGCAGGGCGTCGTGCAGGAATTTCATCTGCGGCCCGGCGGTGTGGACCACGTCGATGGTCGCGGCCTCCAGCAGCGGCGCCAGCCCTTCGTGCAGGGCGCGCGACTGGTCGCCCAGCTCCAGCATGTCGGTCAGGACGACGATGCGCCGCCCGCCCGCCGGCACCGCCCTGGCGCCCAGGCTCTGGAAGCCCGCCCGCATCGACAGCGGATTGGCGTTGTAGCTTTCGTCGATCAGGGTGAAGGCGCCGCCGGGCAGGCGCACCGACCGAGTCTGGCCCCGCCCCGCCAGCGGCTGGAACTCGGCCAGGGCCTGCATTCCCACCTCGACCGGCACGTCCAGCGCATCCAGCATCAGCAGCACGCACAGGCTGTTCAGCCCCCAGTGGAACCCGCTCTGCTTCAGGGTGAAGACGTGGCGGTGGCCGAACAGCTCGGCCTCGACCCGCGCGCCATCGGGGCCAGGCGTGAAGTCCAGCAGCCGGGCGTCATGCTCGTCCGACGAGCCGAAGGCGACCACGCGCGCGCCGACATGCAGCGCCGCCTGGCGCATCTGATCGGCCCAAGGGTTGTCGCCATTGATGACCGCCACACCGCCGGGGCCGAGTCCCTCAAAGATGGCGGCTTTTTCACGCGCCACGCCGGTCTCGCCGTCGGAGAAGCCCTCGATATGCACCGGGCCGACCGTGGTGACGCAGGCGGCGTGCGGCTGGACCATGCGGCTCAGCGGGCCGATCTCGCCCGGCGCGTTCATGCCGATCTCGAACACGGCGCGTTCGACCGTCGCGGGCATCCGCGCCAGGGTCAGCGGCACGCCGATATGGTTGTTGAAACTCTTGACCGAAGCATGGGCCGGTCCGGCCAGATCGAGCCCCGCCTTGATCGCCTGGGTCACGCTGGTCTTGCCCACCGAGCCGGTGACGGCGCCGCGCCGGACGTGCGGTGCGCGATCGCGCGCGCGCGCGCCCAGCGCTTCAAGCGCCCTCAGCGTATCGGCGACCACGACGCAGGGGCCGCCGTCCATCGGCCGCTCGACCAGCGCGCCGACGGCCCCAGCGGCGAAGGCCTGCGCCACGAACTCATGCCCGTCGCGCGCGCCTTTCAGCGCCACGAACAGGTCGCCGGGCTCGACTTCCCGGCTGTTGAAGGTGACGCCCCGGGCGAAGAAACCCGCGCCCTCGATGCGGCCATTGACGGCTAGGGCGATCTCGGGGGCGGTCCACAGCGGCGCCGGGCCGGGCGGAAGGGTCTCAGGCATGGGCGCGAAGGGCCTCGGTCGCTTCGGTGACGTCGTCGAAGGGGTGAGTCACGCCGCCGACGATCTGACCCTGTTCATGCCCTTTTCCGGCGATCACCACCACATCCCCGTCGCGCATTATCGACACGGCGTGGCGGATGGCCTCGCGGCGGTCGCCGATCTCCAGCGCATCGGGGCATCCGGCGCGGACCTGGGCGCGGATGGCGGCGGGCTCTTCCGAGCGGGGGTTGTCGTCGGTGACGATGGCCACATCGGCCAGGCGGCCGGCGATCTCGCCCATCAGGGGACGCTTGGCGCGGTCGCGGTCGCCACCGGCGCCGAAGACGACGATCAGGCGGCCGGTCGCGTGGGGACGCAGCGCCTTCAGCACCGTCTCCAGCCCGTCGGGCGTGTGGGCGTAATCGACATAGACCTCGCCGCCCCGGTCCGCATGGACGCGCTGCAGACGGCCCGGCGCGCCGGTCAGCCGCTCCAGCGCCGCCAGAACGCGGTCCGGCGCCTCGCCCGCCGCAATGCACAGGCCGGCGGCGACCAAGGCGTTCGACGCCTGGAAGACGCCGGCCAGCGGCAGCAGAACCTCGTGCGTCTGGCCGCGCACGTCGATGGTCAGGCGCTGGCCTTCGGGCACGGCGCGTCGGCCGACCAGCGTCAGGTCGCGCCCCCGTTCGCCCACGCCCATGACGTTCAGCCCGGCCATGATGCTGGAGGCGGCAAAGGGGGAATAATCCTCGGAATCCGCGTTCAGAACCGCCGTGCGGCCGCGCGCCAGCAGGGTGTCGAACAGGCGCAGCTTGGCCGCGCGATAGTCCGCCATCGTGCCGTGATAATCGAGATGGTCCTGACTCAGGTTGGTGAAGGCCGCAGCCTTCAGCGACACCCCGTCCAGACGACGCTGGTCGATGCCGTGCGACGACGCCTCGAGCGCCAGATGGGTCACGCCCCGGCTGGCCAGTTCGGCCAGCAGGCGGGCGGTTTCGGCCGGGTCGGGGCTGGTCAGGCCGGGGCCGGTCAGGGCGGCGACGTCGGACCCCGACTGGGCCACGACGCCAACCGTGCCCATGCTGGCCGCCGTGACGCCCAGGGCGGCCCAGATCTCGCGACAGAAGGTGGCGACGGATGTCTTGCCGTTGGTGCCGGTCACCGCAACGCAGGTGCGGGGTTGCGCGCCATAGAAGCCGCGCGCCGCCAGCGCATAGGCCCGGCGCACATCGCCCGCCTTGACCAGCAGGGGCGCCGCATCCGACGCCGTATCCGCCGGCGCCAGCACCGCCGCCGCGCCCTTGGCCAGGGCCTGGGGGATGAAGGCGCGTCCGTCTGCGACCGTGCCGGGCAGAGCCACGAACAGGCTGCCGGGCGCGACCTTGCGGCTGTCCGAGGTCACGCCGGTGATGACCGGATCGGCGGCGACGTCGCGGTGCAGCAGGTCGGACAGGCGAACCGCGCTCATCGGCCCGCTCCGTCGCCCTGGACATCAGCATAGGCCGGGATCTTCTCGCCCAGGGCGGTGCGATAGGGGTCGGCGCGACGCGCGACGCCCAGGAAACCGGCGATGCGGTCGGCGATGCGGCCCACGGCAGGCGCGGCGACAAAGCCGCCGGTGCGCGGATAGTGACCAGGCTCATCCATCAGGATGAAGACGGCGTAGCGCTTGGCCGTGACCGGGCCGTCAGAAGGGAAGACAGCGGCGAACGAGCCGACGGCATGGGTTGGGTCATAGCGGCCGTTGACCAGCTTGTTGGCCGAGCCCGTCTTGCCCCCGACCCGCAGGCCCGACGCATCGGCCCGGCCGCCCGAACCGCGCACGACGTTGCGGCGCATCAGGTCCAGCATGGCCAGTGAGGTTTCTTCCGACACCACACGGCGGCGATCGGCGCCCGCGGGCAGGCCGCCCTTGCGCAGCGTCAGCGGCACATAATAGCCGCCGTTGGTCAGGGCCCCGTAAGCGGCGACCGCCTGGGCCGGGGTGACCATGATGCCATAGCCGAATGACAGCGAGGCCAGGGTCGAGTCATCCCAGCGGCGTACCCGCGACGGACGCGCCGATTCCTTCAGTTCGATCGGCGCAGCGTCCAGCAGACCCAGACGCTTGAAATAGTCGCGCATCACGTCGCCGCCCATTTCGACGGCCAGCCGTGACGTGCCGATGTTCGAGGAGTGCAGATAGACCTCTTCCAGCGTCAGCACCTTGTTGGTGGCGTGGAAGTCCTTGATCCGGCGGTTGCCGATCTGGAAGGCCTCGGAGGCGTCGAACAAGGTGTTCATGTCGGCCCGGCCAGTGTCCAGGCCCGCCGCGACGGTGAAGGTCTTGAACACCGAGCCCATTTCATAGTGGGCCGAGGTGACCCGGTTCAGGGTCGCGCCGTCCGGCGCCGCCCCGCGATTGTTCGGGTCGAAGGTCGGCCAACTGGCCATGCCCAGGACCTCGCCGGTTTGAACGTCGGTGACGACGCCGACGGCGCCCTTGGCCCCGTTCTCGAGGGCGGCGGCGGCCAGTTCGTTCTCCAGCACGCCCTGAACGCGCAGGTCGATCGACAGCTGGAACGGCTCGCCCGCAGCAGCGGCGGCGCGGATTTCCTGGTCAAAGGCCAGTTCAGCGCCCGAGACGCCCTGCCCGCCCGTGTCGGCGGCGCCGATCAGATGCACGGCCGAGGCGCCCAGCGGATAGACGCGGCGATCCTCGGGCTCGAACGACACGCCGCCCAGGGCCAGCGCATGCACGGCGGCCTTTTCGCTGGGCGTCAGCCCCGGAAGCACGATCAGGCGGCGCTCGCCGCCCAGCACCTTGTTCAGGCGCTTGGCCGGAATGCGCGGCAAGGCGCGGCGCAGCTGGGTGAAGGCGGCGCGGCGGTCCCAGACCTCGCGCGGGTCGATGTAGAGGCCATAGTGGGTGATGTTGGCGGCCAGCAGCAGGCCGTTGCGGTCGACGATGTCCGCCCGCGTCAGGTCGCCGCCATGCACGCCGACCCGGCCGCCGGTCTTGGGACCCATCAGCGCCGCATGGGCCGCACCCAGCGTCAGACAGCCGAACACCACCGAAAACAGCGCCAGGATCAGGAAGATGCGGACGCGCGTGTCCTCTTCCGGTCGGGCGTCGGCGCGGGCCCGCTCGAACGCATGCTCGATGCCCCACACCCGCTCGGCCAGCCAGCGCCAGAAGGGCGCCATCCGCCCCGACAGCGACGGGCCGGGCGCGGGCCGATAGAAGCGCGGATCGTCATGGACGCTCATTGCGGCGCCTCCAACGAACTCGGCGCCGAAACCGGCGCGGACACAGGGGTCGTCACCGCCGCATCAGCGGCGGCAGCGGTCGGCGCGACGATCACCGGCCGGGGATCCGGCGCCGGCGCGATGGTCGGCAGATAGTCCTCGGTCGTCTGGCGACGCACATCGACAGGGCCCAGCCCGGCCTGACGCGACAGAGCCTCCAGCCGACCCGGCTGCTCCAGCCGCGCGGCTTCGGCGCGCAGCAGGCGGACCCGCTGGCCGTTGTCCGAAATCTGGCGCTCCAGATCAGCGATGCGGCCGCCCACACGCGCCGCGTCCGCCTTGGCCAGATAGACCGAGAAGACCATGACGGCGACCAGCAGGACGCCGACGATCTCGACCCAGCGCACGCCCCGGACCTTCCAGTCGAACAGGCGCTGCAGGCTGTGGACCACCGCCGTCATGCCGCGACCCTTCCCCAGGCCGGAGCCTCGGTGCGGATCGCCGCGCGCAGCTTGGCCGAGCGGGCGCGCGGGTTGGCGGCCAGTTCGGCCTCGCCCGCCTCGCGCGCGCCCTTGAACATCAGGTCGAAGCTGGGCTTGCGCGTCTCGACCGCGACCGGGGCATGGCGCGAACCGCCGGGCGCATTGCCCGTCCGTTCGGTCAGGAACGCCTTGACGATGCGATCTTCCAGCGAATGGAAGGTGACGACGACCAGGCGTCCGCCGGGGGCCAAGGTCGCCTCGGCCGCCTCCAGCCCGCGCGCCAGTTCGCCCAGTTCGTCGTTGACAGCGATGCGCAGCGCCTGAAACACGCGGGTGGCCGGATGGATCGGCGCGCCACGACGGCCGCCCAGCGCCTTTTCGACCACTTCGGCCAGATCCAGGGTGCGGGTGAACGGCTGCTCAACCCGGCGACGCAGGATGGCGGTGGCGACCCGTCCCGACTGACGCTCGTCGCCATACAGCTTGAAGATATGGGCCATCGGCCCGTGATCCCAGGTGTTGACGATGTCGGCGGCGGTGACGCCCTCATCGCTCATCCGCATGTCCAGCGGCCCGTCGCGCATGAAGGAGAAGCCGCGCTCGGCCTGATCCAGTTGCATCGACGACACGCCGATGTCGAAGACCACGCCGTCCAGAAGCGGCTTGCCTGTCTGCGCGAACGCCTCGGCCAGGCCCGAAAAGGGGGTGCGGACCAGTTGGAACTGACCGGGGAAGTCGGCGGCGACCGCGTCGGCGTGCGGCTGGACCGTCGGGTCGCGGTCCAGGGCGACGACTTGGGCTCCGGTTTGCAGGATGGCACGGGTATAGCCGCCAGCGCCGAAGGTGGCGTCGATGATGATGTCGCCCGGTCCGGGTTTCAGCGCCTCGAGAACTTCCGCCAGCAGGACGGGCGCGTGCGGGGGCGTCATGCGGCGCTCCCGGGCCTCTGGGCCGCACGGCGCATCTCGCCAAATTGTTTCAGGCCCTCGCGCGCCATGCGGCGCTGCTCGGCGCGGTGGGTCGCCCAGCGGTCCTTGTTCCAGATCTGGAAGCGCTCACCCACGCCATAGATGACGACCGTGTCCGACAGATCGACCTCGGCGCACAGATGTTCCGGCAGGGTGATGCGACCGCCGGAGTCATAGGCCAGCGGCTTTTGCTCGCCGAAGATCGAGGCCTCCAGCGCGGAGCGATAGGGATCGCCGAACGGCAGGCTTTCGATCACCGCGCGATATTCGGCGAACAGCTTGTCGCCGCCCGCCTCCAGGCAATCGGCTTCGATGGAGGGGAAGCAGAAGACGCCGTGCTCTGCGCCGTTTTCGGCCGTGCGGAATTCCTGAGGGATCAGCAGGCGGCGCTTGCCGTCCAATTGTTTCTCATAGGTCGAGAGAAACACGCCCCGCCCAAACGAACCCTGCGGCCCGCCCCCTGAATCCCGTTGAAACGCCCACAATGGGCCTCAGCCTCACGTCATGAGGCATTGGGATAGCATGGGATCAAATGGGTCTCAATGGGACTAGTTGACGATCTTTAACCAAATGAGACGCGAAAAAGACCCATAAACCAGAACATACAAAGAACATGTAAAGTATAAACAGGCTGTGGACTGCTTTACCGCCCCCTTTCCGCTCAAGGCGTTAACGGGCCGGTAGGCTCAACTAAAAGAGAGAAACACCAGACGGCCTGTAAGCCGGGTTCTGTTCCGCCCCCGATACCGAAGCATGGGGGCAGTGACGATCATTCCTCTGGACCGCCCATTGCTGGACGGTTCTCGCGACCTACCCGGACGTCCCGGGCGGTGAACCCTGCGAGCGAACCCGCGCGACGTCCCTATTCGGTCTTGCTCCAGGCGGGGCTTGCCATGCCGTCGACGTTGCCGCCGACGCGGTGGGCTCTTACCCCACCCTTTCACCCTTACCGGCCCCGAAGAACCGGTGGTTTGCTTTCTGTGGCGCTATCCCTCGGGTCACCCCGGGCGGGCGTTACCCGCCGCCTTTTCACCGTGGAGCCCGGACTTTCCTCGACGGAGCAAGCCCCGCCGCGACCGCCCGGCCG
>NZ_SDZL01000100.1 GCF_004210735.1 Brevundimonas sp.
GGGGAGGGCTGACGGGTGGAGCGGACGCGGGCCAGCACGGGCGCGCCGGCGGCGGCCGCTTCGTCGATCGACGCCTGGTCGCCCAGCCAGTTGGTTTCTTCCAGCACCAGGGCGGCGGTCAGCAGGGCCTCGCGCGGGCCGACGATGACGCGGCGGTTGTCGGGGTCCAGCTTCGTCACGAACAGCGGCTCGCCCACGGCGACGTTCAGGCCGCGGCGCTGGCCGATGGTGTAGTCGGTGATGCCGCTGTGCTTGCCCAGCACGCGGCCGTCCATGTGCACGATCTCGCCCGCCTCACGCCCCTGCGGGCGCAGGCGGTCGATCAGGGTGCGATAGTCGCCGGACGGCACGAAGCAGATATCCTGGCTGTCGGGCTTGGCGGCGATGCGCAGGCCCAGGCTGGCCGCGACGCCGCGCACCTGGGGCTTTTCCAGATCGGCCAGGGGAAAGCGCAGATAGTCCAGCTGGTCCTGGGTCGTGGCGAACAGGAAATAGGACTGGTCGCGCGAATGGTCGATCGCCTTGCGCATCTGCGAGCGATTGCCGGCGGGCGAGCGGCGGACGTAGTGGCCGGTGGCCATCGCCTCGGCGCCCAGGTCGCGGGCGACGTCCAGCAGGTCGCGGAATTTGACCGTCTGGTTGCAGCGGATGCAGGGGACCGGCGTCTGACCCTTCAGATAGCTGTCGGCGAATTGGTCGATGACGGCGTCCTTGAACCGGCTTTCGTAGTCGAGGACGTAGTGCGGGATGCCGATGGTTTCGGCGGCCAGCCGGGCGTCGTGAATATCCTGACCGGCGCAGCAGGCGCCTTTTTTCTTGAGCGCCTCGCCGTGGTCGTAAAGCTGAAGGGTGACGCCGACGACGTCATAGCCGGCCTTGTGCAGCAAGGCGGCGACGACGGTGGAATCGACGCCGCCTGACATGGCCGCGACCACGCGGGCGCCGACCGGCAGGCCGACCGCCGCGCGCGCGCTCTCGATCGCCGCGTCCATGTCGACCTGGCTCGACATGGGGGCGATTTCGGGAACGGGGCAGATCGGGTCCAGCACGGTCATCGCCGCCATATAGACGTTGGAAAGGGCGATTTCGAGGAGGGGCTGAATCGAAGGCCTGAAACGGCGACGGCCGCACCCGTTTCCGGATGCGGCCGCTGAAGCCTTTTATCGAAGGGGCGGATCAGCCGCGGTAGTGCTGGATCCGGGTCGTGCGCAGGCCCTGCATGCCCCATTTGTCGATCGCCTTCTGCCAGGCGAGGAATTCCTCGGCCGTCAGACGGTAACGCGCCAGGGCGTCCTCGAGCGACAGTAGGCCGCCGCGCACGGCCGCCACGACTTCCGCCTTGCGACGGATGACCCAGCGGTCAGTCTCCGGCGGCGGCAGGTCCCGCAGCGTCAGCGGGGTGCCGGTCGGGCCGACCACATACTGTTCGCCTTTGCTGTTAAGGCGTCGCTCTTGCAACATGGGCTTATGCCTCATTCACCACCACATCATTGAGCGTGAGCGTAGGCAGGCGCCGCTAAAGGCCGTTTAAGCGACGTGGTGAAGGAATGGATAAAATCCGTCCGTCCCACAAACACTTGAGTCATACTCTTGAATCCCGGATTCATGAATTCAGACGCCTGCCCGGTGGCTCATCAGCGCTTGATGTTGATGAGTTCGGCCAGCATTTCGTCAGCCGTGGTGATGATCTTGGACGAGGCGGAATAGGCCCGCTGCGTCGTGATCAGGCCGGTGAACTCCTCTGACAGTTCGACGGTCGAAAGCTCCAGCTGCTCGGGCGCGATGCTACCCGCGCCGCCCGAGCCCGGGGTCTTCAGGTTGTAGGTGCCGCTGGACTGGCTGACGCGATAGGCGTTGCCCGAAGCCTCGATCAGGCTATCGGTCGAGGGAAAGGTGGCGATGGCCACCTGGGCGATGCGGCGGGTCACACCGTTGTCGAAGATGGCGGTGACGAAGCCCAGATCGTCGATCTTGACGTCTGTCAGGCTGCCGAAGTTGGTGCCGTTGGTCATGGTCGCCTGAACGACCGAGGCGCTGTCGTACTGGGTCAGGCCGCCGGCCGCCGACGTCATGTCGAAGGCGATGGTCTGGTTGGCGATGCCCAGGCCCGCATCCCACTTCACTTCGCCCGCGCCCGGCGCGGCGGCGTCGGAAGCGCCAAAGGTGATCGATGCGTTGGCCGGATCGTCGAACAGGGCGGCGGAGCCCAGCGCCTGCATCCGGGCGACGTCCAGGCGACCATCCTGGGTGAAGGCGACGATGCCGGTCTTGATCTGACCATTGGCCAGGCCGGCGCCGGTATCGACGCTGTCGGCCGGAACGGCGCGGATTTCAGCATACCATTCGTTGGCGACCGTGCTCTTCAGGAAGGAGATGGCCACGGTGCGCTGACCGCCCTTGGAATCCGAGACCGGGATAGTGATCTCGAAGTCCGGCTTCACCCCCGTATTGGTCTCGGCATTGTACATCGCCATCGAGTTGGTCAGCGTGTTGTAGGCGTCGGCGCCGGGCGGCACGGCGGCGGCGGCGACAGCCTCGGCCGACCAGGCCTGGCTGGACTTGAGGTTGGCGTTCAGGCCCACGCGCGTGGTGCGTTCGGCGGTGCCGCCGACCGAGCCGACGTTGATGGTGCGCAGGCGGTTCAGATCGGACGGGTCGGGAATGATGTCGCCGTTGGCGTCGACCGGCCAGCCCTGCAGATACAGGCCCGAGGCGTTCTTCAGATAGCCCAGATCGTCGACGCGGAAGGCGCCGGCGCGGGTGAACAGGCGGGCGTCGGTCGGCTCGATGTTCTCGGCCTTGTCGGTGACGACGAAGAAGCCCTGGCCGTTGATGCCCAGGTGGGTCGACTCGCCCGTGCGCTGCAGGTTGCCGTTCTTGCTGATGTAGTGGCGGGCGCTGGCCGAGACGCCGCCGGCGGAATAGCCGGCCGTGCTCTGGCTGTTGACCATGGTCTGGAACTCGCTGGCCGTGCGCTTGTAGCCGGGCGTGTTCACATTGGTGATGTTCTGCGAAATCGCAGCCAGGGCCGCGGCGTTGGCGGTCAGACCGGAAACGCCGGCCTGCATGGCGCTGTTGATGCTCATGGGTGGCTCCTTGGGAAATCAGTTAAAGGGTGGGTGGCCGAGGCGGCGGGCGCCGTCAGGCCGGGGTTTCGGGATCTTCTTCTTCGGGGGGATTATTCGTGCCGGTGGGGGCCTTGTGCTCCTCCAGCGCGATGATGGTGGACATCGGCAGGATCGAGTTGCCGACCGTCAGGTAGGGTTCGTCGCCGTACATCTCGACCGCGCTGACGCGGCCGCGGATCAGGACCTGGCTCTCGACCGCCTTGCCCGCCGCGTCCTTGGCCGTGACCTTCAGCGTATAGACGCCGCCGTCGTCGAACTGGCCGCCGCCGGTGGTCTTGCCGTCCCAGGTGAAGTCGTGCAGGCCGCTGGTCTTGGCCGGCGCGTCGCCGCTCCAGACGACCTTGCCCGTGCTGTCCAGCACCTGGACGGTCGCCGAGGCGGCGTTGGACGCCAGCTCGTAGCTCCAGGTCGCCTCGCCATCGACCAGCTTGTTGGCGGACCAGACGGCGGTCGCCTCGCGGCCCATATAGTTGGCGGCGTTGGTCAGGCTGCCGCCCTGTTGCGCGGCCAGCAGGCCGGTCAGCAGGTCGTTGGTCAGCAGTTGCTGCTCGACGCCGGCCATCTGGGTCAGCTGGGCGGTGAACTCGTTGGAATCGACCGGGGACAGGGGGTCCTGGTTACGCAGCTGGGCGGTGAGCAGGCTCAGGAAGGTCTCGAAATTCGAGGCCAGCATGGTCGAGCCGGTGTTGATGCGACCGGCTGCTCCCTGGGCTGTGACGGCGGAGACCATGGTCAGACTTTCATGTCCACGCCCTGGGGCGAGAGGGTGAGAGGGGTCCAGCGGCCGGGCGGCGGCGCGGCGACATCGGCGTCGGCGGTCACGCGGGCGGCGCCGGCGAAGGCGCGGTCCTGACGGCGGTCGAAGCCGCGCCCGGACGAGGCGTCGCGTTCGGCGAACTGGAGCGAATCCTGGGACAGCTGGAAGCCGGCGTCCTGAAGCTGGCGACGCAATTCGTCGGCGCGGCCGCGCAGCTCGGCGGCGGCGGCGGGATTGTCGAAGGCCAGGCGCGCGGTCAGGGCGCCGTCAGCGCCGACTTCCATGCTGACATCGACGCGGCCCAGATCGTCAGGCGTCAGCGCCATTTCAAAGCGGGTCGAGCGGCCTTCCAGGCGGCGCATGATCTGCGCAGCGATCATGGCGGTCGTCTCGACCGTGGCGCGGCTGAGAGTCGAGGCCGCGACCTCGTGCCGGGTGGCGATCGTGTCCTGGGTCGCCTGTGCTTCAGGCGTCACCGGCGCGGCGGTGTCGGCCGATGCGTTCACGGCGGCAGGTGCGGCCGCGGCCGGTGCGCCGGGGGCGACGGCCGGTGACGGGGCGACAGCAGGCTTTGCGGCCGGGTCAGCCGCGACACTGGCGGTCGGGACGCCGGCCTCGCCGTCGGCGGCGCCGTCAACGCCTGCAAGGTCGGCGTTGGCGTGGCCTGTCGGCGCGCGATCCTGGGCCCCGCGGCCGGGCAGGGGGCGAACCTCGGCCGGAGTCGTAGCCGGGGCAGTTGCAGGGGGAGCGGTGGGTTCGGTGCGCGGCGATACGTCGGCGGCTGCAGCCGGGGCAGCGTCCGTCGAAACCTCGGCCTGGGGCTGCGGCGCACCGAACCCACCGCTCCCCCTGCAAC
>NZ_SDZL01000101.1 GCF_004210735.1 Brevundimonas sp.
GATGAAAACACCCCGGTCGTCGGCGCGGCGGATCAGGCGGCCGAACGCCTGGGCGATGCGGCCGCGCGCCAGGGCGTCGTCCCATGAGCGACCGCCGGAGCCGCTGCCGAACCGTTCGCGCCGCGCCTTGTGCAGCAGGTCGGGGCGGGGCCAGGGCACGCGATCGAAGGCCAGGACGCGCAGGGACCGGCCCGGCACGTCGACCCCGTCACGCACGGCGTCGGTGCCCAGCAGGCAGCTGTCCTGTTCCGCGCGGAACACGTCGACCAGGGCCCCGACCTCCAGCGGATCGACGTGCTGGGCGTAGAGCGGCACGCCCGCCCGCGCCAGTTCCGGCCCCAGCCGCTCATAGACCGCCTTCAGCCGGCGGATGGCGGTGAACAGACCCAGGCCGCCGCCGCCCGCCGCCAGGAACAGTTCGCGCATGGCCGCCGCGATCTGGCGCGGGTCGTCCTTGGTCAGGTCGTTGACGACGATGACCCGGCTGTTGGCGGCGTAGTCGAAGGGGCTGTCGACTTTCAGCGTGCGGGCCGGCTCGATCAGCCGTGCCGAGCCGGTGCGCATCCGCGCCAGGTCGAACGGATCTTCGGCCGCCGGGTCGGACAGGGTGGCCGAGGTCACCAGCACGCCGTGGGACGGCATGATGACGGCGGCTTCCAGCGGCACGGTCGGGTCGATCCAGTGGCGGCGCAGGGCCACGTCGTGGATGCGACCGAAGGCGGCCTCTGCCGACAGCCAATCGACGAAATCGGGGTCGGGGTCGGCCCCCGCCTCTTCCAGCGCGGCCAGCATGGAGCGCCAGCCCGGCAGGGTCATGCGCGCACGGCGGTCCAGCCCGCGCAGGGCCCCCTCGATACGGGCGCGGGCGGCGCCGTCCAGTTCGGCCGCCTCTTCGTCCAGAATGTCCTCCAGATGCCGCGACAGGGCCAGCAGCGGCGCCTCGACGGCGGCGATGGCGCGGGCGGCGTCGCGGGCGGTTTCCAGCACCGGATCGGTGACGGGGCGCAGGGCGCATTCCAGCCCGAACTCGGTCCCGCCGCTTTCGGCCGCGCGGGCGCGCAACTGCTCCAGCGCGGCGACCAGAAAGCGCTCGATCGGGCCGATGGGGTTCACCTCGCCCGAGGCGGGGGCGATGCGGCCCGACACGCCCTCGCCCGGCAGTTGGGCGGCGGCGGCCATGGCGTCCTTCAGCGATCTGGCGGCGGCCTCGTTGTCGGCGCACAGGTCGCCGAGGCGTTGCTCCAGCCCGCGCCCGCGACGACCGCGCCCCTCGGGTCCCCGGATCCATCGGCGCAGCTCGGCGGCTTCCTGACCGGACAGGGCGGCGGAGAAGGCGCTGTCGGCGGCGTCGAACAGGTGGTGACCCTCGTCGAAGACGATGCGCTTCAGCGCCGCCGTCTCGCCGTCCTGCTTCAGGCCGCGCGCGGTGCGGGCGCCGTCGAAGGCGGCCTGGGTCATGACCAGGGCGTGGTTGGCGACGACAAGATCGGCCCTGCGGCTGGCGCGGATGGTCTTTTCGACGAAGCACAGGCGGTAGTGGGGGCAGGCGGCGTGGACGCATTCGCCGCGTCGGTCGACCAGATTGGCGGGGCTGGCCTGATGCGCGGGCATGACGGCGAACAGGCCGGGCAACCAGCCGGGATAGTCGCCGCCGGTCATGTCGCCGTCGCGGCTGTACAGGGCCCAGCGGCTGGCCAGCGCCATGCCGATCAGGTCGCCGTTCCCCAGCTGGGCCGCCTGAACCATGTCCTGCAGGTTCAGCAGGCACAGATAGTTCTCGCGCCCCTTGCGGACGACGGTCTTCTTGCGGCGCTCGGCTTCGTCGGGCCACAGGGCGCGGCTTTCGCGGTCGATCTGGCGTTGCAGGGCGCGGGTGTAGGTCGAGACCCAGGCCGCGCCCTGATTGCGCTCGGCCCACAGGCTGGCGGGGGCCAGATAGCCCAGGGTCTTGCCGGTGCCGGTGCCCGCCTCGGCCAGCAGGACGCGGGGGCGGCCCTCTTCGTTGCGGGGGGAAAAGGCGAAGGCGGCCTCGGCGGCATAGTCGGACTGGGCCGGGCGGGTTTCGTCCAGACCCGAGGCCTGAAGCAGCTTCTCCAGCCGGATGCGGGCGGATTCGCTGTCGACGGGGGCCGAGCCCGCCTCGCCGCGCGGGGCCTCGTCCTCCCACTCCGCCAGCCGGGACCAGACATCGAGGCCCGAACCGCGATGCTGGCGGTCGCGCAGCGGGGCGGCGCGCAGGGCGTCCAGCACGCGCGGTCCCCAGGCCCAGCCGGCGCGCTCCAGCGTCTGGGCCAGGGTGTAGGCGTCCTCGCGCTGGGGATAGGCGGGATCGGCCAGTTCGGTCAGCAGCGTCGCCGCCGCGTCGCGCAGGGCCTGCGCCTGGGGCTCGGCGCCCCTGGGCTCGGTCCCGCCCAGCGCCAGGGCCAGGCCGCTGGGCGAGGGCGCGCAGAAGCGGGCGGGGCGGACGAAGGCGTACAGTTCCAGCACGTCCAGCAGGTCGGCGGAGCGCGGCGGTGGCGCCAAGCCCAGCCGCCGGGCGGTCAGGCTGGCGTGGGCGACCAGCACGGGGCCGGTGGTCAGCGCCGCCTCGGCCGCGCCGCGCCCGATCTTGCGTGCGCCCGCATCATCACAGATCGCCCCCGCCCCCGGCGGCGTCGCCAGGGCGGGGGGTAGGTCGAGCACGAGGGGCGCTCGTGTCGTCGATGCAGGAGAGGTCAGGGACTCGGTGGGCACGCCCCTAGATAGCGCCTGTGGTCGCGAAACGGAACGGGAACGTCAGCTTGTCGCGCCCGCGTGGATGTTGGCGCGCAGCGCGGGCTCTAGCAGCTTGGGCGGGGGCAGGGTGGCGTCGCGGGCGGTGCGCATGGCGACAAAGGCGGCCTGATCGCGGCCGGCGCCGACGTGGATGTTGTCGGCGCGCTCGGCGGCGACGGTGGTTTCCCAGCGGAAGTCGGCGCGACCGTCCTTGGGCAGATAGTCGTGCCCGACGAAGACGTGGGTGTCGTCGGGCAGGGCCAGGATGCGGTGGATGGAGTGATACAGGGTCGCGGCGTCTCCGCCGGGGAAGTCGGCGCGAGCGGTGCCGAAGTCGGGCATGAACAGGGTGTCGCCGACGAACACCGTGTCGCCGATCCGATAGCTGACGCAGGCGGGCGTATGGCCCGGCGTATGGATGACTTCGACCGAAAGGTCGCCCAGGGCGAAGCGGTCGCCGTCGGCGAACAGACGGTCGAACACCTCAGGACCCGGCGTGGGCAGGGCGAAACGGTCGGCGAAGGTCTGCTGCACCTCGATGATGCGGGCGCCGACGCCGATAGCTGAGCCGGTGCGGCGGCGCAGATAGTCGGCGGCCGACAGGTGGTCGGCATGGGCATGGGTCTCCAGCAACCAGACGATGGTCATGCCCTGCCGTTCGGCTTCACGCAGGACGGCGTCGGCCGAGGCGGTGGAATCGGCGCCGCTGGCCGGATCGTGGTCCAGCACCGGGTCGATGATCGCCGCCGCCTTGGTAGCGGGATCGGCGACCAGATAGGTGACGGTGTTGGTGACGGGATCGAAGAAGGCCTGAACGGTCGGTTGGGTCATGGCGGTCTCCTGAGCGGTGTCAGAATACGACTGTCGTTCGTCACGGCAAAGGATGAAACGGAACGGGAACATGCTATAGGCCTGTCGTGACGGCCCCCGACACTGCAACGCTTGCGCCCCTGTTCGCCGACTGGTTCGTCCGTCGGGGTTGGTCGCCGCGTCGGCATCAGCTGGAGATGGTGGCGGCGGCGCAGGCGGGCGAACACGCCCTGCTGGTGGCGCCGACGGGGGGCGGCAAGACACTGGCCGGCTTCCTGCCAAGCCTGATCGAACTGGCCGAGCGGGGACCGAGGCCGACGACGGGGCCGGGCAGCGGGGTGCACACCCTGTATCTGTCGCCGCTGAAGGCGCTGACCACCGATGTCGAGCGCAACCTGATGACGCCGATCCGCGAGATCGGGCTGAACATCCATGTCGAGAGCCGGACCGGCGACACCAAACAGTCGAAGAAACAGCGACAGCGCGACTTTCCGCCCGACATCCTGCTGACCACGCCCGAACAGTTGGCGCTGTTCTGCGCCTGGGAAGGGGCGCGGGGGTATTTCGCCGACCTGAAATGCGTGGTGCTGGACGAGGTGCACGCGATCTGGAGCGGCAAGCGGGGGGATCTGCTGTCGCTGGGATTGGCGCGGTTGCAGTCGTTCGCGCCGGGAATGCGGCGGGTGGCGTTGAGCGCGACGGTCGATGATCCGGCGATGATCGCGGACTGGCTGAAACCTCACCCTTCTCCCCTCGGGGGAGAAGGTGGCGTGCGCAGCATGACGGTTGAGGGGGACGGTTCGGACACCCTGCGGGCGTCCAGCCTGGAGCAGACCATCCCCTCATCCGAGCCGCTTCGCGGCCCACCTTCTCCCCCGAGGGGAGAAGGCAAGGTCACCATCGTCCTGGGCGATCCCGGCGCGCCGCCTGTGGTGGATGTGCTGGTCAGCGAGGGGCATGTGCCCTGGGCCGGGCATACCGGCGCCCACGCCATTCCGGAGGTCTACGCCGCCATCAAACAGGCGGGTATGGCGCTGATCTTCGTCAATACGCGCTGGCAGGCCGAGTTCGTCTTCCAGTCCCTGTG
>NZ_SDZL01000002.1 GCF_004210735.1 Brevundimonas sp.
CTAGAGGGCCCCATGGTCGCCAAAAAGCAGAAGCCCGCCCCCGCCCCCGGCCATCCCGTCCTGCAATGGGCGATGGCGGCGCTGGGCTTGATCGTCACGGTCGGGGTCGTCGCCGCCATTCTGTGGGAGGCCATGCTGCCCGACCAGCCGCCCGCGCTCAGCGCCCGCATCCTGCGTGTCGAAACCACCCCGCTGGGCCATGTGGCCGAGGTCCAGGTCACCAACGCCGGGCTCGACACCGCCGCGGCCGTCGACATCGAGGGCCGTCTGGGGGCTGAAACCGCCACCGCCACCCTGGACTACGTCCCCGGCCGGGGCCACGCTGTCGCCTGGCTGCGCTTCGACGCCGACCCGCGCGCGGCGCAGGTCACGGTCAAGGGCTGGTCCGCGCCCTAGAGCGCCAGCCGCATCTCGCAGCGATCCAGCCCCGGCGAATAGCCGTCCGTCTCCACCGACGTCACGACAAACCCGAACCGCTCATAGAAGGCCGTCGTCTTCTGACTGGTGTCGCAGCGTAGGGCCGTCGCGCCCAGCGCCCGCGCCGCCTCGATCCGCGCCTGGGTCAGCGCCCGCCCCAGCCCCTGTTTGTGCAGCCCCTGATCCACCATGCCCCAGCACAGCGAGGCGGTGGCCCCGTCCGGCTCCAGCTCCACCCCGCCGCAGGCCACGACCCGTCCGTCCCGCTCGATCACGCGATAGGTCGTCGGGTCCATGGTCATCAGCCAGTCCTCGAACCCCGGCCGCTCCCCCACCGTGAAATAGGTCGGCGTATTGCTGTCGAACAGCGCCAGACAGGCGTCGCGGTCACGGGCTTCATAGGGGCGGTCGGCGGTCATGATCCTCAGCCTAGCCGCAACCGCCGCTTGACCCCAACCCCGACCGGCGTCAGGGTCGCGCCGTTCTCCGGGGGGTCGCAATCGAGCGGCTGAGATTGGCGTAGCCGCCTGACCCGTCGAACCTGATCCGGGTCATGCCGGCGAAGGGATGGGAATACGTCGGCTCCACGCCCCGCTTCGGCGCCCGGAGACCGTCCTCGCCTCACGCCGGCGGACCCTCTTGCGAAGGAAGAGGCCGCCATGAACGTGCACATCACCGAGACCCCGCTGGCTGACGCCAAGAAGCGCGTCGAGCAGGCGACCGGCGCCGTTCCCGTCGGCCCGCGCCCCGGCGGCCGCAAGGTCTATCAGGCGGGCGAACTGTATCCCGACCTGCGCGTCCCCTTCCGCGAGATCGCGGTCCACCCCTCGGCGAACGAGCCGCCGGTCACCGTCTATGACCCGTCCGGCCCCTATACCGACCCCGACGCCAGCATCGACATCAACCAGGGCCTGGCCCAGGTCATCGCCCCCGACTGGCGCCTGGCGCGCGGCGACATCGCGCCCGAGGCCAACCCGCGCGAGGTCAAACCCGAAGACAACGGCCACGCCAGCGGCAAGCACCTGGCCCCCGCCTTCGACACCGCCCGCCACCGCGTCTTCAAGGGCGTGCCCGGCCGCCCCGTCACCCAGCTGGAATACGCCCGCGCCGGCATAATCACCCCCGAAATGGAGTTCGTCGCCATCCGCGAGAACCTGCGTCGCGAGCAGGTGAAAAGCGCTAGTGAGCAAGGGGCGAGCAACGCCGGCCCGCTCACCTCTTCGCTCACTAGCACTCCTCACTCTTCCCCCCGCGACGGCGAATCCTTCGGCGCCGCCATCCCCGACTTCGTCACCCCCGAGTTCGTCCGGCAGGAGGTCGCCCGCGGCCGCGCCGTCATCCCCGCCAACATCAACCACCGCGAAGTCGAGCCGATGGCCATCGGCCGCAACTTCCTGGTCAAGATCAACGCCAACATCGGCAACTCGGCCGTCCTGTCCAACGTCGCGGACGAGGTGGACAAGCTGGTCTGGGCCACGCGCTGGGGCGCCGACACGGTCATGGACCTGTCGACCGGCCGCAACATCCACAACATCCGCGACTGGATCATCCGCAACAGCCCCGTCCCCATCGGCACCGTCCCCATCTATCAGGCGCTGGAAAAGGTCGGCGGCGTGGCCGAGGACCTGACGTGGGAGGTGTTCCGCGACACCCTGATCGAACAGGCGGAACAGGGCGTGGACTATTTCACCATCCACGCGGGCGTCCGCCTGCCCTTCGTGCCGCTGACCGCCAACCGCGTCACCGGCATCGTCTCGCGCGGCGGCTCGATCATGGCCAAGTGGTGCCTGGCCCACCACAAGGAAAGCTTCCTGTACGAGCATTTCGCCGACATCTGCGAGATCATGCGCGCCTATGACGTGTCATTCTCCCTCGGCGACGGCCTGCGCCCCGGCTCCATCGCCGACGCCAATGACGAGGCCCAGTTCGCCGAGCTGCGCACGTTAGGGGAGCTCACAAAGATCGCTTGGGATAAAGGCTGCCAGGTGATGATCGAGGGCCCCGGCCATGTGCCGATGCACAAGATCAAGCAGAACATGGACGAGCAGCTCAAGCACTGCCACGAGGCGCCCTTCTATACCCTGGGGCCGCTGACCACCGACATCGCGCCCGGCTATGACCACATCACCAGCGCCATCGGCGCGGCCATGATCGGCTGGTTCGGCACCGCCATGCTCTGCTACGTCACGCCCAAGGAGCACCTGGGCCTGCCCGACCGTCAGGACGTCAAGGACGGCGTCATCACCTACAAGATCGCCGCCCACGCCGCCGACCTGGCCAAGGGCCACCCCGCCGCCCGCCTGCGCGACGACGCCCTGTCCCGCGCCCGGTTCGAGTTCCGCTGGGAGGATCAGTTTAACCTCGGCCTCGACCCCGAAACCGCCCGCCAATACCACGACGAAACCCTGCCCAAGGAAGCCCACAAGACCGCCCACTTCTGCTCCATGTGCGGCCCCAAATTCTGCAGCATGAAGATCAGCCAGGACATCCGCCGGGATGCACGTGCGCAGAACGACGCGGGGGGCAGCCTGGACGCCGAGGCGGGCATGCAGGCCATGAGCGAGAAGTTCAGGGCTGGCGGCGGGGAGATCGAGGTGAAGGTGTAGCGTTGCCTAATCGATGCAGCCGTCGCGAGTATATAGCGGGACCAAGGTTTCCATATCTCGGAGTGGTCCTGAAGCAAACTCCGAAAGCGTAAAGATGGTCACCTCTACTGGTTGAGCCGAACCCCAGTCGAGACGGCTGCAGACGTCACGAACGATGTCACTTACCGCAAGTAAGTGACTGGTCTCGCAATCCAAAACTGCAACCAAGTCTACATCTCGGTGGGTGGCTTCGCTCTTGAAGAACGACCCCATCCCATAGAGGGAGTGGAGCGAATCAACCCTTGATAGTTCTAAGAGTCTCTCCTTCCTCATCAAACTTCTCATAGCTCCAAAAGTCTTTTCTATAGAGGCCGCCAGATATTTCGCCGGCGTTGTAAAGCCCGATTTTCTTCGATACGCAGAAGTCAAAAGCTTCTCTCGTATAACCATTCCATTTTCCGCCCACGAATATGATATTCGCATTCGGGAAATCTGAAACGATCCGCATCACCTGCTCCAAAGAAGCCGTATAGGTGTCGATACAAACCACAGTTAGGTGGTCACCAAATTTTGGACGGTCGATTTCAAACACGATGTCATCGTGCCGACTGGTGATAACGACCGCATCATTGGATTCGATGATCTTCTGGAGAAACATTATCCTCCCGAAAGAAACGCCGTAATCGTTTTCTCCGTTATTAACGGTCATGAAAATTCCTTCTCAAACATAGCTGGAAAAAGTGGATACTCGTCACGTCGATCATAGACATGATCCTCGTAGGACTCGGCATGGTTTACAAATCTGGCAAACGCTGATCTTTGGGGCGGATTCAGAAGTTTAATATTCGCCCTAATGCTGTTGATAATCTTTCTGTTATTTGGAAGTATCTTATCAAGACGACGAAGTTGCCACAGCGTATGCGCGTTAGACATCGGATTGTTCTTAGCAATGTCTGAGTTTGGCCCCAGCGTTTCCCAGGTCGCGTGATTTTCTGCCAAGAGTAGTCCAATCGCGGTCTTCAGCTCATCATTTGTCGAATAGACATCTTCTGATCCGTAGGCGCGAATTTTCGCCTCGTGCTGATCCTTCCAAGAGTGCAGTAACTCAACTGGAAACGTGCCTTCCGGCGCTTTGTCGATGTCGCGATGGCAGGTCGGGCAAAGCAATATTAGGTTTGCGTAAGTATCTGAACCAGGCTCCTTGCCGCCACGAGGGCCTGCTTTGGAGTGCGCAATGACGTGGGCCATTTCGCCCACGTTGTAAGCTTGATCGGGATTCGCAATGCGAGTGAGATCGGCACCGCAGCCCGGCCTTGAGCAGAAGCCTGCCGCCCTGCCCCACAACGTCTTGATGTCTGCTTCGGATATCGCCAACGATCAAATCCCGCATTAGTTGAGACAGCATATAGCGCAGCCACACGCCATGCCCACCCTCGTCCTCCTCGCCGGGCCGAACGGCGCCGGGAAGACCACCTTCATCAACGGCTTTCTGCGTGAGCGGGCCGAGGCGTTTCAGTTCGTCAATCCGGACGAGGTGGCGCGGCATCTGCCGCCCGGCCCCGGCCGCGATCTGGCCGCCGGGCGTCTGGTGCTGGAGCGGTTGGAGGCGCTGACCGCCGCCCGCGCGGACGTGGTGCTGGAAACCACCCTGGCCACGCGCACCCACGCCCGCCGCATCCGCGACTGGAAGGCGGCCGGGTATCGGATCGAGCTGGTCTATCTGCGCCTGCCCCCTCTTTCGTCATCCTCCGGCAAGCCGCGTAGCGGCGCAGACCGGGGGACCCAGCGGCGCGCGGGAGCGCGAACCTGTCAAAGGCGCGGTTGTGTCCGAGGGTCGCCTTCGGCGCCGCTGGGTCCCCCGATCTCCCCCCGCTTTCGCGGGGGTCGTCGGAGGATGACGAAAGAGGGGAAACTGCTAGATTGGGGACCGCGATGACCAAGTCGATCTTCGATCACGAAACCATCCTGAAGGCGGGCAAACGCGCCGCCGAGATGGCCAAACACGGCACCCGCGAAGAGAAGTCCGGAAAGTTCCTGCCGCCCCCCGGCTGGAAGGGGCATCTGGTCACCGGCGACGACGCCCGGCCCGCGCCCAAACGCAAGCGCGCCTGATCCTTCTCCCCTTGCGGGAGAACGCAGCCGAGCGGAGCGAGGTCGGATGAGGGGTTGCGCAGGCGGTTGATCGTGCGGGCCGGGGCGCGCCGAGGTTTTGGGCGGGGCGCGACCCCTCATCCGAGCGCCTTCGGCGCCCACCTTCTCCCGCAAGGGGAGAAGGAAAGAACGCCCTCTCCTTTCGTCATCCTCCGGCAAGCCGCGTAGCGGCGCAGACCGGGGGACCCAGCGGCGCCGAAGGCGACCCTCAGATACGACCGCGCCCTCGACAGTTTCGCGCTCCCGCGCGCCGCTGGGTCCCCCGGTCTCGCCCCCGCCTTCGCGGGGGCTCGCCGGAGGATGACGAAAGAAAGGCCCACGTCCCATCCTGACGTGCCGCGCGGCTAGCCTGTGGCGAGGCTCCGATCCCGGGGCGAGGGAGAGGACCATGGACGAGTATGAATCGCCCGTCGTCGAACAGGGCGTGTGGACGCGGCACGCGAACGGCGACGTCACCTATTATCCGCCCGGCGGCGCCCCGCCCGGACCGGACTATGTCGCGCCCGACGACGAACGGGGCGACGACGCCCCCCTGACCAACGAGGATTTCGTCGCCCGCGACCGCTGGGCCGAGGACCGCTGGCCCAAGGATCGCTGGCAAGGCCACGACGCCCATTTCCGCGAGCGTGAGCCGGCGCGGGGCGGCCATCGGCGCGCCTCGGACGCGACCTGGGCGCGGGCGCGGGAAGACTATCTGGCGGGGGATTCGGCTGAGATGGTGTGCGCCCGCTATGACCTGCGTGAGGGGACGCTGCGCCATCGCGCCAAGGTCGAGCGCTGGCGCCGCAGCGACCAGCCCGATCCCGAGCCCGTCGATCTGGACGCCGAGATCGAGGCGGGCCTGCCCGACTATGGCCAGATGGCGCGCCACGCCCTGGTGCGGATGAACCGCGCCGTGCTGCGCGGCCGGGCGACCGAGGCGGCGTCGTGGATGCGCCTGCACCAGCGGCTGCTGGCCCTGGCGACCCAGAGCGCGGATCAGGCGGACAAGGACGCCCAGGCGGCGGAAAAGGCGGCGGACAAGGCTGACGAACAGCGGCTGGACCACCTGAACCGCCTGGCGAAGAACATCGGCGACCTGGCCCGCGACGCCGCCGCCACCGACGTCGACGACCCGCGCCAGCGCCGCCTGATCGACCTGCGGCTGGAGAAGATCCAGCAGTTCCACGCCGTCCTCTTCCCCGACGCCCCGCCGCCGGTTTCAGACAAATCAGACGATTCAGACCCTGTTTTTTCGGGCGACAAAAGTCCTTCTCCCCTCGGGGGAGAAGGTGACTTGCGGAGCAAGGCGGATGAGGGGGCGGCCGGCCCCACGCCCGACATTTGACGATGTGAACGCGGACAAAGCCCCCTCATCCGAGCGCCTGCGGCGCCCACCTTCTCCCCCGAGGGGAGAAGGACGATGCGTCACGCCTTGGCCGCGATCTCCCTCAGGGCCTGTTCGAACACGGCCGCCGGCTGGCCGCCGCTGATCAGGTACTGGCCCTCGACCACCACGGCGGGGACCGAGTTGATGCCCCGCGCGCGCCACAGGGCCTGGGCCTCGCGCACCGCCTTGGCGTGGCGGTCGGACGCCAGTACCTCGGCCGCCTCGGCCCGGTCCAGGCCCGCCGCCTCGGCCGCCGCGGTCAGCACGCCGGCGTCGGTCAGGTTGCGGTTGTCGGTGAAGTGGGCGGTGAACAGGGCCTGTTTCAGGGCCTGCTGCCGGTCGGGATACGCCTCGCCCGCCCAGTGCAGCAGGCGGTGCGCGTCGAAGGTGTTCCAGATGCGGCTGTCCGGCCCCATCCGCATGTCAAAGCCGACCTCGGCCGCGCGCTGGCGGATCATCTCGCGGTTCTGGGCCGACTGTTCGGGGGTGGCGCCGTATTTGCGGCCGATATGCTCGACGATGCCCTCGCCCTGGGGCGCCATGTCGGGGTTCAGCTCGAACGGCTGGAAGGTGATGTCGGCGGCGATCCCCTCGGCCTTCAGCGTCTCCAGCGCGGTCGTCAGCCCGCCCAGCCCGACCACGCACCAGGGGCAGACCACGTCCGAGACGAAGTCGATCTTCAGCGGGGGGCGAGCGGGGCCAGAGTCGGAAGGGATGGCGGCGTCGGTCATGCGGGGGGCTCCTGTAACGGTCGCCCCCAGATGGGGAGGGCCCCCAATTGATGAAAGGCGGCGGGGCGAAAGGCGGGCGGACTCTCCGTCGAATCGTTGTCGCAGATCGCCCCACCCGCCCGTACGGTTTTGTAAGGATCAGCGTCATGAAACATTTCGCCGCCCTCGCCCTCTCCTTCGTTCTGGCCACCTCCGCCCTGGCCACCCCGCCCCAGACGCCCGGGGTCATCGACCAGCACGGCTTCCGCCTGGTGAACACCCAGCGCTCCGTGGCCTTCGGCGAGGCCCAGGCCGACGTCATCGCTCATGTCAGCGGCGTCTTCGGCGGCCCGCCCACGCTCAGCCAGGAGCAGTGCCGCACCGGCGCGCTGACCCAGGCGGACTGGGGCAAGGGGCTGAAGCTCAGCTTCCAGGACGGCAAGCTGGTCGGCTGGACCGCCGATCCCCGCCTGGAGGGCGCCTATACCAACCGCGCCGGGACCGTCTTCGGGCGCACTGTCGCCGCCCTGCGCGCCGCCAGCCCCGGCTTCATGCTGATGGACGCGGTCAAGGGCCGCGAGTTCGCCTTCGACGGCGTCTATGGCCGTGTGCTGCGGTCGGGTCAGGACGCGACCATCGACCTGCTGTGGGCCGGCGCGGGCTGCTACCGCCGCTGAGCCGCCGCCCGGGACGGGGTCAGGCCTGCTTCTTGCCCATCAGCGGCGTGAGCATGGAGTTGACCTCGTCCATCGAGCCGTGGGCCGAGGCGCTCTCCAGCGCGTCGGCCGCGGCCAGCAGGGCGCGGGCGCGGTCCGCCCGGGGGTCGTCCTCGGGCACCGCCTCCAGCCGGGGGCGCCAGCTCTCGATCTCGGCCAGCAGTTCGTCGAACCGGGCCTGATCCAGGGTGTCGCCCTGCTCCATCATGGCCATGGCCTCTTCCAGGGCCGCCTCAAAGGCCAGTCCGCTGTCTGTTCCGGGCATGGACGCTCTTCCCATTCTGCTCGCCCGGATGAAAGCGCGGCCGGGGGCGCCGGGTTCCGTCACACCGCCGTGGTGGACCCCCGCCCCGCGCCGGGCTAGGCGTGCCGCATCCTCGCCTTTCCGGAGCGGCCTCTGATGCGCATCCGCCTCGCCTTGCTGACCGCCGCCCTGCTGACGCTCGGCGCCTGTGACGGCCTGCCTCCCAGGGCGGGCGCGCCGGTGATCGCTGAGGTCGGCGCGACCTGCGCCGTGCCTGCCGACCTGCGCCCGGCCCGCCCCTATACGCCGCCCGCCGAGGACATCGTCCGCGACGTGCCGACCGCCTTCAACATGCTGGCCGTCAGCTGGTCGCCCCAGGCCTGCCGCAGCGGCAAGGACTATCCCGACGCCGACCACCAGTGCCGCGACAACCGCTTCGGCCTGACCCTGCACGGCCTGTGGCCCAACGGCGGCGGCGACCGTCACCCGCGCTACTGCGCCGCTCCCGGCCCGGCGATGCGGGTCCAGACCGTCCGCGCCCACTTCTGCATGACCCCCTCGCCCAGCCTGCAACAGCATGAATGGGCCGCCCACGGGACCTGCGGCTGGGACAGCCCCGAGGCCTATTTCGAACAGGCCGCGACGCTGTGGAACGGGCTGAACAAGCCGGATCTGGAGGCCATCCCGGCCGCGCGCCTGACCGCCGGCGCCATTCGCGACGCCTTCGTCGCCGCCAACCCGGGCCTGCCGCGCGAGGGCGTCTTCATCGCCACCACCGACGGCTGGTTCCGCGAGGCGCGCCTCTGCTACTCGGCCGACTACCGCCCCATGCGCTGCCCGCGCGGCCGCGGCGCCCCGGATCATGAGCGGCTGAAACTGGCCCCCAGGGGGACCGCCGCAACCTCGCATTAACCGACACGGCCCAGCCTGCGTCCAGCCTTCGGGGAGCGCCGCGATGTCGACCATCCAGACCCAGAGCTATCGCCGCCAGCGGGACCATTTCGAGCCGCAGGACACCGATCCGCAGGAGCAGCGCCGCCTGCGCGGCCTGCTGGAGCAGATCGACTACGCCGCCTTCGTCTCGAACCGCGAGGTGATCGGCCAGACCTTGTCGCGGGTCGATCCGTCGACCTTCCAGAAGCTGGCCGTCCTGACCGCGCAGTCCCGCGCCCGCTGGGCGGCCGAGGCTGTCCGGCTGGCAGAGTCGGGCGCGCCCGCCACGGCCGACCAGATCGCCCGCCTGACCGCAGCGCGCACCGCCTATGAGGAACTGGCCGAGGCCTATGAGGCCCTGCGCCGCATGGTCGAGCGCGGCTACCTGACCCTGCCCCAGCGTTAGGGCCTTCAGTTGAGCGGCTGCGGCCGCGTGGCGATGGGCGCGTTCGGATCGGCTGGCGTCGCCTCGGCCGGGGTCGGCGGCGGGCCCGCAGGCGCGGCCGGCACGATCACGACTTCGGGCGGGGGCGCCGCGACGGCCGCCGGGGGCGGCGCTGTCGGCGTGGTCGCCGCAGCGGAGGCCGGGCGCGCAGGCGCGGCTCTCGTCGGCGTGGGCCTCGTCGCCGTTCGGGGCGAGGGCGGCGCGACCGGGACCGCTACCGGCTGGGCAGGAGCCGGAACCGCCTCAACGGGCGCCGGGGCTAGCTTTGCCGCGGGAACGATGGTCACCGGCTCCGAGACGGGCGAGGCTACGACGGGCGCAGGGGCAGGCCCGGCTGGACGGGTCGCCATCCAGACACCCACGGCCACGACAGCCAGAACCGCCACGGCCGCTCCGGCGTACAGCGGCGTGCGCGAGGCCTTGGGCGCGGCGCGGGTCAGGACGCTGGCGGTGACGGGTTCTTCCGGCGCGATGACGGGCGCGGCCGCCGCGATCGGCGTAGTGGGCGCGACCTTCGGTTCGGCGACGACAGGCGCGTCTGGCAGGGGGCGCGGCCTGGGGTCGGGCAGGCGCCGGGCCATTGTGGGCGCTTCCACCGGCGCCTCGGCGGGGATCGCCGGCGGCTCGACCTTTGTCGGTGCGGCTTGCGGCGCGGCCTCCAGCGGCAGTGGGTCCAGCGACAATGGCGGCGTCGGACGCGGCGCTGTGGGAATGGCCGAGCCCTGCAGCACGCCTGCGCTCCGGCGCTGCGCGACAGGCTTCGGCGGCTCTGGCAGGGGCGGCAACGTCCCGCCTTTCGGCAATGGTCCGGCCCGGAAAACGGTGGCGGGCGGGCGGCCCCATTCGATGGGACGGCGCGCGAAAGGCTTGGGATCAGAGGGCGACGACATACAGACTCCCGCGCCGGACGGCGTGCTTCAGAAACGCGAAGGCGCCGAAGCTGGCGGCGAACTGGGTCCGTTTTTTGACGCCGTCACGCCTTCAACCGATAGCCCGTCCTGAAGATCCACCCGATCACCGCCAGGCACAGGAAGAAGAAGCCCAGGGTCGCCGCGATGCTGACCCCCACCCCCACGTCGCTGGTTCCGTAGAAGGCCCAGCGGAAGCCCGAGATCAGATAGACCACCGGATTGAACAGGGTCACCGTGCGCCATGCATCCGGCAGCATGTCGATCGAATAGAAGGCCCCGCCCAGGAAGCTGAGCGGCGTCACGATCAGCATGGGAATGAACTGCAACTGCTCAAAATTACCGGCCCACACCCCGATGATGAAGCCGAACAGGCTGAAGGTCACCGAGGTCAGGATCAGGAAGGCCATCATCCAGAACGGGTGCAGGATCTGCAGCGGCACGAAGAAGGCCGCCGTCGCCAGGATGATCAGACCCAGCGCCGCCGACTTGGTCGCGGCCGCCCCCACATAGGCCAGGACGATCTCCAGCGGACTGACCGGCGCGGACAGGATCTCGTAGATGGTGCCGGTGAATTTCGGGAAATAGATGCCGAAGCTGGCGTTGAAGATCGACTGGGTGAACAGGCTCATCATGATCAGGCCGGGCACGATGAAGGCGCCGTAGGGGACGCCGTCGATCTCGGTCATGCGGCTGCCGATGGCGCCGCCGAAGACCACGAAATACAGGGCCGTGGTGATGACCGGCGTCACCACCGACTGCCACAGGGTGCGCAGGGCGCGCGCCATTTCAAAGCGATAGATGGCCCATACGCCATGACCGTTGAAGCTCATCACGCGGCCTCCCCCTCGCGATGCACCAGGCCGACGAAGATATCCTCCAGCGAGCTTTGGCGCGTGCGCAGATCCTTGAAATTGACGCCCAGCGTCTCCAGCCGCCGCAGCAGCAGCGGCACGCCGGTGTCCTCGGCGTTGGCGTCGAAGCTGTAGGCCAGGTCGTGCCCGTCGTTGTCCAGCTCCAGCGCCCAGTCCTCCAGACCGGCCGGCACGGCGGACAGCGGCTCGACCAGGGACAGGGTCAGGGTCTTCTTGCCCAGCTTCTTCATCAGGGCGGTCTTCTCCTCGACCAGGATCAGCTCACCCTTCAGGATCACGCCCACGCGGTCGGCCATCTCCTCGGCTTCTTCGATGTAGTGGGTGGTCAGGATGATGGTCACGCCCTGCTCGCGCAGGCGGCGCACCAGCGCCCACATGTCGCGGCGCAGCTCGACGTCCACGCCCGCCGTCGGCTCGTCCAGGAACAGGATGTCGGGTTCGTGGCTCAACGCCTTGGCGATCATGACGCGGCGCTTCATCCCGCCGGACAGGGTCATGATTTTGGCGTCCTTCTTGTCCCACAGGGACAGGTCGCGCAGCACCCGCTCGATATGGCCGGGGTTCGGCGCCTTGCCGAACAGGCCGCGGCTGAAGCTGACCGTGCTCCATACCGTTTCAAAGGCGTCGGTGGTCAGTTCCTGCGGCACCAGGCCGATGCGTTCGCGCGCCTTCCGATAGTCGTTCTGGATGTCATGGCCGTCCGCCCGCACCGTGCCGGTCGAGGGCGTCACGATCCCGCAGACGATGCTGATCAGGGTGGTCTTGCCCGCGCCATTGGGGCCCAGCAGGGCGAAGATCTCGCCCTTGCGGATGGTCAGGTCCACGGCCTTCAGCGCCTGCTGGCCGGATTTGTAGGTCTTGGTCAGACCCTGAATTTCGATGACCGGCGCCATTCGCCCTCCCCATATCGCCCGGCTGGCCGCCCGGCCGGGGCGAGCGCGACGTCCGGTCGCAGGCCCCCAGATATGGTGCGCCGGGCGACCACTCAAGGTCGCCCGGCGAAGGATCGTTCAGGAATGCGCCTGCCGCTTACGGCTGGATGACGATCGGGGCCGTCGTCGGCGTCGGTGCGGCGGTCGTCGTCGGCGTCACCACCACCGTCGGGGTGGTCGGCTGATAGGGGCGCGGACCCGCGGGTTCAGCGTTCAGCGCGGCCGTGGCTGGCGCCGGCTCAGCGACAGGAGCCGCGACTCGCGCAGCCGGACGAGCGGCCGGCGCGGCGCGACGGGCGACCGGGGCCGCAACCGGAGCGGGGGCCGGGGCAACGGCCACCGGTGCGGCTTCGATCGGCGCCACCGGAGCGGCGACGGGCGGGGCGACCGGGGTCAGCGGCGCAATCAGCGGGGCGCTGGCGGCTTCCGGCTCGACCAGCGGCGTCGTGTTCTCGCCGCCCATCAGCATCGCCACTGCGGCGCCGCCCAGCACGATCGCCCCGATGGGCGCCAGGATCATCCAGGTGCGGACCTTGCCGCGCTTGCGGACAGCGGTCCGGGCATAAGCCGGAACGAAGGGGCGGTCGTCGGCGCGGATGGTGTCAGGCTCGTTGGTGTAGCTGATGGACATGAACTGTCTCCCGTAACATTGGTCACGAGAACAACCGTCCGCGAGCGCGGTTCCGCTAATTCAGCCCCTGCCCCGACAAGGGTCCGGTCTCGCCATGATTGGCCGTGGGACGCCTCTTTTCCGCCCCGGAAACGCCGGTCAGAACGTCTGGACCTCGGAGATCGACACAACTTCGGTCTTGATCGCGCCGCTGGAGTAGGTGCCGACCCAGATTTCATATCGTCCGGCCGTCGCCTTGAGCGGGACGGACGGATTGGCGTCCTCGCCACTGTCGTCATCGCAGTACCAGTCGCCGTTCGGACCGTTGACCACCAGGGTCACATCGGCGTTCGAGATGGCCGAGATCCGCAACGGCAACGTCCCCTGCCCGTCCCAGTACAGTCGCACGTCGGGCGCTTCCGAAATAAAGCCGGTGCAGCCGCTCTCGCGCGTGCTGGCGTCGATCGACCCGCCCGCCTGCAAGGCCACCAGATGCGGATCAGGGGTGAAACCGGGCGACAGTCGCACGTCGCCATAAAAGGCCGAGGCGTTGTAATCCTGCGCCGCTGCGGGGGTGGCGAGGGCCAACAGGATGGCGGCGGTGAAGATGGCGCGCATTGTCGAACGGTCTCCGGGGTCGTGATCGCGACCCGTTGCCGCCGACCCTCCGATCACAGTTACGCTTGCGCAACCGTTACAGGCAAGACGGCGGCAGCCGACTTGATTGACGCCGCGTCACACGGGCAAAGGCGCCACTGTCCGGGCGAAAGGCGGATCCGGGCGGATTCAGATTCCCCTCGCGGTTGACCCGGCCCCGCCCCTTGTCCATCACGGTCAGGGCGACACAAGTAACAGGAGCGGACGCGGCTATGGGTCTGGTGGCGAACATTCGGCGCGATCTCCGTTTCATCGGGGGGCTGCGGCGACTGCTGAACCGCATCAAGCCGATCGCCCTCGACAGCCCCGTTCTGGTTTGTGACGACTTCGAGGAAGCCGTCGACAAATTCGCCGACAACATCGCGGTGCAGGACGAGCATCGCAGCCTGACCTATCGCGAGCTGGACGCCCTGGCGAACCGCTTCGCCCACTGGGCCAAGGGGCGGAACCTTCGCCGCTCCGACACGGTCGCTCTGGTGATGCACAACCGGGCCGAATATCTGGCCGCGTGGCTGGGCTTCTCCAAGGTCGGGGTGGCCACGGCCCTGATCAACAACAATCTGGGCGGCGCGGCGCTGGCCCACTGCCTCAGCATCTCGGGCGCCTTCAACATCGTCTCGGACGAGGATTGCTGGCGTCAGGTCGAGGAGGCCCGCCCCCACGTCGACCGGAACCTGATGCTCTGGGTGCTGGGCCTGAACGCGGTCGATGAGTCCAACGACCGGCGCGGGCTGGACAGCCCGGTGCGCAGCGCCTCGTCCGTGCGCCCCGACCGGGGCATCCGCGAGGGCCTGACCAATCGGGACACGGCCCTGTTCATCTACACCTCGGGGACGACCGGCCTGCCCAAGGCGGCCCGCATCCCGCACTCCCGCGCCCGGACCTATATGCGCGCTTTCGCCGGGGCCACCGCCTCGACGCCCAAGGACGCGCTTTATAACTGCCTGCCCCTGTACCACTCGACCGGCGGCCTGGTCGGGGTCGGAGCGATCCTGCTGAACGGCGGCCGACTGATCATCCGGCGGCGCTTCTCGGCCAGCAATTTCTGGCCGGACGTCAAGGCGTCGGGCGCCACCATGTTCGTCTATATCGGCGAGCTGTGCCGCTATCTGGTCAACTGCCCCGAGAACGAGGACGAGCGGGCGCACAAGCTGCGGCTGGCGTTCGGCAACGGCCTGCGCCCCGATGTTTGGCCCGACTTCCAGAAGCGGTTCGCCATTCCGCAGATCCTGGAGTTCTATGGCTCGACCGAAGGCAATGTCTCGCTGTTCAATTTCGACGGCAAGGCGGGCTCGATCGGCCGGGTGCCCGGCTATCTGAAAAAGCAGATCAACATCCGCCTGATTGCGCTGGACCCCGAAACGGGCGAGCCGATCCGCGGGCCCAACGGTCTGGCCCGTCTGGTCTCGACCGGCGAGACGGGCGAGGCGATCGGCCAGATCGCCTCGGACATCCGTCATGACTTCTCGGGCTATGCCGACAAGAAGGCCTCGGAAAAGAAGATCCTGACCGACGTCTTCAAGAAGGGCGACCGCTGGTTCCGCACCGGCGACCTGATGCGTCAGGACCGCGACGGCTATCTGTATTTCATGGACCGGCTGGGCGACACCTTCCGCTGGAAGGGCGAGAACGTCTCGACCGCCGAGGTCGAGCAACGGCTGGCCGATGCGCCGGGCGTTCAGGAAGTCATCGCGTACGGCGTCCCGGTTCCCGGCCAGGACGGCAAGGCGGGCATGGTCGGGCTGGTGCTGGACGGCAAGTTCGACGCGGCGGCCTTCGCCGCCTGGACCGACGAACAACTGCCCTCCTATGCCCGCCCCCTGTTCGTTCGCCTGATGAAGGCGGCCCAGACGACCGGCACCTTCAAATACCGCAAGGTGGATCTGGTCGAGGACGGCTTTGATCCGGCCCGGGTCGACGGTCCGCTGTATGTCCGCGGCGGCAAGGCGGGCTATCAGAAGCTGACCGAGAAGGCCCTGAGCGGCATCCTGTCGGGCGAGGCGCGTCTCTAGAAGGGCGGGTGAACGCTGATTTCGCGGCTGCAACCGGCCCTTAATCATTAACCCCCAGACTGGGCGTCCTCTGACTTGCCAGGACGCCCGGCCCACCCATGTTCCAGATCATCGGCATCGTCGTGCTCTTCGCGATGGTCTTCGGCGGCTACACCATAGCCGGGGGCAAGATGGGGGTGATCCTTCACTCCCTCCCCTATGAGATGATGATGATCGGCGGCGCGGCGGTGGCGGCCCTGCTCATCTCCAATGCGCCATCGACGCTCAAGGGCGTGGCGGGCGGCTTCGGCAAGGTCTTCGCCGGATCGAAATGGAAGAAGCAGGACTACAAGGACCTGCTGTCGCTGCTGTTCCAGCTGACCAAGACGATGAAATCCAAGGGCGTCATCGCCCTGGAAAGCCACATTGAACGCCCGGCTGAATCCACCATTTTCCAGAAATACCCCAAGGTGCTGAAGGACCACTTCGCCACCGACTTCATCTGCGACACCCTGCGGATGATGACCATGAACCTCGAGGATCCGCACCAGATCGAGGACGCCATGGAAAAGCAGCTGGAAAAGCACCATCACGAGGCGCTGGAGCCGGCCCACGCCTTGCAGAACATGGCCGACGCCCTGCCCGCTCTGGGCATCGTCGCCGCCGTGCTGGGCGTCATCAAGACCATGGCCGCCATCACCGAGCCGCCGGAAGTCTTGGGCGGCATGATCGGGGGGGCCCTGGTCGGCACCTTCCTGGGCGTGTTCCTGGCCTATGGCCTGGTCGGCCCGCTGGCCACGCGCCTGACGGGCATCATCAATGGCGACGGCGCCTACTACAAGATCATCCAGTCGGTGCTGGTGGCCCACCTGCACGGCAACGCCGCCCAGATTTCGGTCGAGATCGGCCGGGGCGACATCCCCTCATCGGCCCAACCGTCCTTTATCGAGATGGAAGAGGCCCTGTCGGCCGCCCCCACCGACGCCTGATCGCGGACCGTTCACGACCCCTCACGGGAACGTCAGCGCCCCTGGCCGGTTGTCTCTCCGACCTGAAGGAGGGACGTGATGCGCACTATCCTCGCCGGGGCCTCGGCCCTGTTCGCCCTGTCGCTGGCCGGGTGCAGCCCGCCGGACAAGTCGGCCGACGAATCCATGCCCGCCGATGCGGCCGCGCCTTCGACCGACGGCATGGCTATGACGCCGTCTCCGACCGAGTCGACCACCACCGCCGGCCCCGCCATGACGCCGCCGCCCACGGTCGCCCCGGGCGAGCCGACGCCGGGTGAGCCCATGCCGGGATCGCCCCCACAGAATCCGCCGCCGACCCTGCCCGAGGACACCCCTCCAGGCGCTCCCCCGGCCTGATCCCTTTACAGGAGACTGAAATGACGCCTCGCCGGACCCTTTTCACGCCCGCCGCCCTCGCCCTGGGCGCCGCCCTGACGCTGGCGGCCTGCCAACAGCCTGACAGCAATCGCACCGAGGAAATGACGGCCGACGCCGCCGCCGACACCGCGGCCATCGCCGCCAACCAGGCCGCGGACAATGCGGCGGCGGCCTCGACGTCGGCGTCCCAGGCCGCCTCGGAAGCCGGCGCGGCGATCGATCAGACGGCCATGCCGCCCCAGCAGGCCCCGGCCTCGACGTCGGACACGGCCATGCCGCCGCCCGCCAATCCGCCGGCCCAGTAAAAACACCAGACGGAACGCGTTTTCCTTCGACGGATAACGATAGATCACGAATGCGTGAGAATTTCGCTTGCGCTTCTTCTCACGATCCCGTTATCTCCGGGCTGCGGGGGTTCATGATCCCGCACACCCTTCTGAAGGAAAAAAACTATGCGCATCACCGCTCTGATCGCCGCTTCGGCCGCTGCTCTGGCCCTGGCCGCTTGCCAACCCGCCGCCACCGACAAGGCTGAAGACGCCGCCGCCGACGCTTCGGCCGCTGCCGACACCGCCGCTGACGCTGCTGCGACCGCCGACGCCGCCGCCACCGACGCTGCTGCCGCCGCTGGCGAAGCTGCCGCCGTTGCCCCGGCTGCCGACGCTGCTGCCGCTCCGGCCGCTGACGCCGCTGCTGCTCCGGCCGCTCCGGCTGCTGCTCACTAAGACTTCGGTCTTTCACGACCTCCGGGTCGTGGAGCGAGAAAGGGGTCGCCTCCGGGCGGCCCCTTTTTTCATGCGCGCAAGCTGCTAGAGCCCCCGCCATGACCGCTTCTGATGACGCCTCTCCGCAACTGGTCTGGGCCGACGACGGTTCGCCCCGCTCGGGCCGCTTCGGCGACGTCTATTTTTCAAAGGACGACGGTCTGGCGGAAACCCGCGCCGTCTTCCTGCAGGGCTGCGGCCTGCCCGAGGCCTGGGCCGGACGCGACCGGTTCACCGTCGCCGAGCTGGGTTTCGGCACGGGCCTGAACATCATCGCCCTGATCGACCTGTGGCGGCGCCATCGCCCGGCCGGCGGAGAGTTGCATGTCTTTTCGGTCGAGGGGTTCCCCCTGACGGCGGACGACGCACGCCGCGCCCTGGCCGCCTGGCCGGAAGTGGCCGAAGTCGCCGAGGCTTTGCTGGCCGTCTGGCCCCCGTCCACACCCGGCTTTCATCGCATCGACCTGCCGACGTTCGGCGTCACCCTGGATCTGGTTATCGGCGAGGTTGAATGGGCGCTGTCGCAGTGGGACGGAGCGGCCGACGCCTGGTTCCTGGACGGCTTTTCGCCCGCGCTCAATCCCGCCATGTGGTCGCCGCAGGTGATGGCCCTGGTCGCCGCCCGCTCGGCGCCCGACGCCCGACTGGCCACCTTCACCGTCGCCGGCTTCGTGCGCCGGGCTTTGGCGGACCAAGGCTTCACCGTCGAGAAACGCCCCGGCCATGGCCGCAAGCGCGAGCGGCTTGAGGCGCGGCGCGGCGGCGCGCCCCGCCTTCTGCTTCGCCGCCGCATCGCCGTCGTGGGCGCAGGCATCGCGGGCGCCGCCGCCGTGCGCGCTCTGACCGCCGACGGCCATGAGGTGGTGCTGATCGAGCAGGACCGCCCCGGCGCCGGCGCCTCGGGCTTTCCCGCCTCGCTGGTGACGCCGCGCCTGGACGCAGGCGACGCCGTCATCGCCGGCCTGCATGCCCAGGCGCTGGAGCGTGCGGGGCGGCTTTATCGCGATGTGCCCGGCGCAATCGTGGCGCAGGGCGTTCTGCAACTGGAGCAGGCGCCGCGCGACGCCGCGCGATTCGCCAAGGTCGCAGCCCAGGATATCTGGACGGACGGCGCCATGACCACGCTGGACGCCGTCGCCTGCGCCGAACGACTGGGCGAGTCCGCACATACGGGCGGCCTGTTCATGCGCGATGCGCTGGCCATCCAGGCCGCGCCGGTGCTTCAGGCCTGGCTGGCGGGGACCGCAAGCCGTCTCTCCGCTGAGGTCGCCCGACTGGAACGCCTCGACGCCGGCTGGCGCCTGCTGGACGCACAGGACGCCCTCATCGCCGAGGTCGAGGTCGTGGTGATCGCCGCCGGATGGGGCTCGGCCGTGCTGGCCGATCTGGGCCTGTCCCCGGTTCGCGGTCAGGCCGACTGGGTCGAGGGCGTGACCGCCCAGCCCGTCGCTTGGGGCGGATACGCCGCGCCGACGCCATCCGGCCTGCTGTTCGGCGCCACCCACGACCGGGATCAGACCGACTGTGACCCGCGCCCGGAAGACAGCGAGCGCAATCGCCAGACCCTGCGCGCCCGCCTGCCCGATCTGGCCGCGCGGATCGACGGCGCGGTCGCCCACAGCCGGGCCGCCGTCCGCGCCACCACGCCCGACCGCCTGCCCCTGGCCGGACAGTTGCAGGACGGCCTGTTCGTGCTGACGGGCCTGGGCTCGCGCGGTTTCTGCTTGGCGCCGCTGCTGGGCGAGCATGTCGCGGCCATGATCTCCGCCGCGCCGTCGCCCCTGCCCCGCGATTTCGCCGACCGCCTGCGCCCGGATCGCCACATGCCCTTGCGCAACCAACGGTGAAGGTGGACGCTTAGCTGCAATACGCCCCCGGGAGACGACGATGCGCGCCACGACCCTGACCGCCCTTGCGGCCCTCACCCTGCCCCTGCTGGGCGCCTGCGCGGCCAGCGCGACCGGCGACGCTGCCGTTCCGGCCGAAAGCGCGCGCCAGTGCTTTTCCTCGTCCCAGGTGACTAATTTCCGCACCGGATCGGTCCAGACTGTCTATCTGCGCGCCGGCCGGGACGATGTATTCGAGCTTCAGTCCACCGGCTTCTGTCGCGACCTGGACACGGCCAACGCCATCGTCATCAGCCCTCTGTATTCCGGCGGCGACCGGCTATGCGGCGGCGATGACGCGGCCATCACCATCGGCGGCTCGCGCGACGCCCCGTGCCGCGTCCGCGTCATCAAGAAGCTGACGACCGAGGAAGTGGCCGCCTTGCCGGGCCGCGAACGCCCCTGATCCCGGCGACGGCTACGCCTTCTGGGCGTAGCCGAGGCGCTGGTTCAGCTTTTCGATCATGTCGGCGGCCGTGTCGGCGATGATCGAGCCGGGCGGATAGACGGCGGCCGCGCCCATGTCGATCAGCGGCTGCACATCGCCCGGCGGGATGACGCCGCCCACCACGATCATGATGTCCGGACGGCCCAGCTTCGCCAGCTCGGCCTTAAGCTCCGGCACTAGGGTCAGGTGACCGGCGGCAAGCGATGAGGCGCCCACGGCGTGGACGTTCTTTTCCACCGCATCGCGCGCGGCCTCGGCCGGGGTCTGGAACAGGGCGCCGGCGGTGATGTCGAAACCCAGATCGCCATAGGCGGTGGCGACGACCTTCTGGCCCCGGTCGTGGCCGTCCTGGCCCAGTTTGGCGATCAGGATACGCGGCGGCCCGCCGTCGTTCTCGATGAAGGTCGCGACCATGTCGCGGGCGCGGGCGACCTTGGGATCGCGCCCCGCCTCCCGGCCATAGACGCCCGAGACCGTCTTCACCGTGGCGACGTGGCGACCGAAGGCGGCCTCCAGCGCGTCCGAGATTTCCCCCACCGTGGCCTTGGCGCGAGCAGCATGAACCGCCAGCTCCAGCAGGTTGGCGTTCCCGCGCGCGCCGTTGGTCAACGCTTCCAGCGCGGCGTCGGTCGCGACCTGATCCCGCTCGGCGCGCAGGCGCTTCAGCTTGTCGATCTGGGCGCTAAGGACGGCGGCGTTGTCGACCTTGAGCATCGGAATGTCGTCGGGCGTATCGTTCAGATAGCGGTTCACTCCGACCACGGTCTGCTTGCCCGTGTCGATCCAGGCCTGGGTGCGGGCGGCCGATTCCTCGATCCGCAGCTTGGGGATGCCCGCCTCGATGGCCTGGGCCATGCCGCCCGCCGCTTCGACCTCGGCCATCAGGGCGCGGGCCTTGTTGGCCAGATCGTGGGTCAGGCGCTCGACGTAATAGCTGCCGCCCCACGGGTCGATGACGCGGGTCAGGCCCGTCTCCATCTGCAGCAGGATCTGGGTGTTGCGCGCGATCCGGGCCGAAAAATCGGTCGGCAGGGCCAACGCCTCGTCCAGGGCGTTGGTGTGCAGGCTCTGGGTCTGACCGCCCGCTGCCGCCATGGCCTCGACCATGGTGCGCGGCACATTGTTGAACACGTCCTGGGCCGCGAGGCTCCAGCCCGAGGTCTGGCAGTGGGCGCGCAGCGACAGCGAGCGCTGGTCCTTCGGCGCGAACTTCTGCATCACCTTTTCGGCCCACAACAGGCGGCCGGCGCGCATCTTGGCCACCTCCATGAAGTAGTTCATGCCGATGGCCCAGAAGAAGCTCAGACGCGGCGCGAACCGGTCCACGTCCATGCCCGCGTCGACGCCCGCCTTGATGTATTCCAGCCCGTCCGACAGCGTATAGGCCAGCTCGATATCGGCCGAGGCCCCCGCCTCCTGCATGTGATAGCCGGAGATGGAGATGGAGTTGAACTTCGGTGTCTCCTGCGCGGTCCAGGCGAAGATGTCCGAGATGATCCGCATGCTGGGCGCAGGCGGATAGATGTAGGTGTTGCGGACCATGAACTCCTTCAGAATGTCGTTCTGAATGGTCCCGGTCAGGGCCGCGTGCGGCACCCCCTGCTCTTCGGCCGCCACGACATAGAGGGCCAGGATCGGCAGCACGGCGCCGTTCATGGTCATCGACACCGACATTTGGTCCAGCGGAATGCCGTCAAACAGGGTCCGCATGTCCAGAATGCTGTCGATGGCCACGCCGGCCATGCCGACGTCGCCCTTTACCCGCGGATGGTCGCTGTCATAGCCCCGGTGGGTGGCCAGATCGAAGGCGATCGACAGCCCCTTCTGCCCCGCCGCCAGGTTCCGCCGATAAAAGGCGTTCGATTCCTCGGCGGTCGAGAAGCCCGCGTACTGCCGGATCGTCCACGGATTGCCCGCATACATGGTCGGATACGGCCCGCGCATATAGGGCGCGAAACCCGGCAGGCCGTGGATGGCGTCCAGACCCTCCAGCGCCTCGGGACCATAGGCGGTCTGGACCGTCAGGCCCTCAGGCGTCAGCCACGGGTCCCGGCTCGGGCCTGCGCCCGTCGTGGTCAGGTCGAGGTCGACCTTGGAGAAGTCGGGGAAGCTCATGGGTTGGCCTCCTCGGACGCGATTTCAAAGGGCGCAGCGAACCGCACGGGGGTCAGGGCGCCGTCGCGCACGGGAACATAGGCGGGCTCGGCCGTCTCGACCGGCGCCGGGCGCGGATCGGGATCGACATACCGGGTCACGCCGACCATCTGGCGCGCGCCGTCCTTCAGCGCCGCCTCCAGCTGGCCGCGCGCGCGTTCGACGCGCGGCTGGATCAGGCCGTGCTTCAGCGCCTCAACGACGCCTCCTTCGGATTCAATCCACTGGAACTCGGCCCAGCCGGCCTCGGCCAGATCGCGCGTGCGGGCGTCCAGAAACCAGGAGCCGGCGGCGGGATCATCGACGCGGCCGATGTTCGCCTCTTCCATCAGCACCAGCTGGGTGTTGCGGGCCTGACGCCGGGCGAAGGCGTCCGGGCGGCCCTCGGCCCGGGTGAAGCCGTCCAGCACCACCACATCCGCCCCGCCCACGGCCCCGGCGAAACCGGCGGCGGTCAGGCGCAGCAGGTTGGGCCACGGGTCGCGCGCCGCCAGCATCCGCCGCGACGAGCGCGCCTCAATGATCGCCGGGGTCTCATGCCCGAAGGCGCGGGACAGGCTGGCCCAGATCAGGCGCATCGCCCGCACCTTGGCCATGGCGTCGAAATATTCGGCGTCGACCGCCACGCCCAGCACCACGCCCTTCAGCGCCCGCTCGACGCTCAGCCCGGCCTCAACGGCGGCCTTTACATAGGCGACGGCGCTGGCGGCGGCGAAGGCCAGCTCCTGCCCCGCCGAACCGCCCGCTTCGTGCACGACCCGGCCCGACGCCATGAACAGGCGCGCCTCGGGATAGGCGCCGGCGTGCCAGCTGGCCGTCTCGGCCGCCTTGGCGATCAGCGCCTCGACCGGGATCGGCGCCTCGCCCGCCCCGGCGAAGGCCGAGATCGGATCCATGTGAAACTGCAGTTGCGCGCGCGGCGAACCCTTGGCCACCGCCGCCAGGGCGTTGGCCGCCACATGCCCGTCGAACCCGGCGTCCAGCGCCACCGGCGCCAGCTCCAGCGCCACGCCTTCCAGCGCGCGGGCCAGCGCCTCCGCATCACGCACCACCGCGCCCGACAGCAGCACCGAGGCCGCGCCGTTCTCCAGGTCCGTCAGCACCGCCGCATTGACCGCGTCCGCCGCCTCGCCCTCGACCAGGGTGCGCAGATCCCAGGCCCGACCCTCGGCGTCGCTGGGGCGGGGCGCGCGCAGCGGCGTCACCCCCGTCTGGTCGCCATACAGCGGCCGGACCACCAGACCGTCGGCGTCCAGATGCAACAGGCTTTCGATGGCGCGGCCCTTCAGCGCCTTCTCGGCCTGGGCGCGCCAGTCGGCCGGGCCGGGCCGGGCGAACAGATCGGACATGGGACCTCCGCTTCAGTGGCGGTCCTTTTGCGTCCCCCGGCCGCCCGCGTCCAGTATCGAACAGTCGTCAGGTCGTGGGCGAGGGGTCGATCGCCTTGTGCGGCTCCAGCCCACCCGACAGCAGGCAGGCCCAGATTTCCTCGGCCGTATCGGCGAACCGGAACAGCTCCACATCCCCCGGCGCGATGAAGCCGTTGTCCACCAGCGCCTCGAACCCGATCACCGAGCGCCAGAACGCCTCGTCCACCAGCACGACCGGGATGCGCGGCGCCTTGTCCGTCTGGCGCAGGGTCAGGATCTCGAACAACTCATCAAAGGTCCCGAACCCGCCGGGGAACACCACCAGCGCGTTGGCCCGCATCGCCAGATGCATCTTCCGCATCGCGAAATAGTGGAAGCGGAACGTCAGCTCCGGCGTCGAATAGGCGTTCGGCTCCTGCTCGTGCGGCAGGGTGATGTTGTAACCGATGGACGGCGCGCCGACCTCGGCCGCCCCCCGGTTGGCCGCCTCCATCACGCCCGGGCCGCCGCCGGTGGCGATGACGTTGTCGCGCACCTGCCCGCCGTTCAGCAAGGCCCCGCCCTCCTTCGACGCCAGCGCCCCGAACTGCCGCGCTGTCTCGTACCAGCGCGGGTGCAGACCCGGCCCGTCGGGGCGAATACGGGCGCTGCCGAACACCACGATGGTCGAGCGCACCCCCCACCGGCGCAGCGCCTCCTCGGTCTTGGCGTACTCCAGCAGGAAGCGCACCCCGCGCATGGAATCGCCCAGCAGGAAATCCTGATCCAGCGCCGCCATGCGATAGGAGGGCGAGGCCATCTGGGGGGCGTTCGGCTTGATGTCGTCAGTCATGATCTCAGCCTAGCGGCGCTGGCGATCAGAGGCGACACCTCCGCGCTATACGGCGCGCGCGTGCCGGGCCGCCGACGGACGCAATGTCGTGTCGAACGCCGCGCAGGCCACCCGCACGAACGGCTTGCCCGCCTCGGTCATGCGGATGCGTGCGCCCTCGTGGACCAGCAGGCCGTCCGCTTGAACCGGCGCCAGTCGCGCCAGCGCCTCGGCCAGGTCGGACGGCGTCCGGCCGTGCCGCGCGCAGACCGCGTCCAGATCGACCGCGAAGTCGCACATCAGCCGTTCGATGAGCTCGCCCCGGAACCGGTCCTCGTCGCTCAACGCCACGCCGCGCGCGATCGGCAGTCGCCCTTCGCTGACCGCTTCGCGCCAGTCGCGCTCGACCGTGATGTTCTGGACATAGCCGCCGGGCGTCTGGCCGATGGACGAGGCGCCCAAGCCGATCAGCACCGGCGCCTCATCGACGACATAGCCCTGGAAGTTGCGCCGCATCCGCCCCTCGCGCGCCGCGACCGCCAGCGGGTCGTCCGGCAGGGCGAAATGATCCAGACCGATGGCCTGATAGCCGGCTGCGACCAGTCGGTCGGACGCCGCACGGCTCTGTTCGAACCGCGCCTCGGCGCCCGGAAGTTCGGCCTCATTGATCAGCTTCTGGTGCGGCTTCATCCACGGCACATGAGCGTAGCCGAACAGGGCGATCCGTTCGGGCCGCAGTGTCAGGATCTGCTCCAGCGTCGCCAGCACCTGATCGACCCCCTGACGCGGCAGGCCGTACATCAGGTCCAGATTGACCGAGCCGACGCCCGCCTCGCGCAGCCAGCCGGTCGCCTGTTCGATCACCACGAACGGCTCGATCCGGTTCACCGCCTGCTGCACCTGCGGCGACAGGTCCTGCACCCCCAGACTGGCGCGGTTCAGGCCGTGGCGGGCGGCGGCGCGGACCCAGTCGCGGGTCAGGACGGCGGGGTCCAGTTCGGCCGCGATCTGATCCACCGCGCCCATGTCGAACGCCTGGCCCAGCGCGCCGAACAGCCGATCCAGATCGGCGGGCGACAGCATGTTGGGCGTGCCGCCGCCCAGATGCAGTGAACCGATGCCCAGCCGTCGCCCGGCGACATTGGCGACCATCGCCGCTTCCTTCGCCAGCAGCTCGACATAGTCGCTGATGGTCTGCGCCCGGTTCACCGCCCGGGTGTTGCAGCCGCAGTACCAGCACAGACGCTTGCAGAACGGCAGATGGACATACAGCGACACCGGCCGGTCCAGCGGCGCCTCAGCCATCCAGCCGGTCCAGGTCGCCGGGCCGACGGCGGGCGTGAACTGCGCCGCCGTCGGATAGCTGGTGTAGCGCGGGACGTTGGCGTCGTGCCGGGCGATCAGGGCCGCGACATCGGCGCCGTCCGGATCAGACGTCGGCATCGACCGGGTCCGGCTCGGACGCCCCGACGTCGCCTTCGTCGAACAGGCGGAACTCGTGCCACAGGCCGTTCAGCACGCCGAACCCCACCGCCAGGCCCAGACCCAGGATCCAGGAGAAATACCACATGGGACGATCCTTCTTTCTCGGGCTCAATACAGGTCGGGATTGGAGCGCAGCGCGCCGGTCGTCGAACGGCCCCACAGCACCCGATAGACCCAGGCGGTGTAGACTAGGATCAGCGGCAGGAAGATCGCCGTCACCACCAGCATGATGAACAGCGTCGTCTGGCTGGACGAGGCGTTCCAGACCGTCAGGCTGGACTGCGGATGGATCGAACTGGGCAGGATGAACGGGAACATCGACAGGCCGACTGTCGAGATGATCCCCACCGCCGACAGCGACGACCCGCCGAACGCCAGCGGCTCGCTGCGTCGCCACAGGCCCAGCAGCGCCGCCGCTGCGCCGAGGAAGCCCAGCACCGGCGCGATCAGCATCCACGGATAGCGGCCATAGTTGTCCAGCCAGGCGCCCGAGGCGGCCTCGACCGTCGTGCGCAGCGGGTTGGACACGCCGTTGACGTCCAGCGCGCCGGTGATGCGGAAGCCGATGTCGCCATAGGCCACGAACAAACCACCCGCCGCGAACAGCACCAGACTGAGCAGGCCCGCGATGGTCCCGTACAGACGGGCGCGGTCGGCGACCGGCCCCCGTTCGGCCTTCAGCCCCAGCCAGGCCGCGCCGTGCAGCACCAGCATGGCGACCGACAGCAGGCCGCACAGCAGGGCGAACGGCGAGAACAGGCCCAGCAGATGCCCCTCGTAGAAGGAGCGCAGGTCGCTATCCAGACGGAAGGGCGCGCCCAGCATGACGTTGCCCACGGCCACGCCGAACACCAGCGCCGGCACGAAGCCGCTGACGAACAGGCACCAGTCCCAGAAGGTCCGCCAATGGCCGTGCGGCCGCTTGGACCGGTATTTGAACGACACCGGCCGCAGGATCAGCGCCGCCAGCACCAGGAACATCGCCAGGTAGAAGCCGGAGAAACTGACCGCATAGACGAAGGGCCAGGCGGCGAAAATCGCGCCGCCGCCCAGGATGAACCACACCTGGTTCCCCTCCCAGGTGGCGCCGACAGTATTGATCACCATGCGGCGCTCTTCATCGGTCCTGGCGACGAAGGGCAGCAGGGCGCCGACGCCCAGATCGAACCCGTCGGTCAGGGCGAAGGCGATCAGCAGCACGCCCAGCAGGCCCCACCAGATCAGGCGAAGCGTGGCGAAGTCGAGAGGAAGTTCCATCTTCGTATGTCCTTGATCTGAGGGGTCAGGCGACGGCCGGGGCGCCTTCGGCGGCCAGCTGGGCGTCGGTTTCCTGTTCGGCGAACGGCCCCTTCTTGATGGCCCGCAGGATCAGCCCCACCTCGACCACGGCCAGGGCGCCGTAGAACAGGGTGAAGCCGATGATGGTGGTCCATAGCTGCGGCACGGTCAGGCTGGACGCGCCCAGGAAGGTCGGCAGGACGCCTTCCACGGCCCAGGGCTGACGCCCCACCTCGGCCAGCACCCAGCCGAACTCGATGGCGACCCACGGCAGGGGAATGGCCAGTACGGCCAGCCGCAGGAACCACCGCGTCTCGTGCTTACGCAGGGTGCACAGCACGAAGGCGGTGGCGAACAGCCCGATCATCAGGAAGCCGATCCCCGCCATGATCCGGAAGGTCCAGAACATCAGCGGCACGTTCGGCACTGTCGACCAGGCGGCCAGCTGGATCTGGTCCGGCGTGGCCAGGCGCGGATCCTCGACATAGCGCCGCAGCAGCAGGCCATAGCCCAGGTCGTTGCGGACCGGTTCGAACCGGGCGCGGGCGGCCACGTCGTTGGGATTGGCCTTCAGGTCCTCCAGCGCGTCATAGGCGACCACGCCGCGCTCGATCCGGTCCTCGGCCACCGCGACCAGCTCCAGTATGCCGATCACCGGCTTGTCGATGCTGCGGGTCGAGATCAGGCCCAGCACATAGGGAATCTTGACCTCATAATGGGTGTGCCGGTCCTTCAGGCTGGGGATGCCAAAGGCGGTCAGGCCGGCGGGCGCCGGCTCGGTGCGCCACATGGCCTCCAGCGCGGCCAGCTTCATTTTCTGGTTGTCGGTCAGGGCGTAGCCGCTCTCGTCGCCCAGCACGACGACCGACAGCGACGAGGCCAGACCAAAGGCCGCCGCCACGGTCATCGACCGCTTGGCGAAGCCCTTGTGCTTGCCCTTCAGCAGATAGAAGGCCGAAACCCCCAGCACGAAGACCGAGGCGCAGACATAGCCGGCCGACACCGTGTGCACGAATTTGGCCTGGGCCACCGGGTTGAACAGCACGGCCATGAAGTCCGTGACCTCCATCCGCATGGTGTCCGGATTGAAAGCGGCGCCGACCGGGTTCTGCATCCAGCCGTTGGCGATCAGGATCCACAGCGCCGACAGATTGGTGCCCAGCGCGACCATGAAGGTGACGAACAGGTGCGCGTGCGGCTTCAGCTTGTCCCAGCCGAAGAACATCAGCCCGACGAACGTCGCCTCCAGGAAGAAGGCCATCAGGCCCTCGATCGCCAGCGGGGCGCCGAAGATGTCGCCGACGTAGTGGGAATAGTAGGACCAGTTCATCCCGAACTGGAACTCCATGGTGATGCCGGTCGCGACGCCCAGGGCGAAATTGATCCCGAACAGCACGCCCCAGAACCGGGTGATGGTCCGCCAGATCGGCCGTCGGGTCATCACATAGATGCTCTCCATGATGACCAGCATGAAGGACAGGCCCAGCGTCAGGGGCACGAACAGGAAATGGTACAACGCCGTAAGCGCGAACTGCAGACGGGACAGGTCGACGACCGCCATGTCGATCATGGAATCAGGCTCCGATTGGCCGGGCCGTCACGACCGGGCCGTGCTGCGTTACGCGAAGCCTACACCCGCAACCTTGATTTCGATCAAAGCCTTCGGTCGCAGCGACATTTAGGCCCTTGTCCATGACCCTGAGCGGCGCCTAGACCCTTGTCGATGACCCCCAGCGGCGCCGCACCGATCGATCCCCGCCGATGGCTGGCCGAGACGACGCGCCCGCTGCCGGGCCGCGACGGCCAGGCGGCCGGTCTGCTGGCCATCGCCGACGCCGCGCCCGCCGTCGCCTTCGCCGCCGGTCTGGCCGGGGCCATCGCGCACCTGCCTGAAGGACTTGTCGCCATCCTGCCGTGGCTGGCGCTGGCCGTCGTCGCGCTGGCGGCGCGCGGCCTGCTGGCGTGGATGACGGCGGCGACGGGCGCGCGTGCGGCCGGGTCGGTCAAGGACGGCCTGCGCCGCCGCCTGCTGTTCGCCCTGTTCGACGGCCGCGCCGGACCAGGCGGCCTCAGCGCCGTGGTCGAGGGGGTCGAGGCGCTGGACGGCCATGTTTCGCGGTTCGAGCCCGCGCGCCGCGCCGCCGTGATCGCGCCCCTGCTGATCATCGCGGCCGCCGCCTTCGCCAGTCCGGTGGCGGCGGGCGTCATGCTGTTCACCCTGTTGCCCTTCGCCCTGGGCATGGGGCTGGCGGGGGTCGCGGCCGCGCGCGAAAGCCGCCGCCAGTTCCAGGCGCTGGAGCGGCTGTCCGGCCTGTTCCTGGACCGCATCCGCGCCCTGCCCGCCCTGCTGGCCTTCCAGGCCCAGGACCGCGCCGCCGCGCGTCTGGCCACGGCGTCGGACGATCTGGAGCGGCGCACCGCCCGCGTGCTGCGCGTCGCCTTCCTGTCCTCGGCGGTGCTGGAGTTCTTTTCGGCCCTGTCGGTCGCGCTGGTCGCGGTCTATTGCGGCTTCAACCTGCTGCGGCTGCTGCCCTTTCCCGTGCCCGAGCAACTGGACCTGGCCCGCGCCTTCTTCGTCCTGGCCCTGGCGCCCGAGGTCTATGCTCCGATGCGCCGGCTGGCCGCCGCCTATCATGACCGGCAGGCGGCCGAGGCCGCGGCCCCGTCGCTGGCCGCCGCGCTGAACACAGCCGCGCCCGTCCGCGTCGGCCTGGCTCCGGTCCTGACCCGCGCGCCCGCGATCCGGTTCCGCGCCGTCTCCATCGCCTATCGCCCCGACACGCCGGTTATCGCCGGGTTCGACCTGGCCATACCGCCCGGCGGTCTGGTCGCCCTGACCGGCCCCAGCGGCTCGGGCAAGAGCAGCCTGCTGCATCTGCTGCTGGGCCTCGCCCCGCTGACGGACGGCAAGGTGATGATCGACGACCTGCGCCTGTCACAGACCGGGCCGCTGGCCGGCGTCGTCGCCTGGGCCGGTCAGGCGCCGGTGGTCGTGCCCGGAACCCTGGCCGACAACATCGCCCTGGCCTGGCGCGAGGCGTCGTCTCATCAGGTCGTGCAGGCGGCGGTGCTGGCGGGCCTGTCCGGCGACCTGTCGCGCCCCATCGACGAGCGCGGCGGCGGCCTGTCGGGCGGCGAGCGGCGGCGGCTGGGCCTGGCCCGCGCCCTGCTGAAACCCGCGCCCATCCTGCTGCTGGACGAGCCGACGGCCAATCTGGACGCCGCGTCCGAGGCCGCCCTGCTGCCCGTCATCCGCCGCGCGGCCCAGGGGCGAACCACCCTGATCGCCACCCATTCCCCGGCCGTCATGGCCCTGGCCGACACCGTGGTGACGCTGTGAGCAGCGCCTTCGACGCCCTGCTGGCCCAGCAGCGCCGTCGCCAGCGCGACCGGCTGCTGGCCGCCGCCGTCCTGGGCGCCCTGGTGTCCGCCGCCGCCGTCTGCCTGCTGGGGCTGTCGGGCTGGTTCATCACCGGCGCGGCCATCGCGGGCGTGGCGGGCGGGGCGACGCTGCAGGCGTTCAACTATCTGGTCCCCAGCGCGGGCATCCGCTTCCTGGCCATCGTTCGCACCGCCGCGCGCTATGGCGAGCGGGTCACCGGCCACGAGGCGGCGCTCAAGGCGCTGGCCGCCCTGCGCCCCGCCCTGTTCCGCGCCATCGCCGCCGCCCCCGTCTCGCGTGCGCTCTCGTTGTCGGGCGGCGAGGCCTCGGCCCGGATGGTCCAGGATATCGACGCGGTCCAGACCCTGTTCGTCCGCCTGTCGGCGCCGTGGAGCGCGGGCGCGGGTCTGCTGGCCGCCCTGGTCCTGGCGTCCCTGGCGGGCGGGGTGGCGGCCCTGACCGTCGTCGCCGCCGTGATCGCGGCCGTCATCGCCGCCGCCCTGATCGCCGCGCGCCTGGCGGCCCCGGCCGGGCGCCGCACCCAGGTCGCCATGGGCGCGCTGAAAGATGATCTGAGCGCGCTTCAGGCCGCCGCGCCCGAACTGCGCGCCTATGGCTTGCAGGACTGGGCGGTCGAACGCGCCGCCGCGCGGGGCCGCGATCTGGACGACGCCGTCGCCGCCGGCGCCCGCGCGGGCGGCTGGATCGCCGCCTCGCAAAGCCTGCTGACCGGACTGGCTGTCGCCGGGGTGCTGGTCGCTGGCGTCGGCGCGCCCTTGCCGCTGGCGGCGCTGGCCGCGCTGGCCGCCGTCACGGCGGTCGAGGCGGGGGCCTCCCTGGCCAACGCCCTGCGCCAGAACGGTCAGGCGAAGGAGGCCGTGGCCCGCCTGTCGCCCCTGTTCGACGCCCCGCCCGCCCCGGCCCGCGCGGCGCCCGCCGACGCGACGATCCGGCTGGGCGATCTGCGCCTGTCGCCGCCCGCGCGGCTGGCCCTCGGCGGCCATTCGGGCGCGGGCAAGACGACCCTGATCGAACGGCTTCTGGCCCTGCGCGATGCGGTGGCGAATGAGGCGTCGCTGGGCGGTCATGATCTGACCGGCGTCGATCCCGCCGGCGCCCGCGCCCTGTTCGCCTATGCGTCGCAGGACATCCGCCTGCTGGCCGGGACGGTGCGCGACAACCTGGCCCTGGCCGACCCCGCTGTGACCGACGACGCGCTATGGACCGTGCTTGAAACCGTCGATCTGGCCGACCGCATCCGCGCCGACCCGCGCGGCCTGGACGCCTGGCTGGGCGAGAATGGCGACACCCTGTCGGGCGGCGAGCGCCGCCGCCTGAACCTGGCCCGCGCCCTGCTGCGTCCCGCGCCCTGGCTGGTGCTGGACGAACCGACCGAGGGGCTGGACGCGGCGACCGAAGCGCGCGTCCTAGCCGGCCTGTCCGCCCACCTGGCCCGATCGGCTCAGGGCCTCATCCTGATCAGCCATCGCCCCGCGCCGCTGGCCCTGTGCGATCGCCGGATCGAGGCGACGGGCGTGGCCGCAGACGGCCGGGTGACGCTGAGGTCGCTCTAGGCTTCGCCGTCCGCCAGCGCGCGTAATTGCTCGGGCCGCTCGACCCGCAGCTCGTTCATCGTCATCAGCCGCACCACGCCCTGGGTCTTCAGCTTGCCCAGCACGCGGCTGACCGTCTCGATGGTCAGGCCCAGATAGTCGGCGATCTCGGCCCGCGTCATCGGCAGGCGGATGATGTCGGCGGGCGTCGGCCGCGCCGGGTCGTGCGAGGGCAAATCCAGCAGGAAGGAGCACAGTCGCTCCATCGCCGTCTTGCGGCCCAGCAGCAGCATCTGGTTCTGCGCCGCCGCCAGTTCGTGCGTCGCCCGGTCCAGCAGCGCGCCTTCCAGCGCCGGACAGTCGCGGATCAGGGCGCGGTATTCCGGCCGGCGGAACCGGCACACGGTCGCCGCCTCGATCGCCTCGGCCGAAAAGGCATAGGCCTCGCCCGTCGCCAGCCCCAGGAAATCCCCCGCGAACAGGAAGCCGGTGATCTGGCGCCGCCCGTCCGGCAACAGCTTGAACACCCGGATCGAGCCCGAGGTGACGTTGAACACATGGCCCGCCGGCTCGCCCTCGCGGATCAGCGGCTCGCCCGGCGCCAGCGTTACCGCCTCGGCCAGGTCGGTCAGTCGGTGCAGATCCTTGTCCGGAATGCTGGCGCAGACGCTCAGCGACCGCGCCCCGCAACTGCCGCAGGCGCTCTCGCGGCGGCGCCCGGCGCAATCGGGCGGCAGGGATTTCAGCGCCAGCATGAAGCGGTTCCGATGAATGACCCCGCCAGCATGGGCCGGGCCGGCGGGGGCGACAAGTCTTCGTCTTGACGCAGGTCAAGGCGGCCACACGCCTGCCGCCGCATCGTGCCTTTCATGCCGTCATCCGCCCCGCGATGCTCAAGCCTGCGCGCCCTGTCCGTCGCCGAGGTCGACACGGCCTTTGTGCTGATGCGGCTGGACACCCCGGACCTGACGCTGGACGACTGGCGCGCCGCCGCCGTCCGCCCGGTGGCCGAAGGCCGGGTTCTGGCCGCCTGGGACGGCGCCTTGCTGAAAGGCCTGGCCTTTCACAGTCCGGCCATCGCGCCGGACGGCGAGACCCTGACCCGGATCGACCGGCTGATCGCCTTCGACATGATCGACCCGCGCGCGGTCGCCGACGCCATGGTCGCCGAACTGGCCCGGCGCGGCCTGGCCGGGGGGCGCGAGGGACTGGGCGTCGTCGCCCGCTGCGATCTGCCCGATCAGGCTGTGACCCTGGCCCTCAGCCACGGCGCCGGCAGTCTGCACCGCATCTTCTGACGCTTGATCTCGATCAAGGCGCACGGCGCGACCGGCCGCCACCGTGCAGGCATCAACAGGAGACATTCCCATGCCCGCCTCGGCCGTGCCCTTCATCATCGCCACCATCAGCTTCTTCAGCCTGTTCATGCTGACGCTGGGCGGCGCCTGGATCGCCACCTCGCGGGACGACGAATAGGTCAGAGCCGCAGATAGCGAAAAGGCCGGCTCTCACGAGCCGGCCTTTTTCATGCGCGACCGCCGCAAGCGACGATGGGACCGGATGTGCTGGAAGGAAATGGTGGACGCGGCAGGGATTGAACCTGCGACCCCCTCGATGTCAACGAGGTGCTCTCCCGCTGAGCTACGCGTCCGCCGAAACGGCCCCTCGGTGTCCGGGGGGCGGGAAGGCGCGGTCTATAACCCGGTCAGATCAGGGACTGCAAGGGCCTTGGCTCAAGGTTTTTCACCTCAGGCCGCGACCATCCGTTCGACTTCGCTAACCAGGTCGCGCAGGTGCACGGGCTTGGACAGGACCTTGGCTTGGGGCGAGGCCTGGGCGGCCGACAGGGCGACGGCGGCGAAGCCGGTGATGAACATGATGCGCAGGCCCGGCTGGCGCGCGGCGGCCACGCGGGCGACCTCGATCCCGTCGGCGCCGGGCATGACGATGTCGGTCAGCAGCAGGTCATAGGGGCCGTGCTCCAGCGCATCGATGGCGTCATCGCCATTCTCGCAGTCGATCACCTGATGGCCGGCGCGCTCCAGCGCCCGGGTCAGGAATCCCCGCAGGGAGTCGTCGTCTTCCGCCAGCAGGATACGCGCCATTTGCGTCCGGTCTTCCTTGTTCGAGACGCGACCCTAGGACCGGAAGCGTAAATCCGCAGTGAAAGCCGCCGTTCGCCCAGACGCTGTTCCGCGCTGCTCTTGTGGACAAAACAGGCTAAGCCGCCGTCATGAACGCGCCCACCGTCGATTCCGAGGAGCCGACCTTCCAGGTCGTGACGCCGTCCGGCGCGCCGACGCCGCTGGTGTTCGCCTCGCCGCATTCGGGCGACCGCTACCCCGGCGATATGGGCATGCGGGCCGACCTGCCTCTGCTCAGCCTGCGCAGCGCCGAGGACGCCCTGGTGGATCGTCTGGTCGCGGCCGGGTCGGACCATGGCGCGCCCCTGATCCGGGGGCGGATCGGCCGGGCCTATGTCGACCTGAACCGGTCGCCCGACGATCTGGATCCTCTGTTGTTCGAGGACGCGGCCGCCCTGCCGCCGCCGGGGCCCAAGGTGGCGGCCGGCTACGGCGTCCTGCCGCGCCTGACCGGCGACGGCCTGGCCCTGTACGACCGGCGACTGACCCTGGCCGAGGCGCAGCGGCGTCTGGCCCGCGTCCACCACCCCTATCACCACGCCCTGGCCCGGCAGATGCAGGCGGCGCACGCGCGCCACGGCCGGGCCATTCTGATCGACTGGCATTCGATGCCGTCGCGGGCGGCAGGCGGGCCGCGCGGGCCGGACGTGGTGCTGGGCGACCGGCACGGGGCGTCGTGCGGCGCGGCGCTCAGCCGCCGGCTGCGGGCCCTGTTCGAATCGCTGGGGCTGAAGGTGGCGCTGAACCGGCCCTACGCCGGCGGTTATTCGACCCAGTTGTGGGGCCGCCCCGCGGAGGGGTACGAGGCGATCCAGGTCGAACTGAGCCGGGCCCTGTATCTGGACGAGGCGACCCTGACCCCATCCGACGCCTTCGAGCGCCGACGCGCCGCCCTGACCCGTCTGATCGCCGCCCTGTGCGCGGACTTCGCAGGCTGATCACCGGCCAAAAAAAACCGCGCCCGAGGGCGCGGTATGAAAGTCTATAGGGAGGAAACGCCCAGGAAGGGCAAGACGCCCGGAGGCGTCGAAGATCAAGCTACGTTGCAGCGCACAAAATTTCAAGCGCTGATTTTCGACCCGCGATCACAGGCTGTTACGGAAATCCTGACTCTCGACACGGAAATGTAACCGCTTCCAGCGCACGATCCATTCGCATCCGCAACTATTCCTGCTGCAAGCGCTCAGTTCTGGTCCAGCAAGCGCCGCGACGCCCGGATCGCCAGCGCCGCCGGCGAGGCCATCTGCCGCCAGATCAGCAGGGCGAAGGCGGACACCACCCCCACCGCCAGCCAGACCGGTCCGAACAGCCAGCCCGCCGCCGCCAGGGCGAAATAATAGCCCCGCACCCCCTGGCTGAATCCGCTCAGCGCCGGATTCAGCACCTGGGCCACGGCCGAGCCATAGGCCATGCGGTCCGCCTCGACGTGGATTTCCGGCGCCGCGCCGATCAGGGCCAGGGTGTAGTTCATCTGGCGCAGCGACCAGATGAAATCCAGGAACCCCCGCGCCAGACACAGCAGCACCAGCGCCAGTTTCCCTTCCAGCAGCTTCATCGACACCTCTTCGGCGCCCAGGGCGGCGAACCCTTTCAACGCCGTGTCCCCGCCGAACAGGATCCCGGCGACGGCGGCGATCAGCAGCAGGTTGGTCGAGGCGAAGAACGAGGCCGAATTGATCGAATGGCCCATCAGCTGGCTGTCGATCAGCCGCACCTCGCGATGGGTCATAGCCCGCATCCAGGAATCGCGCACGATGGTCATGTCCGCGTTCAGCGAGCCGCCACGCCGCGCGATCAGGCCCAGAAGCGGCCCGTAACCCAGCCAGCACAGAATGAAGAGGCCCAGCGCGGCCCAGTCCATGATCGTCATGGCGACCCAGTGTCGCCATCAATGCGGCCGAGGCAAGTCCCGCTTGCCTGAAACCGGCGAGACGCCTATCACCGCGCCCTCCCCGTTTCGCAGTGCACAACGAGCGCATCATGAACCTCGACGCCATTCCGGTCGGCCCGAACGCACCCTGGGACGTCAACGTCGTCATCGAGATCCCGCAGGGCGGCCTGCCGGTGAAGTATGAGATGGACAAGGCGTCGGGCGCCCTGTTCGTCGACCGCTTCCTGCACACCGCCATGTACTATCCCGGCAACTACGGCTTTATCCCGCACACCCTGTCGGACGACGGCGATCCCTGCGACGTGATCGTGCTAAACCCGACGCCGGTGGTTCCGGGCTGCGTCATCCGCTCGCGCCCGATCGGCGTGCTGATGATGACCGACGAGGCCGGCGGCGACGAAAAGATCCTGGCCGTGCCGGTCGACAAGCTGAACCCCTATTACACCGACGTGGCCAGCTATCGTCAGCTGCCCGCCATCCTGATCGAGCAGATCGAGCATTTCTTCACCCGCTACAAGGATCTGGAGAAGGGCAAGTCGGTCACGGTCAAGGGCTGGGGCGACGCCGGCGAAGCCGCCGAACTGATCGCCGCCGGTATGCGCGCCCACCAGGCCAAGCTGGCCAAGGCCGCCGAAGCCGCCTGATCCGGCCGACTCGATGAAATTAAGGGCGGCCTCCGTGCGGAGGCCGCCCTTTTTCATGCCCGGCGCCCAGGCGCGGCCACTTGGCCCTTTTCCCCGCCGTCCGGTCCGCTATGTGTCCCTGCATGGCCGCCAGCGAGACCCCCGCCGAAATCTTCAAGCGCGCCCTGGCCCATGCCGCGCGCGCCCTGGCCGAGTCGGACGAGCTGGAGGTCCAGTTCGGCTCTGACGGGCCGCGCCTGTCGAACCACGTCCTGACCCTGCCCCACCCGCCGCGCGATCCGGCGGCGCCCGAAGGCGCGGCCCTGCGCGGTCAGGCGGACCGGTTGGCGCTGCGGCTGGCCAATCACGACGACCGGCTGGATGCCCGCTTGCGCCCCGCCGACACCCGCGCGGCCGAGGTTTATGACGCCGCCGAACAGGCCCGGGTCGAGGCCTGGGGCTCGCAGGCCCTGGCGGGCGTGCGCCAGAACCTGGACGCCGCCCTGCTGACCAGGCTGGAAAAGACCGGCGCCCTGCGCGCCGAGGCCGAACGCGTGCCCCTGGCCGAGGCCGTCGGCCTGCTGGTGCGCGAGCGGATCAGCGGCCGCAAGGCGCCCGACGGCGCCGGCTCGATGCTGGACCTCGTCCGCGCCGAGCTTGAGGGCAAGGCCGGCGCCCCGCTGGACGCCTTGGCCGCCGTGGCTGGCGATCAGGCCGCCTTCGCCGCCCGCTTCCGCGACGTGCTGGGCGCGCTGGACCTGGATCCCGGCGACGGGCGCGGCGACGACGCCAATGACGAACCGGGCGAGGACGAACCCGACCCCACCGAACCCGACGCCCCGGAAGAGGACCAGGACGAGGATCAGGACGGCGGCGAGGGCGGCCAGTCCATGGACGGTGCCACCGACGACCAGACCGCCGAACAGGAGCGCGAACGCCGCCCCGACGGCTCGCCGGTCGAACAGGACGGCGACGCCTCCGACGACGGCCCCGAAATGGAGGAAGGCGCCCAGCCCAACCGCCAGCAGACCCAGGACGACGGCCGCGCGGTCGACGCCTACCGCGTCTTCACCACCGCCTTTGACGAGGTGATCGACGCCGCCGACCTGTGCGATCCGGCCGAGCTGGACCGCCTGCGCGCCCTGCTGGACCAGCAGCTGGTTCAGCTGTCCAGCGTCGTCTCGCGCCTGGCCAACAAGCTGCAGCGCCGCCTTCTGGCCCAGCAGAACCGCAGCTGGATGTTCGACCTCGAAGAGGGGATGCTGGACACCGCCCGGCTGACCCGGATCATCACCGATCCGACCGCCCCCCTGTCGTTCAAGGCCGAGAGCGAAAGCCCGTTCCGCGACACGGTCGTGACCCTGTTGCTGGACAACTCCGGCTCCATGCGCGGGCGGCCGATCATGGTCGCGGCGGTCTGCGCCGACATCCTGGCCCGAACTCTGGAAAGGTGCGGCGTCAAGGTCGAGATCCTGGGCTTCACCACCCGCGCCTGGAAGGGCGGCCAGTCGCGCGAGGCGTGGATCAGCGCGGGTAAACCCGCCAATCCCGGCCGCCTGAACGACCTGCGCCACATCATCTACAAGGCCGCCGACGCGCCTTGGCGCCGGGCCAAGAAGAACCTCGGCCTGATGATGCGCGAGGGCCTTCTGAAAGAGAATATCGACGGCGAGGCCCTGACCTGGGCCTATGACCGGCTGCGTGGCCGCAGCGAGGCGCGGCGCATCCTGATGGTCATTTCCGACGGCTCGCCCGTTGATGACTCGACCCAGTCGGCCAACGCCGCCCTGTATCTGGACAAGCATCTGCGTCAGGTCATCGCCCGGATCGAGGACAATTCCGGCGTCGAGCTCAGCGCCATCGGCATCGGCCACGACGTGACCCGCTGGTATCGCCGCGCCGTCACCATCGTCGATGTCGAGCAACTGGCCGGCGTCATGGTCGAGCGGCTGGCCGAACTGTTTGACGCCGACGCCGCCTCGTCTCCGCCCGCGCGCCGCAAGCGCGCCGCCGCCTGAGCCATAAGCCCGCCATGACCCTGCGCCGCCTGCTGACCGCCCTGCTGACCCTGTCCTTGGCCGCCTGCGCCGGCGCCGGCCGCGTCTCCGAAACCTGGGCCCCGCGCGACGCCACCGGCTGGACGGCGGTCGGCGTCTCGACCCGCGCCGTGGGGCTGGGCCTGCCCGGCGGCGCGGTCCTGGCGCCCGGCGTTCGCTTCGCCGGCGGGCTGAATGTGGTGGTCGAGCCGACTTCCCCCTTCCGCAGCCTGTCGGACCTGAAACTGACCGGGAGCGACGGCTTCGTCACCGTCTCGGACACCGGCGACCTGGCGCTGGCGGCCCTGCGGCTGGACCGCAGCGGCCGGCTGGTCGGGCTGGACAATCCGCGCATCCGCCGCCTGACCGGAATGGACGGCCTGCCCATCACCGACAAGGTCCAGGGCGACGCCGAAGGCCTGATCCTGACCCCGACCGGCGACCTGCTGGTCAGTTTCGAGCGCGACCATCGCATCTGGACCTATGGCCCGCTGGCCGCCCTGACGACGCCGCGCCCCGTCGCCTCGCCCGACTACGCCTTCGCCCTCAATGACGGGATGGAGGGTATCGCGGCCGCGCCCGGCGGCTGGCGCGTGACCGGCGAGTCCGGCGGCGTCTGGGACTGCGCGCCTGCGGGCGGCTGCCTGACCGTCGTCGCCCCACCCGAGCCCCTGCTGCAAGACGGCGATTACCGCATCACCGGCATGGACCGCGACCCGGCGGGCGACGGCTGGTTCGTGGTCCAGCGCCGCTACACCCCACCCATCGACGCCCGCGCCCGCGTCCGCCGCATGGCCCCCGACGGCGCGCTGGGTCCCGTCCTGATCGAGCTGAAACTGCCGGGCACGACGGATAATTTCGAAGGCGTCGCCGCCGAAACCCGCGCGGGCAGAACGCGCCTCTACATCCTGTCCGACGACAATTTCAGCCCGGCCCAAAGGACGCTGCTGCTGGCGTTCGATCTGTACTGAAACTCTCCCTCCCCGTCCCGGGGAGGGTGGCTGAGGCCGCAGGCCGAAGCCGGGTGGGGGCGGCAGGGCTGAGCATCCGCCGCGCCCGATATCGCCTGGCCCTCCCCACCCGGTCGCTTCGCGACCACCCTCCCCATGAAGGGGAGGGAGAACCTGAGCCTAAACCCGCTCGCTGATCTTGATCGCGGCCCGGCAGCCCAGCTTGATGACCCCGCTCAGCAGCCGATAGGCCGGCGCCTCGCGGCTGCCGTGGGCGATGGCGTGGTCGTGGTGGGCCAGTTCTTCCTCGCGGAATTTCGTCAGTTCGGCGGCCAGTTCGGGATCGCGCTCGCGCACCTCCTCGATCTGGTCGGCATAGTGTTCCTCGATCACGCTCTCGACCGCCTCGGTGCAGGCGTGGGCCGCCTTCTCGCCGATCAGGGCTGTCCCCGCGCCCAGGGCCGTGGCCGCCAGCTTCCACAGCGGGATCATCGCCGTCGGCCGCACCCGGTGCTGGTTCAGCAGCGCCTCGAACCGCGCCAGATGCACCGCCTCGTGCCCCTCCATCTCGGTCAGGTCGCCGGCGATCTTCTCCTTGCCCTGACGCCCCTCCAGCACCGCGCGCTGGGCGCGATAGATGTGGACGGCCGCGAACTCGCCCGCATGATCGACCCGCAGCATCTCGGCCAGGCGCGCACGGCCCTGCCCGACGCCGGGGCGTGGCAGGGGGATGCGGCGAGCGTCAGTTGCGGGGGGCACGGGCGTCCTTGGGGCGTTTGGCGGCGAGCAGGCTGAACACGGCCAATGCCGCGGCGATCAGGGCGTTCCATCCTGCCATCGAAAGCCCCAGGAAGCGCCACGTCACCGCGTCGCACATGGCCACGCGCGGCGCCGGACCCGTGCCCAGCGCCAGCGACGTCAGGCTGTTCAGGTCGAAATCACCCGGCGCGGCCCCGGCGCAGGTCGCCGGCAGCTCCCACCACTTCATCTCGCCGCCCATGTGGAAGACGGCGGTGATCGCGCCCGTGGCGAAGACGGCGGCCAGCAGGAAGGAGGCGATGCGCGGCGTGCCCCGGCTGGCGCGGCTGAACACGGCCCAGAAGGTCGCGGCCCCGGCGATGGCGACGGCGGCCCAGTACACCTCGCGCTGCTTGAGGCACAGATTGCACGGGCTCAGGCCCGCAAACCGCTCGAACGCGTGCGCGGCCCCCAGCAGGGCCAGCGAGGCCGCCAGGGCGTAGGCGGTCCACCACCGCGTCAGGACTCGATACAGACCGATCATCGCCCCTTCTTAACCTTGGCCGGGCCGCCCGTCGACTACAGCAGCTTGATCGCGAAGAAGGCCCCGATCAGCACCGCCAGCCCCAGCACCGTGAACAGCGCCAGCCGCTTCTCGACGATCTCCAGCATCGGCGGCCCCCAGCGCTTCAGCACGAACGCGACCAGGAAGAACCGCCCCGCCCGCGTGATCACGCACAGGGCGATGAACAGCGCCAGGTTGAACTGGAAAATTCCCGAGGCGATGGTGATCAGCTTGAACGGGATCGGGGTCAGCCCCTTGATCAGGATCACCCACGCCCCGTGCTGCTGGAACAGCGCCTTGGACGTCTCGAACGTGTCCGCCTTGCCCAGGAAGGCCAGGATCGACATCCCGACCGGCTCCAGAAAATAACCGATGGCGTACCCCAGCAGCCCGCCCAGCACCGAAGCGACGGTGCAGACCATCGCATAGAAATAGGCCCGGTCAGGCCGCGCCAGCACCATGGGCGCCAGCATCACGTCCGGCGGAATCGGGAAGAACGAGCTTTCGGCGAACGAGACGACGGCCAGCGAGCGCGTCGCATGACGGTGGCGGGCCAGCGAAAAGACCCAGTCATAGAGCTTGCGCAGCATTCAGGCGTCCCGGTTGATCCCATCGCCTCTAGCAGGGCCTTGGCCGTTGCGCATCGGGCTTCGCGCCGGATGCGACATCGGGGGCGTTCGACGACAATGCTGTGAACCGGCCGCCTGCGGGTTGGCGAAACGGCCTCGGGTGACTAGGTTCCGCGCCAATCGGCGGCCCGGTCGCCTGCATAAACAATCTCAGGAGACGACCCATGACCGACGTCCAGACCGACGCCGCCCGGATCGATCAGGAAAACCCCCTCGGCGTCGACGGCTTCGAGTTCGTCGAATTCACCGGCCCCGAGCCCGAGGCCATGGTCGCCCGGCTGGAGCTGATGGGCTTCACCCGGACCCACGTGAACCCGCTGACCGGCGCGGTGCGCCTGAAACAGGGCGACATCACCATGCTGGTGAACCGCACGCCGTCGGGTCAGGCCGCCGATTTCGCCCGCGACCACGGCCCGTCGGCCAACGGCATGGCCTTCCGCGTCGCCGACGCGAAATCCGCGTATGAGGGCGCCCTGGCGCGTGGCGCGGTCAAGGCCGATGGCGTCAACGGCGGCGCTCTGGGGAACGACTATCCCTACATCCTGCAGGGCATCGGCGGTTCGCTGCTGTACGTCATCGACCAGTACGGCGAGCACGGCTCCCTCTACGACGCCTGGGACGAAATCGAGGGTTGGGAAGAGGCCGAGCGCAAGAACTCCATGGGCCTCGAGGTGCTGGACCACCTGACCCACAACGTCCGTCGCGGCCAGATGCGGACCTGGTCCGGCTTCTACAACTCGATCTTCAACTTCGAGGAACAGAAGTATTTCGACATCAAGGGCAAGGCGACCGGCCTGTTCTCGCAGGCGATGATCGCGCCCGACCGCGCCATCCGCATCCCCCTGAACGAGAGCCAGGACGACAACTCCCAGATCGAGGAATTCCTGCGTCGCTATAACGGCGAGGGCATCCAGCACATCGCCCTGACGACCGAGAACATCTTCGAGACCGTCGAGGCCATGAAGGCGCGCGGCGTCGACTTCCAGGACACGATCGAGACCTATTTCGAACTGATCGACAAGCGTCTGCCCAACCACGGCGAGGACGTGGAGCGGATGCGCAAGAACCGCATCCTGATCGACGGCTCGGACGAGGAAGGCCTGCTGCTGCAGATCTTCACCCAGGACACCTTTGGTCCGATCTTCTTCGAGATCATCCAGCGCAAGGGCAACGAGGGCTTCGGCAACGGAAACTTCCAGGCCCTGTTCGATTCCATCGAGCTGGACCAGATCCGTCGCGGCGTCATCAAGGTCGACGCCTGAATGAAGATGCGGCCGCCGCACTGGCTGCCCTGGCTGGGCCCGGTCGTCGCGGCGCTGGTCGGGGCGGGCATCGGCGAATACGGCCTGGGGGGCGGTTTCTGGACCGTCCTCCTCGCCGCGCTGGTCTGCGGCTTTGCGCCCATCGTCGCCTACCGCCTGTGGAAATGGTCTCACCACCGACGGTGACCCATCGTCCTTCTCCCCTCGGGGGAGAAGGTGGCTTGCGGAGCAAGACGGATGAGGGGGCCGCCAGCTTCAGGCTCGACTCCTACCCGTCTGCCCGCTGACAGAGCCCCCTCATCCGAGCGGCTCCGCCGCCCACCTTCTCCCCCGAGGGGAGAAGGGCTAGGTCGCCCCCCACATCCGCCCCCGATTTCCGTCGCCAATTCAGCGCCCGTCCCCCTTCCCGACGCAATCGGGCTTACCCCCCGCGCGGCGCGGCTATAGTGTCGCCCCCTCACGCATCCGCAGGGGGACGCCACATGAACCGCCTCACCAAAAGTGCACTATGTGCACTATGTGCACTGTGTTTTTTCGTCGGCACGGCTCACGCCCAGGCCCAGGACGCGCCCCGCTGGTCGCTGGCCATCCACGGCGGCGCGGGCGTCATCGAGCGCGACAGCCTGCCCCCTGAACAGGACGCCGCCTATCGCGCCGCGCTGACGGTCGCGCTGGACGCCGGGTCCGCCGTCCTGGCGGGCGGCGGCTCGGCCCTCGACGCGGTCCAGGCGGCGGTTCAGGTGATGGAGGACGATCCCCTGTTCAACGCCGGACGCGGCGCCGTCTTCACCGCCGAGGGCCGGAACGAGCTGGACGCCGCCGTCATGAACGGCGCCGATCTGACCGCCGGCTCGGTCGCGGGCCTGACCCGCACCCGTCACCCCGTCGCCGCCGCCCGCGCGGTGATGGAGCGCTCGCCCCACGTCATGTTGATCGGCCCCGGCGCCGACGCCTTCGCCGCCTCGGTCGGGCTGGAACAGGTCGATCCCGCCTTCTTCTTCACCGAGCGCCGCTGGCAGGGGCTGGAGACCGCGCTGCGTCAGCGGGACCTGCCGATCCCCGCTCGGCCCGTGGGGGCCGAGCCGGGCGCCATGGCCGCCCTGCCCGCCCCGCCGCTGAACGAGAAGAAGTTCGGCACCGTCGGCGCCGTCGCCCTGGACGCCCAGGGCCGCCTGGCCGCCGCCACCTCGACCGGCGGCATGACCGCCAAACGCTGGGGCCGGGTCGGCGACGTGCCGGTCATCGGCGCGGGCACCTATGCCTCACGAAACTGCGCGGTCTCGGCGACAGGCAGTGGCGAGTATTTCATTCGCGCCACCGTCGCTCGCGATATCTGCGCCATCATCGAAACCTCGACTTTTCCTGCCGTTCAGGGAGAGCCTTGCAAGGAAGTCCCCGCCGGGATGCATTGCCTTGCAGACACCGCGACTCCCATTGAGTGGCAGGCCGCTCGCGACGAAATCAGTGAGGTGAACGCGCTTGGGGGAGAAGGAGGCGTCATTGTCATCGGTCGCTCGGGCCAGCCTCATTTCGTGATGAACACCTCGGGCATGTATCGCGGCGCGGTGTCCAGCACAGCCCCCGCCCGCGTCGCCATCTACGCCGATGAAGAGAAGGCCCGATGAGCAAGGACCATCCCGGCGTCATCGCCCCGCCGCCGCTGATCTATCTGGGCTTCCTGCTGACGGGCTGGGTGATCGAGCGGTTCAGCGCAGAGCTGACGCTGGGCCTGGCGACCGACTGGCGGCGCGGCCTGGCGCTGGTGCTGATCGTCGGCGGCCTGTTGATCGACGGCGTGGCGGCCGGTCAGTTCCGTCGCCTGGGCACCCCGCCCGAGCCGTGGAAACCCACCACCGCCCTGGCCACCGGTGGCCTGTATCGCCTCAGCCGCAACCCGATCTATGTCGGCTTCGCCGTGACCTATCTGGGCTTCGCCGTGGCGATGGACAGCCCGGTCGCCCTGGCCCTGCTGATCCCGTGCCTGATCGTCGTCGACCGCTTCGTCATCGCGCGCGAGGAACGCTATCTGGAGGGCAGGTTCGGCGACGCCTTCCGCGCCTATCGCACAGGGGTCCGCCGATGGCTGTGAACGACGACGAACTGTCCGAAATGGCGATCGAGGAGCTGGACGCCGCCTGCGACATGACCTGGGACGAGGTCAGCCGGATCACCCCTTGGGGCGACGTCTTCACCGGCATCGCCCCCTCGGGCCGCGAGGTCGAGGTCGAGCGCCGCTACCTCTGGTCCAACGAACCCGGCGGCGGCGTGGTGATCGAGGTCGAGGTCCGCGATCCCCTCGCTCGTCAGGGGGCCGAGGCCAGCGCCCTGCTCAGCGCCCCGCCCGCCGGATGACTCCCGGCGAACGGCGTTAACCTTTTCCTTGCTCCGGGCTGGGGCTGAGGCATGATACCGGCGTTCCGGGAGGCTTCGATGGGCGTGTCCAACTATCCGGCCGATTTCAGCGCGGGCGCCGACCTGGCGCCGGTCGAGCCGACGCTGATGCTGGGTCTGCCGCCGCTGCTGCTCGCGTTGCTGCTGGTCGTCGCCCTGGGCTTCCTGGCGCTGGGCTGGGCCATCGGCCGCCTGCGCCCGACCGAGGAGGACACCGCCCCCGGCCTGTGGAAGGCCATCGACACCCCCCTGCAGACCGCCATGAAGGCCAACAGCGACCATCTGCCGGGCGCCGCGCGCACAGTGAAAAGCGTCATCGAGGCCCGGCTGGGGCCGGTGCTGACCCTGGCCGGCGGCCTGTCCGCCCCCCTGCATCAGATATCCGCCGCCCTGGGCGACGCTCACGCCGGCCATGGGCATGGCGGCCATGACCACGATGGGGGCCACGACGACCACGGACATGACGCCGACCACGACCACGGCCACCACGACGCTGCGCCCACGCACAACACTCCTCACCCCGCCCCAGGCGTCACGGTGATCCAGACCGGGTCGGTCCTGCTGGCCCCCGCGCCGCCTCCGCACAGGCCCCCGCCCGCCAAGCCCGCGCCGACGCCGGCCCAGCGCTTGGCCGTCCTGCGTCAGGCGGTCTCGGACCTGAACGACCACTGGTGCCGCAAGGACGAGCGGCTGGCCGACCTCCGCGCCGCCCGCCGCGCCCTCAACCGCTAACGCTGAACCGCTGACCCTGTTTCCAGATCGGCCGAAAACGCCTAAGCCGGACAAATGAAACTCGCCTCGCTCAAGCACGGCCGCGACGGCCGCCTAGTGGTCGTCTCCAACGACCTGAACTGGTTCACGGACGCCTTCCTGATCGCCCCCACATTGCAGGCGGCGCTGGACGACTGGGACCGCTGCGAGCCCCTGTTGCGGGCCTTGGCCGAAAGCCTGGAGCATGAGGGCGTGCCGCGCGGCCGCTTCCACGAACGCGACGCCGCCAGCCCCCTGCCCCGCGCTTATCAATGGGCCGACGGCTCGGCCTATGTGAACCACGTCGAGCTGGTCCGTAAGGCGCGCGGCGCCGAGATGCCCGAAACCTTCTGGACCGACCCGCTGATGTATCAGGGCGGCTCCGACTCCCTGCTGCCGCCGCGCGACCCGATCCCGCTGGCCGACGAGGCCTGGGGCTGCGACCTTGAGGCCGAGGTCGTCGTCGTCACCGGCGATGTGCCCCAGGGCGTGACGCGCGAAGAGGCGCTGTCGCACATCCGTCTGGTCGGCCTTGTCAACGACGTCTCCCTGCGCAACCTGATCCCCGGCGAACTGGCCAAGGGGTTCGGCTTCGTCCAGTCCAAGCCCGCCAGCGCCCTGTCTCCCGTGCTGGTCACGCCCGACGCCCTGGGCGACCGCTGGAAGGACGGAAAGCTGCACGGCGAACTGTCGGTCCAGCTGAACGGCCAGCCCTTCGGCCGGGCCGACGCCGGCGTCGACATGACCTTCGACTTCGGAACCCTGATCGCCCACCTGGCCAGGACCCGCACCCTGGGCGCCGGCTCGATCATCGGCTCGGGCACCGTGTCCAACCGCGACGCCGACGGCGGCCCGGGCAAGCCGGTGGCCGAGGGCGGCCTGGGCTATTCCTGCATCGCCGAGGTCCGCACCGTCGAAACCCTCCTGCGCGGCAAGCCCGAAACCGGCTTCCTCAAGCACGGCGACACCGTCCGCATCGAGATGCTGGACGACAAGCACCACACCCTCTTCGGCGCCATTGAGCAGGTGGTGCGGCTGACCTCGTAGCCCTCCCGTATTAGGCGTTCAGGATCTTCCCCGGATGCAACTACAAGGTTACAAGCCCCACAGGCGTGCTGACGCCAGGGGAGGACTGAATGCCGAAGACAAAAGGGCTACTCGCTTCGCTATGCGCCACGGCGGTCGCCACGCTGGCGCCCGCAGCAAGCGCACAGGACGTCTGGACCATCGAACGGCCGGGTCGCAATCAGGTTTCCGCCTCCACCATCTTCAACAGCGGGCACGTCATCGCCCTTCGTTGCAGCGGGCGTCAGCCTGAGGTTGTCGTGATCGGCCTGCCTCCGGCCACCCGTCCGGAAACGCTGCACGCCAGCAATTTCGCACGAACGATCGAGGTCATCGTCGACGGCCGCAAACTGCCCTCGTCGTTGTGGCTGGTTCCCTCCGACCGGACAGCCGCCTTCTTCACAAACCCTGCGGCGTTGGCGCGGGCTCTGCGAACCGGTCAGGAGCTCACGCTACGCATCGTGCCCGAAAGCGGACCGGCAACCCGGATCGTGTTGAAATTGCCCGATGATCGTCAGGGCATCGAAGCCATTTTCGGCGAATGCGGCATACCGCTCACCGATCCCAGAGACGAAGCGACAGACCTGTCGGCCGCTGCAAAGCCCGGCGACCGACCGCTGCTTCAATGGGCCTCGCCCCCTCGGGCCGAGTACCCGCCCGTGGCCCAGATGAACAACGCAACCGAAGGGCTTGCGGTTATTTCCTGCTTCGCCGCCCCGAACGGCAGACTCAGCGAATGCCGCGCCGATTACGCGGCGCCTGCCGGCTATGGCTTTGATGAGGCCGCGCTCACAAGCATGCGGCGCGCCCGGGTCACGCCTCACGAGGACACGTCCCCCCGCCCCGTCGCTTTCACCATGCGCTTCAGGCTGCAATAAGGGCCGTTGACCCGGCGCCGCGCATCGCTAGATTGCGCGCCTTCCGACGGACCTGTGCGGGTGTGGTGGAATTGGTAGACGCGCTGGATTCAAAATCCTGTTCCGAGAGGAGTGCCGGTTCGAGCCCGGCCACCCGCACCAGTCGTCAACTCATGTTGCGGCGCAGCAAATAGTTGACCTGCAGGGTTGCGGCAGCGCGTCGCAGGTCGCATCTGCACCCGATGTTCTCTACCGCTGACACGTCCCCCGTTCCGCCTTCGATCACCAAGGGGCCCGGCTTTCCGGAGTTCGTCTGTCTGATCGCCATGATGATGGCGATGAACGCTCTGGCCATCGACGCCATGCTGCCGGCCCTGCCGCAGATCGGCGAGGCTCTGGGTGTCGCGCACGACAATGACCGGCAGTGGATCATCACAGCCTATCTGCTGGGCTTCGGCGGGGCGCAGCTGATCTATGGGCCGCTGGCCGACCGGTACGGTCGCAAGCCGGTGCTGATGCTGGGCGTCGGCCTGTACGTCGCCTTCGCCGCGCTGGCGTCGGCGGCCAGCAGCTTTGACCTGTTGATCCTGTCGCGCATCGGCATGGGGATCGGCGCGGCGGCGACGCGGGTGCTGGCCGTATCCATCGTCCGCGACCGCTACAGCGGCCGAACCATGGCGCGGGTGATGTCGCTCAGCTTCCTGGTCTTCCTGGGTGTGCCGATTCTGGCTCCCACGATCGGCCAGCTGATCCTGCTGGTGGCGCCATGGCGCTGGATCTTCGGCGTGCTGGGCCTGTTCGGCGCGGGCGTGGCGCTGTGGGCGGCGATCCGCCTGCCCGAGACCCTGCATCCCGAGGATCGCCGTCCGATCCAGGCCAGCCGCATCGCCGCCGCCTTCGGCGAGGCGCTGAGCAGCCGTATCGGCATGGGCTACACCCTGGCCATGACGGCGATCACCGGGGCCCTGTTCGGCTTCATCAACTCGTCGCAGCAGATATTCTTCGATGTCTTCAAGGCGCCGCAGCTGTTCACGACTGTCTTCGCCCTGATCGCGGGGGGCATCGCCGTAGCGTCATTGCTGAACGCCCGCCTGGTCGAGAAGCTGGGCTCGCGGATGATCGGACATACGGCGTTGCTGGGCTTCATCGTCTTCGGCGTGATCCATGCCGTCATCGCCATCAGCGGACATGAAACGATCTGGACCTTCACCATCCTGCAGACGCTCAAGATGTTCTGCTTCGGCATGATCGCGGGCAATTTCGGCTCGATGGCGATGGAGCCGATGGGCCATATCGCGGGCACGGCCTCGTCGGCCCAGGGCTTTATCTCAACCATCGGCGGGGCCTTGGCGGGCTTCTATGTCGGCCAGCATTTCGACGGGACGACCGTACCCTTCAATATCGGCTTCGCCCTGTTCGGCCTGCTGGCGTTGGGTGCGGTGCTGGTCGCCGAGCGCGGTCGATTGTTCAAGGCCCACCACCTGCCGCCCGCATCGCGAACCAGGCCGTCAGTTGGTCGCTGATCCGTCCCGCCAGATCCGTCAGGTCTTGATCTTTCAGGCGCGAGGGGGCGTTGTCCCTCGAAACTGAAGGAACGCTCGATGATCCGCACCATGGCCGGCCTGGTTTCCGCCCTCGCCCTCACCGCCGCGCTCGGCGCTTGCGCGACTACCGGCGCGATGCCCGTCACGCCCGGGACGCCGCCCGTGACCGCGCCCGCCGACTATGTGCGCGATGTTCACTCCTATGCCCGGCCCGAGATCGCACGCGTCACCCACGTCGATCTGGACCTGACCACCGACTTCGCCGCCAAGACGGTGTCGGGCGCAGCGACCCTGACCGTCACGGCCCAACTCGGCGCGACCGAGATCATCCTGGACGCGCGCAACCTGGACATCCACACCGTCCGCGACCAGGCGGGCGTCCCGCTGCAGTTCGTGCTGGGCGATGACGACCCGATCATGGGCCAGCCGCTGACGGTGCGCTTCCCCGCCTTCGCCGCGGGCGAGACGCGCAAGATCCGCATCGACTACGCCAGCCGCCCGGACTCGGCGGCCCTGCAATGGCTGACCCCGGCCCAGACGGCGGGCGGCCAGAAGCCCTATATGTTCAGCCAGGGCCAGGCGATCCTGACCCGCACCTGGGTCCCGACCCAGGACAGCCCCGGCATCCGTCAGACCTACTCCGCCCGCATCGTCACGCCCGCCGATCTGAAGGCGGTGATGAGCGCCGAAATGCTGAGCCCCGAGGGCGAGGCCGCTGGCCCGAACCAGAAGGCCTGGCGGTTCAGGATGGACCTGCCGGTGCCGCCCTATCTGATCGCCATCGGCGTGGGCGACGTGGCCTTCGGCGCCATCGACGAGCGCACCGGCGTCTGGACCGAACCCAGGAACCTGGCCCGTGATGTGTGGGAGCTGGAGCCCACCGCCCGCATGGTCGATGAGGCTGAGAAGCTGTACGGCCCCTATCGCTGGGGCCGCTATGACCTGCTGGTCCTGCCGCCCGCATTCCCATTTGGCGGGATGGAGAATCCGCGCCTGACCTTCGCCACCCCGACCATCATCGCCGGCGACCGCTCGCTGGTGTCGCTGGTGGCGCACGAACTGGCGCACAGCTGGTCGGGCAATCTGGTGACCAACGCCACCTGGGACGATTTCTGGCTGAACGAGGGTTTCACCTCCTATTTCGAAAACCGGATCATGGAGGCGATCTACGGCCGTGAGCTGGCGGTCCAGGAACAGGCCCTGGCCTGGGACGGCCTGTTGAACGACATCAAGGACATGCCGTCGGCCGACACCCACCTGCACCTGAACCTGGCCGGCCGCGATCCCGACGACGGCATGAACAGCATCGCCTATGACAAGGGCGCCGCCCTGCTGCGCACCATCGAGGAGACAGCGGGCCGCGAACGGTTCGACGCCTGGCTGCGCGGCTATTTCGACCGCAACGCCTTCCGTCCGATGACCGACGAACGCTTCCTGGCCGATCTGCGTCAGCACCTGATCAAGGGCGACGCGGCGCTGGAATCTTCGCTTCAGCTGAACGCCTGGATCTATGGTCCCGGTATTCCGTCGAACGCCAAGGCGCCGGTGTCGAACGCCTTTGAGCCGGTCGATGCGGCGGCCCAGGCCTTCTATGTCGCCAAGGGCCCGGCCTCGGCCGTGCCGTGGAAGGACTGGAACACCCAGCAGCGCCAGCGCTTCCTCAGCTGGCGCCCCCAAGGCGGAACCTCGGCCGACTGGCTGACCCCGGCCCAGCTGGCCGATCTGGAATCGACCCTGAAGCTGAAGGACGAGGGTAACGCCGAACTGGTCTTCGCCTGGCTGCAGATCGCCGTGGCCCACCGCTATCAGCCCGCCGTGCCGACGCTGGAGCATTTCCTGAAGAGCCAGGGGCGCCGCAAATTCGTCCTGCCGCTGTTCGTCAGCCTGTGGGGCGAAGAGGCCTGGGGCCGCGATCTGGCCAAACGCATCTACGCCGAGGCCCGGCCGCTGTATCACCCGGTGACCTTCAACTCGGTCGACGCCGTGGTCGGTCGCCCCTGATCGGATCGTGAGGGCGGCGGCCTAGAGGTTCACCACCTCGACGCCGTCGTCCTTCACCAGCCGTTCGGCCAGGATCGCGCGGTGGCAACCCGCGTGGTCCGCCTCGAAGCACAACAGCGCCACGCGCTTTTCCTCGACCAACGTCTTGAGCCGCTGATACTCCGCCTCGGCCGCCGGTTCCGCCATGTGGTCGGCGTAGATGGCGCGCATCGTGGCGACGTCGCCCTTGCGCGCCGCGTCGCGCCCCGCCTTGGGCGTGCCCAGTGCGCGCAGATGCAGATAGTCGATCCCCTCGGCCTTCAGGCTTTCGCCCAGCACCGTCTTGGAAAAACCCGCTCGGCGCGACGCCGCCACAGCCCGCACATCGACCAGCAACTCGACCCCGGCCGTCTTCAGCCGGTCCAGCACCTGGCCTTGGGTTTCGCCTTCGTATCCGATGGTGAACAGCTTCATCCGGCCAGTATGGGCGCCGTCCGGGCTTGACGCCAAGCGCGACCATGCGCACCCCTGCGCCTCAAAGGGAGACCGCTCATGATCCGCCTTCGTTCCGTCGCCTGCGTTTCCGCCGCCCTGCTGCTGACCTCGGTCGCCGCTCCGGCCCTGGCGCAGAACCTGATCATCACGGGCGGGACCATCCACACCGGCGTCGACGGCGCAGCCCCGGCCGAGGTCGTGATCGTGCGCGACGGGCGCATCGCCTGGGTCGGCGCCGCCGCGAACGCACCCTCATCCCTAGGACTGCTCGTGGACCTGAAGGGCGCAACCCTGTTCCCCGGATTCACCGACGGCCACGCGCACCTGGACGGCATCGGCTGGCGCGAGATGACGCTGAACCTCGAAGGCGCCGCCTCGATCGTTGAGGCCATGGCGCGACTGACCGCTTGGGCCGAGGCGCACCCTGAAGGCGTCATCGTCGGCCGCGGCTGGATCGAGACCCACTGGCCCGAAGGTCGCTTCCTGACCCGTGACGACATCGACGCCGCCGCCCCGGGCCGTGTCGTCCTGCTCAGCCGCGCGGACGGCCATGCCCTGGCCGCCTCGTCCGCCGCGCTGGATGCGGTCGGAATCACCGGCGCCACCGTGGCGCCCGCCGGCGGCGATATCCTGAAGGACGCGAACGGCCGCCCCACCGGCCTGCTGGTCGACGCCGCCCAGGATCTGGTCGATCCCCTGATGCCCCAGGAGGACGAGGCCGCGACCCGCGCCGCCTATCAGGCGGGCTTCGGCGTCTATGCCCGTTACGGCTGGACCGGCCTGCATTTCATGAGCGCGCCGTGGAAGGACGTGCCGCTGCTGGAGGCGATGGCCGAGGCGGGCGAGGCGCCCTTGCGCGTTTATAACGGCATTTCGCCCGACGGGGCCCGCGCCCTGTTCGCGTCCGGCCCGCGCAGCGTCGCCGACGGCCGCGTCATCACCCGGGCGGTGAAACTCTATGCCGACGGCGCCCTGGGCTCGCGCGGCGCGGCGCTGTTCGAGCCCTATGCCGACCGGGCCGACACGACCGGCCTGATGCAGACGACCGAGGCGGACATCCTGCCCCTGTATGAAGGCGCGCTGCGCAGCGGCATCCAGATCGCCACCCACGCCATCGGCGATCGTGGCAACCACTCGGTCGCCGCCTGGTACGAACAGGCGATGCGCGACGTGCCCCGCAGCGAGTGGAAACTGGCCGACCCGCGCTGGCGCATCGAGCACGCCCAGATCCTGCGGCCCGCCGACTATCACTACTTCAACGACCTGCCGATCATCGCCTCGATGCAGCCCAGCCACGCCATCGGCGACCTGCATTTCGCCGCCGCCCGCCTGGGCGACGCGCGGCTGGACGGCGCCTATGCCTGGAAGACTCTGGTGGATCGCGACGTCATCGTGGTCGGCGGCTCGGACGCCCCGGTCGAGCGGGGCGACCCGCTGATCGAGTTCTACGCCGCCGTCGCCCGCCGCGACCTGAACGGTTTCCAGGGCCCCGACTGGCGCCCGCAGGAGGCCGTTTCGCGCGAGACGGCGTTGAAGATGTTCACCCTGTGGCCCGCCTACGCTTCGTTCCGCGAGGCCGAGCTGGGCACCATCGAGGTGGGCAAGCGCGCCGACTTCACCGCCTTCGACATCGATCTGATGACCGTCCCCGCCGCCGACATTCCCAAGGGGCAGGCGGTGCTGACCGTGGTGGACGGCGAGGTGGTCTGGCGCCGCCCGTAAGGCGAGCGATCTGGTCAACGTCTCCCGCCTGGCCTAGAAGCCCCGCAGAACTTCGTTCGGGGGGACGAAAGCCATATGCTGGCGCGGACGAAGACCATCCTGTTTCTGGGCGCCGACGCTGCCTATCTGCACGCGTTTCGCGGGGCGCTGATGCAGGATTTCCGCGCGCGAGGCTGGCGCGTGCTGGCCGTCGCCGCGCCGCTGGGCGGGTTCGATCCGGCCCGCTTCACCGACATGGAGGTCGAGTTTCACCCCTGGCCGCTGGGCAAGGCGACGCTGGACCCCTTGGCCGATATCGGCCCGGTATGGTCGCTGTGGAGACTGCTGCGACGCGAACGTCCCGACGTCCTGTTCGCTCACACGATCAAGGCGGTGATCTATGGTCTGATCCTGGCCCGGCTGGCGGGGGTCAGGCGGCGCACCGCCATGATTCCTGGCCTGGGCTACGCCTTCGCCGAGGGCGGCGGGATCAAGCAGAAGATCATCGGCCTGATAGGGCGGCTGGGCTATCGCGCGGCCCTGTCCGGCGCCCAGATGGTGGTGTTTCAGAACCCCGACGACCGCGACCTGCTGCGGGCGACCGGCGCCATGGCGGCCTCGACACCGACCGGCCTGGTCAACGGCTCGGGCGTGGACATGAGCCAGTATGCGCCCGGCCCCTGGCCCGACGGGCCGCCGCGCTTCGTCATGGTCGCCCGCCTGTTGCGCGACAAGGGCGTGCATGAGTTCGTCGAGGCCGCCCGCCGCGTCCGCGCCCACATCCCCGACGCCCGTTTCGTGCTGGTCGGTGGGACCGACGCCAACCCCGCCGCCGTGCCCCAGAGCCAGATCGACGCCTGGGTGGCCGAGGGCCTGATCGAGGCGCGCGGCCGCGTGCCCGACCCCCGCGCCGAATACGCCGCCGCCCATGTCGCCGTCCTGCCCTCCTATTACCGCGAGGGCTGTCCCCGCGTGAATCTGGAGGCGATGGCCATGGCCCGCCCCCTGATCACCACCGACTGGGTCGGTTGCCGCGAGACCGTCGTCGATGGGGTCAACGGCCTGATGATCCCCGTCCGCGACGCCCCCGCCCTGGCCGACGCCATGCTGACCCTGGCCCGCGACCTACCCCGCGCCCGCGCCATGGGCCAGGCCGGCCTGCAACTATGCCGCCAGCGGTTCGAGCTGGGCGCCGTCACCCGCGCGACGGTGGATTTGATCGAGGGCAAGACGGTATGAGCGACGCCGCCTCCGGCCGACTGTCGCGCCTGACCGCCCTGATCGCCGGCAACGGCCTGCGCGCGCGGTTGCTGCGCGGTGGTATGGGCAGCCTGATGGTTCGCGTGACCTCAATGGGACTGACGCTGCTGCTGGCCATGGTGCTGGCTCGCGCGCTGGGGGCCGAGGGCTACGGAACCTATGCCTATGTCTTCGCCCTGGTGTCATTGCTGGCGACGCCCGCCCAGCTGGGCCTGCCGACGCTGGTGGTTCGGGAAACGGCGAAGGCTGAGGCTGTCGGCGACCTGGGGTTGATCCGGGGCGTGTGGCGCTGGTCGGGTCGGCTGGCGGCGGGGCTGTCGCTGAGCCTCGCGCTCACGGGCGGCTTGGCGGCGCTGGTCTTCGTCGGGCGGATACCGGCGAACGATATGGCGACCTGGGCCTGGGGTCTGGTGCTGGTGCCGGTGATCGCAGCCGCCAATCTGAAGGGCGCGGCCCTCCAGGGTCTGGGCCGGGTTGTGCTGGGCCAACTGCAAGAGTTCATCCTGCGGCCCGGCCTGCACATCGCCTTGGTGCTGGCCGCCCTGCTGCTGGCCGGATCGCTGTCACCCGCGCGAGCCATGAGCCTGCACGTCGCCGCCGCCCTGGTCGGCCTGATTGTCACCCTGTGGCTGCTGCGCCGAGCGCGGCCGCAGGGTCTGTCCGCTTCGCCCATAGACACCACGCAGAAGCCCCGATGGCTCGCCACCACCCTGCCGCTGGCGGCGCTGGCTGGCATGCAGACGATCAACCTTCATCTGGGCGTGCTGATGATGGGGCCCCTGGCGACGGTCGAGGATGTCGGCGTCTATCGCATCGTCATGCAGGGCGGGACGCTGCTGGCGTTCGGCGGTCACGCCATCGCCCTAGCCGTCGCGCCGACTCTGGCCCGGCTGCATGCGCTGGGTGAGACGCGTCGCCTGCAAAAGGTCGCCGCCCTGTGCTCGGCCGCCGTGACCATCCTTACTGTGCCCATCGCCATCGTCTTCGTAGTGTGGGGCGATCGCGTGCTGGGCCTGGCCTTCGGATCTGAGTTCGCCCGGGGCCATACAGCGCTGGCGATCGTCGCCGTGGGCCGCGTCGTCCATGCCGCTTTCGGCAGCGTCTCGACCTTGCTGACCATGACCGGCCATGAGCGCGAGGCCAGCCGCGGCCTGGCCATCTCGGTCGTCGCCAACGCCGTGCTGAACCTGGCCCTGATCCCGAGCTATGGCCTGGCCGGAGCCGCGGTCGCCTCGGTGCTGACGCTGATGATCTGGAACCTGCTGCTGTGGCGTGACGCCCGGCGACTGGTCGGCGTCGATTCCAGCCTGTTCGGCCTCATCGCCCTCCGCACCAGGAATCAGACATGATCATCTATTGGGCCATGTTTGCGGTCGCCGGACTGGCGGCGCTGGCCGATTTTCGCCCCGACGTGGCGCGGCGCGCCGGCGGTGAGGCGGGGTGGCTGCTGACCTGGGTCGCGCTGACCCTTATCATCGGCTTCCGCTTCGAGGTGGGGCCCGACTGGGTCTCGTATCTGCGCATCCACAACTATGCGGCGCGCATCGATCTGGTTGACGCCATTGGGTACAGCGACCCCGGCTACAGCGTCGTCAACTGGATCTCCGCCCGGCTGGGCTGGGGCATCTATGGGGTGAACCTGTTCTGCGGCGCGGTGTTCTCCGCCGGGCTGATCGCCTTCTGCCGGACCCTGCCGCGCCCGGCCCTGGCGCTGGCCGTCGCCGTGCCGTCGCTCGTGATCGTGGCGGCCATGGGCTATTCGCGCCAGGGCACCGCCATCGGCCTGGCGTTGTTCGCCCTGATCGCCCTGTCGCGAAAGCGGCCGCTGCGGTTCGTGATGTGGATCCTGTTTGCGTCGCTGTTCCACCGATCGGCGGTGATCCTGCTGCCGCTGGTGGCCATGGTCACGGGGCGCGGCCGTATCTGGAGCATCGCCGGCATCGTCATCATGCTGGGCCTGCTCTATACGACCTGGATCGCGGATCGGGCGGACCTGTACGTCCAGCGCTATGTCGTGGCCCGCAACTATTCGTCGGAAGGCGCCCTGATCCGGGTGGTGATGAACGCCGCGCCGGCCATCCTCTTCCTGCTGCTACGCCGCCGCTTTGCGCTGGAGCCGCAAGTGGAGCGGTTGTGGACCTGGATGAGCCTGCTATCGCTGGTGACACTGGTGGCGCTGTGGGTGTCGCCCTCGACCACCATCGTCGACCGGGTGGCCCTGTATCTGGTGCCGATCCAGTTGTTCGTCTTCGCGTCCCTGCCCGGCGTGATCCGCAGCGAGCGCACGGCCGCCCTGCCGATCATCGCGGCCATCATCGGCGGCTACGGATTGGTGCTGGGCGTCTGGCTGACGATGGCCGAGAACGCCATCGCGTGGCTACCCTACCGGTTCGCCCCGTTCATCGGCTGACGCCGACCGAACGGCCGCTTCGGACAGCCCGATGACGGCTCGCAGCTTGCCGCTGGGACCGCGTGGCAGACGCCGGGCATAGGGAACGAAGCGCACCTCCATCCGACCTAACCGCGCTTCGATCTCCTGCCGCAGACGATCCAGGTGTTCGGGACGGAACTGGGTTGGATCGGGCACATAGCGGACCTCGACCGCATCGGCGCTGATCTGCGCGATTTGCCCTTCGACGATGCTGGAGGGCAGCGCCTTGAACACCGGCGTCAGCCGCCCGACCGGGCCGCGCTCGGGCGAAACGATATAGTCCTCGCGCCGGCCCGTGATCGACAGTAGCCGGCGGAAACCCGGCCGCTGCGTGGTGCGCCCGGCCATCACACCCGTGTCGCCGATGCGATAACGGATCAGCGGATAGGCGTGGGTCGAAAAGCCGGTGACCAGCAGTTCGCCGTCGTCGCCCGGCGCCACGGGTTCGTCCGTGCCGGGGCGCACCACCTCGATGATTCCCGTCGTCGGGAACAGCGCCAGTTCCCCCCCCTCGTCCTCGCAGGCGAAAGGCGCGCCCTCGGATGAGGCGTACTGGTTGCTGACCGGGCAACCAAAAGCCTCGGCGATCACCTCGCGCTGATGGTCTTCCAGCGTCTCGGCGGTCGGCATGACCAGCAGGGGCCGGATACGGCGCTCGTCATTGCGCAGCATGCGTCGCGCAATCAGGGCGATGGATGAAGGATAGCCGTCGATCCGCGCCGGCTGGAACCGCGCCAACGCCTCGATATAACGATCCAGGTTCGCCTCGTGCAGGTGATACGAGGACATCAGCATCTGCGACGCCGCGTAATTGTGGCGCCAGAAGACGCCGTTGCGCTCCGCCTCCGGAAAGATCGTGTGGCCACTGAAACGGACGTTGCGGTCGAAGGGGCCGACGCCGAACCAGCCATAGGCGCGTTCCAGAACGGCGGTGCGGCGGCGCATGTCTTCCAGCGTGACGCCCACGGCCAGCGGCGATCCCGTCGTGCCGCTGGTGTGCATGGGCACCAGATAGCCGGGCGCGGCCGAGGACCGGTAGTCCCCGGTATGACCCCGCAGGGCCGCCTTCTCCAGCACCGGCAAGCGGCGCAGATCATCAAGGCTGTTCAGGCTGTCGGCGCTGACCCTGGCCGCGGCGAAAGCGCGCCCGTGCGCCAGGCTGGTGCGCGCGGCATGTTCAACGAAGGCCCGCAGCAGGCGCAGTTGCAAGGCATCCGCCTCATCCGCGTCCAACCGTTCGGCGGCCGCCAGCTCCGCATCCCGCGCACTATTGCCAAACCCACGCCGCTCCATCCGGAACTGCAGGCCTTTCGCCGTCAACAGTCCGTTCTGAAGCGGGATGGGCAGGCGGCGATAGACGGCGTCAACGGCGGACATGGCGGCTTTCGACTATCGCGCGCCGGAACCGGCGACCAGCGTCCAGGCTGTGCGCAGGATGATCTGCAGGTCCAGCATCAGGGACAGGTTCTTCACATAGTACAGGTCATAGCTCAGCTTGACCCGGGTTTCCTCCAGGTCGCCGGCGTAGCCGGAGCGGACCTGGGCCCAGCCGCTGATGCCGGGGCGGACCATGTTGCGATAGGCGTAGGTCGGCATCTGGCGGACATAGGCCTCGTTCAGGGGCGTCCATTCCGGGCGCGGGCCGATCAGGCTCATGTCGCCCTTCAGCACGTTCCAGAGCTGTGGCAGCTCATCCAGGCGGTAGCGGCGCAGCGCGCGGCCCAGCGGCGTGACCCGGTCGTCGCCGGCGCTGGTCGTGCGCACCTCGTCGCCCGCGGGGCGCATGGAGCGGAATTTGTACATCCGGAACGGGCGGCCGCCGCGCCCGACGCGCTCCTGAACGAACAGCACCGGCCCGCCCATGTTGACGCGAACGGCCAGGGCCGTCGCCAGCACGATGGGCACGACCACCGGGGCGAAGAAGACCACCAGAGCGATGTCCATGATCCGCTTGCCGGTCTCGTACGAGGCGACGGTGCGGTCACCCAGATGCTCGACATGGAAATGCTCGACCGAGGTGCGGCCGCGCGCCTCCTCGATATATTCGGCGACGTGGCGGACCTGGGCGCCGGACAGCATGGCGCGCGACATGGCGGCCGACCATTCCGCGTCCAGCGGCGCATGCATCGGCAGCAGCACCAGATCATAGGCGCTCAGATCCTGATGCGGCGAGGTCACGACATCGCCCAGGGCCGCGACCGAGACGCCGCCGACCACGCCGCCCGAACCTGACCGGTCGACCGCCGCCACCGCGACCCGCAACCCCTTGGCCTGATGGCGCAGGGCCACGGCGATCAGGCCCAGCGTCAGTGAGGCGGCGAAGGCCACCGCCATGATCGAGCGCGAGAAGAAGACCCGCGACCCCAGGATGAACAGGGCCAGCGCCCCATGGAAGAAGAAGGCGGCGTTCCAGCTGCGCGCCAGCTTCAGCCGCACCTGGCCATGGGCGCGCCATGCGGCGGCCAGGACCGCCAGATTGCACAGCCAGTTCAGCGCCAGATGCAGGGTGCGTTCGGCGTCCAGCGGCTCGCCATCGCGCGTCAGCAGCAGGACATAGGTCACGGGCAGCAAGCCCAGCAGCAGACCCAGCACCAGCCCGTGCCACGCCGGCGCCTCGACCCGGACCCGGCCCATCGCAGGGGAAGCCGCGCGGTTCAGCGCGAGCCCCAGCGTGGCATCGTTGCTTGTATCCATGAAGTCCCCCGCGGGCTCCTTGCATCAAGCTTAACGACTTATCAACGCCATAAATAACGCTGGCATCCAAACCGGACCTTAACCTTGGGCGTTTAGGGAACGATGTTGCACCAAGGGCTCACTCATGCGTCACGCGGCTTCGAAACCTTCGACCACCCCTGACACGACGTCCCCCGAGACGGCGACGGGGGCCGTTCGCCCGGCGCCGCGCCCGGCCGAAACCGGCGATGCGCCCCATGCCTCCCCCGCCCGACAGCGCGAAAGCCTGGCCCGGCGGCTGATGGTCGAGAATGAGGTTCAGCGGCCATCGTCGATGAAGATCGCCACCCGCATCCTGATCCTGCTCGGCGCAATCGCCGCCTGTGCGGTCTTCTGGGGATCAGCCGCAGGGATCGTCGGCGAATTGTTCGCGCGCTGAGCTCGCTTGGATTTTACGGGAAATCCGCCTAGATAGTCGGCGCGCCGCGGGCATGATGTAGTGGTAGCCTGGCAGCTTCCCAAGCTGCTCGTGCGGGTTCGATTCCCGCTGCCCGCTCCACCCTTTTCGACAGGGTGAACGGACGACGGGGAAGCGGCGGCGCCCCTCCCCCGATATTCATCCCTACAACCGTTCGGCCAGGACGCCCTGGCGCGCCAGCGCGGCCTGCACGCTGTCCTCGCCCACCAGGTGACCGGCGCCCACGGCGATGAAGGCCGTGCCCGAACCGTCCAGCATGGTTTTGATCTGGCGGGCCCAGTCGGCGTTGCGGCGAACCAGCAGAGCGTCATAGACCGGCCCCCAGGTCTTCATCTCATCGACGATCTCCCGCTTCAGCACGGCGTCGTCGCCGTTGGCCCAGGCGTTGACGATCGCGTCCAGCTTGGCGGGGCCTTCGTCGAAATCGGTCAGGGTCTGGCGCAGGAAATCGGCCTGCACCGCATCCGGCAATCCGGCCAGGAAGCCCAGCTGCTGCTCGACCGTCTCCAGCCCCATCACCGGCTTGCCCGCCTCGACCGCTGCGGCCTTGAGCAGGGGGTCGACGCCGGAGGTCGGGCTGTAGCCGGCCTGCATGATGCCGGCCACGGTGACTTGCAGCGCCGCCATCCACGGCCGCAGGGGCTCGAACGCCGCTCCGGTGGCGCCCAGGCTGCGGGCGACAGCGTCCAGACGCGTCATGTCCTGGGCCGTCATCAGGGTGGACAGACCGCGCCCAGCCTCGGCCATTCCGTATTTCATCATCAGCGGCTGGACCGTCGCCGCCGAGGCTGCATCGACCTCCTTGATCTCCAGATACAGGGTGTCGCTGGCGCGCAGGGCCTGTTCGATCCGCGGCGTCCGCCATTGAGTCTCGGGCCGCATCATGTGGACGGTGCCGAACAGGTACAGGGTCGAGTCGGCGTCGCGCACGACCCACAGCGCCGGCCCTGCCTCGGCCTGTGGCGATGCGGCTGCGGCGGACTGAGCATGGGCGGCCGGGGCCGCGACCACGGCGTAAAGCGCCAGTCCGGCGGCGATGCCGGCCCCCAGCTTGCCGATGACACTGACCGCGCGCGCGGGATTCAAGACGAGTTTCATCATCAAGTCCTTTCGACTCGTGGAGAAGGTTACAGACTAAAAGGCGGAGGGGAGGCTGGTCAGTCTTCGGAGAAGATCGCTTCGATCGGCTTCTCGAACAGCCGCCCGATCTTGAAGGCCAGCGGTAATGAGGGGTCATAGCGTCCCGTCTCCAGCGCATTGACGGTCTGGCGCGAGACACCCAGCCGTTCGGCCAGATCGGCCTGGCTCCAGCTGCGATCGGCACGAAGGCTCTTGAGGTGGTTGTTCATCGCCCGCCCCTCACAGCCGTCGCAGCCACCAGACGCACCAGGCGACGGAATAGCCGATCAGCTCGCAGATCAGGACGAAATAGCCGCCGCCCAGGATCAGATGCTCCGGCGGCGCGGCCCGGATCGAGGCGGGCAGCACGTCGTGAACAAAGCCGAACGCGATGAGCACCGCGGCGGCCAAGCCCATGGCGCAGCTGCCGCCCCACCACCAGGCCCATTTGTGCGCCTCGCGCGCAGCCTCATCGATCTGCCCCCACCACCAGACGCCGGTCGCCAGGGCCACGGCCATGAAGGCGATGCTGACCCCGCCCATCCGCAGCAGGTCCGAACTGTCGACGTCGTGCAGCATCCCCATGGCGACACCGGCCAGGGCGCCCAGGATCAGGGTGGCCACCACTACGACGCCAAAGGCGACGGGTCCGGAGGTGCGGGGCAGAAATCTGGAGGGCATGAAAGGCGCTCGCGGCTAAATGACAATGACGCTTTACATCAGTCAAGGCCTTCGTGTCAAGCAACCTTTCCTTTGATCAGTCTCCGGCGGGCAGAAGCTCGGGGCGGCTCAGGGTGCGCGGCGACTGTTCGACAGCGGGCAGTTCGGGCAGATCCTTGCCCTCGTGGTCAACCTGCAGGTCCTCGAACCGCCGGGCCGAGACCATGACCTGGCTCTCCAACGAGCCGACGAACTGGTTGTATTTGCCGACGGCGGTCTCCAGCGCGCGGCCCACGGCGGCGGCGTGGCCGCCCATGACTGACAGGCGCTTGTAAAGCTCCTTGCCCAGCTTCGCGACGTCCTCGGCGTTCCGGGCCTGCTCCTCGGCGCGCCAGCCATAGGCGACCGCCTTGCACAGGGCGAACAATGTGGTCGGCGTCACGATGACGACGCGCGACGCCATGGCCTGAGTCATCAGGTCCGGCTCATGATCCAGGGCGGCGGCCAGGAAGGCGTCACCGGGCACGAACATGGCGACGAAGTCGGGGCTGGGCTTGAACTGGTCCTGATAGGCCTTGGACGACAGCTGGCGGACGTGGGTCTTCATGCTCGCGGCGGTGCGCAGCGACATGGCGCGGGCCTGCGCCTCCTCGTCACCGTCCGCCTCGTCGGCAAAGGCCAGCGACACCTTGGCGTCGATCACGAACATGCCGCCGCCCGGCAGTTTGACGACGAAGTCCGGCCGCTGCTGGCGCCCCTCTTCGGTGGCCGAGGAGTTCTGCTCCTCGAAATCGAAGCGACCCGCCATGCCGGCGGCCTCCAGCACATTCCGGCAGGTCTGCTCGCCCCAGCGGCCCCGGCGCCCGGTATTGCCCTTCAGCGCCTCGGTCAGGCGGCGCGCCTCGTCACGGGTGGCGGTCGAGGCGGCCATCAACAGCCCCAGTTGCTCCTTCAGCCCACCGGTCTCCTCGGCGCGGGCCTTTTCCAGTGCGGTGACATGGGCCTGGAACTGGCTCAGCGTCTCGGCGACGGGTTTCAGCTGCGCTTCCATCCGCTCACGCGCGACGCGGTCCTGGGCCTGGAAGGTCTCGGTCGCACGGGCCACCAGCTTGGTCGCCACCGCCTCGGCCGACTGCGCCGCCTGGGCTTTCAGGAATTCGCCCATGGCGTCGCGGCTCTCTTCCATCAGCGCCAGCCGATGGTCCGCCGTCGCCAGTTCGCCCCGCGTCCGCTGCCAGCCCATGAAGGCCCAGACAAAACCGCCCCCGGCGACAACCGCGACGACCAGCAGGATCAGTTCAAGCGTGTTCATGCTCCGTTCCTAGACGGAGTCGCGCCCTGTTGGAAGGTTCGCCTCTAGGCCGGCCGTCTGGCTCGCAGCGCCTGAACGATGGTGCCGTCGTCCAGCCAGTCCAGTTCGCCGCCGACCGGCACGCCGCGCGCCAGACTGGTCACTTCGACCCCGGCGGCCGACAGGCGTTCGGCCAGATAGTGGGCCGTGGTCTGGCCGTCGACGGTGGCGGGCAGGGCCAGAACGACCTCCCGCGCCTGGCCGCTCCCCCTCTCGCCGCCTTTGACGCGGCCGATCAGCTCGGCGATCCGCAGCTGTTCCGGCCCGACGCCGTCCAGCGCCGACAGCAGGCCGCCCAGCACATGGTATTTGCCACGAAAGGCGCCCGACCGCTCCATCGCCCACAGGGCGCCCGCTTCCTCGACCACGCAGATCAAGGCGTTGTCGCGCGCGCCGTCGGCACAGATGGAGCAGGGATCGCGCGTATCCGGCGCGCCGCAGACCGAACAGCTGACGACCTTCTCGGCCGTCTCGGCCAGGGACGCCGCCAGCGGGACCAGCAGTTGCTCGCGCCGTTTCAGCAGCGCCAGCGCCGCGCGCCGGGCCGAGCGCGGGCCCATGCCCGGCAGCTTGGCCAGCAGGCTGATGAGCCGTTCGATTTCCGGCCCGGCGGACGCAGCCATCAGAAGAGTTTCGGCATTCCCGGGATGTTCATCCCGGCCATCGGCCCGGCGGCCTCGCGCATCAGGGCGCTGTTGATTTCGTCCAGCTTGCGCTTGGCGTCCGCATGGGCCGCGACAATCAGATCGGCCAGGATCTCGGTCTCGCCGGGGACCATCAGGCTGTCGTCGATCTTCACCGACGTCACTTCGCCCGGCCCCTTGAGCGCCAGGGTCACCAGACCGCCGCCCGAGGTGCCCTCGGCGGTGGTTTCGGCCATTTTCGCCTGGGCGTCCTGCAGCTTTTGCTGCATCGCCTGGGCCTGCTGCATCAGGGCGTTGAGATCTTTCATGTGCCCTAGATAGGCCGAACGCCGCGCCCGCTCCAGACCCTGATCGACCTTGCCGACACCCGTCGTCATCATTTGCAACAGTTTTTGTGTCTGATGGGGTTGAACCGCACCAGAAATCTCCCATTTTGCAACATAATCAGTTGCTGTTTGATCTGGAGGATTTCCCATGGCCTTTGACGCCCTGCCCGCCCGCGATGTCGCGGTGTCCAAACCCGTTCTGGCCCAGCTGTTCACCGAGGCGCGGACCCGCAACGCCTGGTCGGACCGACCGGTGTCCGAGGCCCTGATCCGCCAGTTGTACGACCTGACCAAATTCGGCCCGACGGCGGTCAACATGACCCCCGCCCGCCTGGTCTTCGTGACGTCGCAGGCCGCCAAGGACCGCCTGATCCCGCTGATGAGCGAAGGCAATCAAGCCAAGACGCGCCAGGCGCCGGTCAACGTCATCATCGGCTATGACATCGACTTCCACGACACCCTGCCGCAGCTGTTCCCGCACGCGCCGGGCGCCCGCGACTGGTTCGCCGACGAGGCCGGCCGCCGGGAAGCCGCCTTTCGCAACTCATCGCTACAGGGCGGCTATCTGACGATTGCCGCGCGGGCCCTGGGCCTGGATGTTGGGCCGATGTCCGGCTTCGATACGGCCTCGGTGAAGGCCGAGTTCTTCCCCGAGGGGAACATCGAGCCGAACTTCATCATGAACATCGGCTACGGCACGGACGAGAACCTGTTCCCCCGTTCGCCTCGCCTCGACTTCGATCAGGCGGCGAAGATTCTCTAGTCCTCGTCGTCCACGTCGCCGTCGTCGGGGATGGCGGGCATTTCGACCGACGGCGCCAGCGTCTTGATCTCGCCCAGGGTCGCGCCGGGGAAGGCCGTCATGATCGACACGACAAAGGGGTCCGCCTCGATCGCCGCGCGGCGGGCGACGCGAGCCTTCTTTTCCTGTTCGATCAGGGTCTCGCCGCCGCCCTGGCCGTTGGCGGCGATCAGCCAGGTGCGGCCCGTCCAGTCCGTGAGCCGTCCGGCCAGCCGCCGCGCCAGATCGTGCGGCGCGCCCTGGGCGGGCTCATAGGTGATGGCGCCGGGTCGGAAGGCGACCGGCTTCACATAGCGTTCGACATCCAGTTGCAGCGTGATCTCGCGCTTCTGACCGATCAGGGCGACCACCGCCTCGAACGTCTGGGGATCGGGCAGGGCCGGTTGGGCGATGGGTCGGGCCGCCAGCGCCGCCGAAGCGCCGCCGCCGCCGCGCGGCGCGGCGGAACCACCCCCGCCCACCGGTGAACCGCCAGACTGGATCGCCTTCAGCGCCTCTTCCGGCCCGGGCAGGTCGGCGGCGTAGGCCAGCCGCACGATCGCCATCTCCACCGCATCGGCGGGATTGGGCGCGCGCCGCACCTCGTCCAGCGCCTTTAGCAGCATCTGCCAGGTGCGCGATAACGTCCCGGCCGAGATGGCCGCCCCCAGCGCCGCCAGCTTCTGCGCCTGATCATTCGGCAGGCGGGTCGCGTTCGGCCCCAGCATCTTGGCCACCGAGGCCGCGTGGCAATGCTCCAGCAGGTCGTTGGTCACCTGCACCGGATCGGCGCCATAGCCGTACAGGGTGCGGAAACTCTCCAGCGCCTCGGGCGTCTTGCCCGCCATCACCTGTTCGAACAGGGCGATGGTCTGGGTCCGGTCGGCCAGACCCAGCATGTCGCGAACGACCGTCGTCTGGACGATCTCGCCGCGCTCGCCCTGCACCAGCGCCTGATCCAGCAGCGACAGGCCGTCGCGCACCGATCCCTCGGCCGCGCGTGAGATAAGGGCCAGCGCCTCCTGCTCGATCTTCATCCCCTCGCGGTCGGCGACGCGCGACAGGTGCTCGACCAGAACCTCGGGCTCAACCCGGCGCAGATCAAAACGTTGGCAGCGGCTCAGGATCGTCACCGGCACCTTGCGGATCTCGGTGGTGGCGAAGATGAACTTCGCGTGGGGCGGCGGCTCTTCCAGCGTCTTCAGCAGGGCGTTGAACGCCTGCGTCGACAGCATGTGGACCTCGTCCAGCACATAGACCTTGTAGCGCGCATCAACCGGGGCGTAGCGGACGCTCTCGATGATGTCGCGGATGCCGTCGATGCCGGTGTGGGACGCGGCGTCCATCTCGACCACGTCCATGTGCTGGCCCGCCATGATGGCGGCGTCATGCTTGCCGTGGGCGGTCAGCTCCAGCGAGGGCCGGTCGATGACGTCGGTTTCGTTGTTCAGCGCCCGGGCCAGCAGGCGCGCCGTCGTCGTCTTGCCGACCCCCCGCACGCCGGTCAGCATGAAGGCGTGGGCGATCCGGCCGGTGGCGAAGGCGTTGGTCAGGGTGCGGACCATCGCCTCCTGACCGATCAGGTCCTCAAACGTACGCGGCCGATATTTGCGCGCCAGCACGGTGTAGGCGGCGCCGTCTTCGGCCGGGGCGGGCTCAGCCGCCGCCTGGGTCGGAACGGCCTTGGCGGGGGCAACGGGCTTCGTAGCGGGCTCGGACGCGACGACGGCTTCAGGCTCCGGCGCGGCAGGCGGCGCGCCGAACATGTCGTCGGTGTTGGGGTCGCGCTCCTCGACTTCGGGCGCGTCCTCCTCCCACGGGGGACCATCGAGACTCGGATCGGCGTCGCTCATGCCCCTGTCTTAACGCGAGAGGGCGCAACTGCGCACCCCCTCGCGACGCGCGCCTACAGATCGCTGGGGATTTGCCCGCCGTTATCGCGAATCTTCTGAATCACCTGCTGGTGCAGCCAGATGTTCATGGCCGCGCTGTCGGACTTGTCGCCCGTATAGCCCAGTTCGTCCGCCAACTGCTTGCGCTCGGCCAGCGAGCTCTCAAAGCCCAGCAGCTTCATCAGATCGACGATCGAGGTGCGCCAGTTCAGCTTCTGGTCCCGCTGATCATTCATGAAGTCCAGAATGCCGGCGACATCGACGTTCTCGATCGTCGGCGCAGGCTGGGCCGCAGGCGCGGCTGCCGGGGTCGCCGACGGCGCCGCCGGAGCCGGAGCTGCGGGGGTCGCGGGCGCGCTCTTCTTCTTGAAGATGCCGCCAAGGATATTGCCGAGGATGCTCATGGGTCGCTCCTGTGTCCGAAGCGACAGGAGCGGTCGAACCGGTGTGACGGTTCCGAATACAGGGAGCACAAACGCGCTCAGGCAGTCCGACACCGCGTGTCGGACGATAGCGCCCTGACAATAAAGGAGGTGGAGACCGCGACCCGAAGGTGAATTCGTTGTGGCTGCTGCCTTCCGGCCCTGACCAGATTGGCGAAGCCTTCGCCCGCGATCTCCGAGAGGGGATATGACCGTCCCGGCCGCCGGAATCAAGACTCGCCGTTGCACACGAGGGATTCCACCCGCATCGGCGTGGGGTTGTAGACGACGTGGATCACGCCGCAGCCGCCGTCCAGCACGTCATAGGGCGGCGGTCCGGGCAACAGGACGCGCCCCGCCTCCAGCCCCTGAACCATCGACGGCTGCACCAGAAGGCCGTGCAGCAGGTGTCCGTCCATCCACCAGGCGCGGGCGTAGCTGTCCATCGGATCGGAGCCGGTCGGCAGGACCAGGCTCTGCTCCAGACGTTCAATCGTCGGCTTGAACGCCTCGACCCACGAGGTGGGGGTCCACGGCGCCGGTTCGGTCAATGACTGGCTCATGAGGGCGGCGATAAGAGCGGAACGCATATGGGCCTATCCTGTCCGGCGGTGCTATCAGGCGTCATGGTTCTTTCTCCCGTCAACACCTTCGCCGGCAATCCGCTGGATCGCGCCGGTGACCTGCGCAACGACGCGGCCTGGCTGGCCGAGCAGGAGGCCAATCCCGAGGCGCTGGCCATGGTGCTGTGGGAAGGGAGCCCGCTGATTGAGGACGGTCCCGATGGCCCTCGTCTGGCCTGGCTGTCCTTGGCCCATGCGCGTGACATGGTTCCCGATCGTGACCTGTATCTGGGCCAGTGGAAGAACGCACCGGTGTTCGCCGTCGAGTTCGAAGGGTCCATCGATCCCGGCAGCGGCCCGCTCGCGGGTCTGGGCGTGTTTCATGACATGCGAACGGCGGCCAGCCTGCTGCCGGGACCCGAAGCGGCGATGGCAGGCGGGGCCAAGAGTCTGTTCGACTGGCGACGTCGGCACGGCTTCTGCGCCGCCTGCGGTCAGGCCAGCGAGACCGCGAGCGGCGGCTGGAAGCGGATCTGCCCCGCCTGCGCGACCGAACATTTCCCGCGCGTCGATCCTGTCACCATCATGCTGATCGTGCACAGGGGCCCGGAGGGCGAGCGCGCCCTGCTGGGCCGTCAGGCGGCCTGGCCCGAGGGCCGGATGTCGGCCCTCGCCGGTTTCCTGGAGCCCGGGGAATCGATCGAGGAAGCCTGCGCCCGCGAGGTGAAGGAAGAGGCCGGCCTGAACGTCACCGCGGTGCGCTATCATTCCAGCCAGCCCTGGCCCTTCCCGTCGCAACTGATGATCGGCCTGATCGCCCGGGTCGATTCCGACGACGCGCGCCCGGACCAGACGGAACTGGAATCCGTCGCCTGGCTGACCCGCGACGAGATGCGCGCCGTGCTGGCGGACACCCACGCCATCAAGCCGCCGCCGCCCATCGCCATCGCCCGCACCCTGATGCAGGCATGGGTGGACGACCAGGATCAGTCCAGCTTGTAGACCTTGGCCTGGCTCAGGCAGGTCGCGGCGCCGCAGGCGGTCATGCCCAGGGTGGCGCGAAAGCCCGCGCCCGGCTCCGCCTGGAAGGTTACGACCGGGGTATCGTCGTCCAGAATGTCCTGGCCCACCAGTTCGCCATCGGCGGTGGTCAGGCGGATATCCAGATCGCCGCACGATTCATCGCAAACGCCCACGATCATGTAGGAGCCGCCGGCCACCTCGAAATCCAGATCGCCCGTCGTGCCCTGCGCCAGCTGATGGCCACCGGCGACCTCTTCGGCCGGATCGATCTGGTGCTCGGTGCGAACGGCCTCCTCGACCTTGGCGAACAGGGCGTCCAGCAGCGCCTGACCGGCCAGTTGCGCCGGCTGGGCCGACGGGGCGGCCGACTGAGGCGCAACCGCCAGAGACAGGGCGGCAAGGGCGGCGGCGAAAACTGTGGTCATGGGACCCTCCAATCGTAGGAATCCCGTTTGGCACATCGCCGGATCGCAGGGGGAAACCGTGCGTCCAGCTTGCGACCAGTTGCGGTTCAGGCCAGCGCGCGCGCCGCCTCCAGATCGGCCGGATTGTCCACGGACAGGGGGGCGGTTTCGATGACGGCGGCCCAGATCTGCAGACCCATCTCCAGCGCCCGCAACTGCTCCAGCTTCTCGCGCTGCTCCAGCGGCGACGGGGCGGCGGCGCAGAATTGCATCAGCGCCTCGCGGCGATAGCCGTACAGGCCGATATGGCGCCACACCGGCCCGTCGCCGTACAGGGTCGAGCGGGTGAAATAGAGGGCGCGGCCGTGATCGACGCCCGGCGCCAGGCTCAGCACCGCCTTCACCACATCCGGGTTGCTTCGGTCCGACACGTCGCTTTCTGCCGCCACCAGGGTCGCGATGTCGCAGGCCGGTTCCCGTTCCAGCAGTTGGGCGCACGAGCGGGCCAGATCCGGATCGGCGAACGGCATGTCGCCCTGAAGATTGATGATCGCCTCGTGCACGCCCTCGGGGTCGATGGCCTCGACCGCCGCGCGGATGCGGTCCGAACCGCTGGGCAGGGCCGGATCGGTCAGCACCGCCTGGCCCCCCGCCGCCTGAACGGCCTCGACGATCTCGGGATCGCCTGCCGCCACGGCGACGCGGAAGCCGGACTTCATCGCCTGTTCCCAGGCCCGCACGATCATCGGCTTGCCGCCGATATCCGCCAGCGGCTTGCCCGGCAGACGGGTCGCGGCCATGCGAGCGGGTATCAATATCAACGGATTCATCGGCTTCTCGACGTCCTGCGACGCCCGGACGTGTCCGGGCCGGTTGCGAAGGTCGCGCTAGCGTGTAAGAGACGCCCACGCAAGGATACGCCCGAGCGCCGCCTGCGCGGCCAGGGCCTCAGAGACGGGATGCGACGACGCGATGAGCGGCGATCTGAAGTTGAACAAGATCATGGGCGCGGGCCTGGCGACGGCTTTCGTCATCCTGGTGGTCCAGCAGGTGTCTGGCGCGGTCTATCACACCAAGGCCCCTGAAAAGATGGGCTACTTCGTTGATGCGCCGGACGAGGCTGCGGCGGGCGCCGAAGTCGTTCTGCCGACCGACTGGGGCACGGTCCTGCCGGTCGCCGACGTGGCCGCCGGCCAGGCCGCCTTCGCGCGCTGCCAGGCCTGCCACACCGTCAACTCGGGCGGCGCGGACGGCATCGGTCCGAACCTGTTCGGCGTCGTTGGCGGCCCGGTCATGCACCGCGCGGGCTTCGCCTATTCGGACGCCATGTCCAAGCACAAGGCCGAGGCGCCGACCTGGGGCTATGACGAGCTGGATCATTTCCTGACCGCACCGGGCCGCTATGTTCCGGGCACCAAGATGTCGTTCGCCGGCATCCGCGACACCAACACCCGCACCAACCTGATCGCCTGGCTGCGCCAGCAAGGCTCGGGCGGTTACGCCGTTCCGGCGCCGGATCCCGCGCGCCAGCCGGGCGCCGTCGCGCCGGCCGAGGGTGCGGTTCCGGCCGAAGGCGCCGCCGCCACCGAAGCAGGCTCGGCTCCGGCTCCCGAAGCCGCCGCCCCGGCCACGACCGAAACGACCACGCCGTCGGCCGACCACTAGGACCTTCGGACATTCGATTATGGGAAGGGCGGCCTGCGGGCCGCCTTTTCTGTTTGGGGTTCAGCCGATGACGCGGCGGAACACCGGGGCGTCGAACCCGTCGGCGCGATAGCGGGCGTCGGCCTCGGCCAGATTTTCGACCGCCACGGCGCCGTGCGCGCCGCTGGCATGGATCAGGCGATTCGCATCCAGCATGACACCGGCATGCCCGCCCCACGGCTGCACCGCCGCCGCGCTCCAGACGATCAGATCGCCGCGCGCAGGCGTCCGGGTCGCCCGGCCCAGCAGCGCCTGCTGATGGGCATAGCGCGACCCGGCCAGGCCACAGGCATAGAGCGCCTGTTGCACCAGACCCGAACAGTCCGTCCCCTCGCCCGAACGCCCGCCCGGAACATGGGCCACGCCTGTCAGCCGTTCGGCCGCCGTGGCCAGGTCGGTGTCGAATTCGTTGAAGTCCGCCAGATCGGCGGCGGCGATCCAGCCCAGCCCCTCGACCTGAACCACGCCCTGACGGTCGGCCGTCCGACGCACCAGGGCGTTGAGGCTGAGCGTCGCCAGCGGGCGCCCGCCATCGGGCGTCGCGAACACCTCGGCCCGTGCGACCGTGATGCGATGTGTCGGCAGGGCGGTGGACGGGCCAAGGGCGGCGCGGCTGACCCAGCCGATCACGCCGTCGCGGCGCGCCCGGCCCCAGACGACGTCGCCTTGCGCGTCCAGCACGTCGAAAATCTCGCCAAAAACCAGTTGGTCGATCCGCTCGCCCTGCGGCGCATCGAGGATTTCAGTCATCGCCACGACGCAGCGCAGCGCCTCGGTCGCCCGATAGGCGTCGGCGCGCACAAGGCCTTCCACGGCCAGTTCGGCCAGGTCGGGCCGGGCCAGGGCGGCGCCGGGATCAATCAGGGCGAGGGCGTCGGACAAACGGCGTCTCGTGCGGTTGAGCCCACCGTCCTACGCCTGCGATCCCCAAGGGGGCGTTAACAGCCTTGGCTATTGGACGAAACGATCGCTCAGATAGCGGAACACCGCCCGCAAACCCTGCGCCTCGCCGCCCTCGGGCCAGCCCGGCCGGGTGCGCGGGTTCCAGGCGAAGATGTCCAGATGCGCCCAGGCGCCTGTGGTCGGCGCGAACTTCTGCAGGAACAGCGCCGCTGTCACCGACCCGGCCTGCGCCCAGGGCGCCGAATCGTTACGCACATCAGCGATCTCGCTGTCGATCGAGGCGCGGTAACCGGCCCACAGGGGCATGCGCCACAGCGGATCGCCCACCTCGCCCGCCGCCTTCAGCAGGCCGGCCGCCAGCGCCTCGTCATCGGTATACAGGGGCGGCAATTCCGGCCCCAGCGCCATGCGCGCGGCGCCGGTCAGGGTGGCGAAATCGATGGTCAGGTCCGGCGCATGCTCGCCAGCCCGCGTCAGGGCGTCGGCCAGGATCAAACGTCCCTCGGCGTCGGTATTGCCGATCTCGATGGTCAGGCCCTTGCGGCTGTTCAGGATGTCGCCCGGCCGGAAGGCGTCGGCCGACACCGCATTCTCGACCGCCGCCACGATCACCACCAGCCGCACGGGCAAGTCGGCCTGCATCACCAGCCGCCCCAGCGCCAGGGCGTGGGCCGAACCGCCCATGTCCTTCTTCATATTGCGCATGCCGGCAGCCGGTTTCAGGTCCAGCCCGCCGGTGTCGAACACCACCCCCTTGCCGACCAGTGCCACCAGCGGCAGTTCGGTCCGGTCCAGCTTCCAGCCGATCTCGATCAGGCGCGGCGCCCGATGCGGCGCGGCGGCGCGGCCGACGGCATGCACCGCAGGATAGTTCTCTTCCAGCAGGGCGTCGCCCGTCGTCACGGTGATATGGGCGCCGGCGCTCTCGGCGATCTCGCGGGCGATGGTCTCGATCTGCAGCGGCCCCATGTCGGCGGCCGGGGTATCGACCATTTCGCGCGCCAGGGCGCAGGCGGCGGCGATCCGCAGCGTCGCCGCCCCGTCCACGCCGTCCGGCGCGACCAGCCGCACCGCCTCGCGATCAGGCCGGGCCTTGTAGCGGTCGAAGCGATAGGCCCCCAGCACAAAGGCCTCGGCCACCCGCGCCGCCGCCTCGCCGTTCACGCCGTCCAGCCGGTACAGTCCCCCCGGCAGCCGCGCCGCCAATCCGCGCGCACTGGCCGGATCGAACCGTTCACCCGCCCCGAACAGCACTTCGGACAGCACCCCGTCCGCGTCCGGAACCAGCAGCACCTGCCCCGCCTTGCCGGTGAAGTCGTTGGCGCGGGTCCAGGCGGTCTCGGGCGCGCCGTCGCCCGCGATCACCACGCGCACAGGCACGGCGCCGCTGCTGTCGCGGGCCAGGATGTCGGGGTGCAGGGCGGACATGGCGACCTTTCCGGCCCTGTCGGACCGATTAACCAATGCTTGACGCAGACCGGCGACCCTGACGGCCACGAAATGGGCTCGCCAGAGACCGGTCCGGATACCTCCATGTCGCGCACGACCGCCTGCATCGCAACCACCGCCGCGATTCTGATGGGCCTGGCCGCGCCCGCACGAGCGGCCGATCCTGCGCCCGTCGCTACGCCGTCAGTTCGCCAGCCGGCCTCGGCCGAACAGCGCACGCTGTACGAACGGATGGACCCGCTGGCCCGCTCGGTCTTCTGGAGCACCGAGGTCGAGATCAATCCGGCCGACAGCATCGCCGGGGTCAAGCTGTCCCAGGCCCTGCGTGACCTGGGCCGTCACGATCAGGCCGCCGAGGCCGCCCAGCGCGTGCTGATCGCGGCACCCACCAACATCGACGCCCTGCTGGAGCTGGGCCGCGCCCACATCGCCCGGGGCCAGGCCTTCTATGGCGTCGCCCCACTGGAACAGGCCCGCGCCCAGGCGCCGAACGACTGGCGGCCGCTGTCCCTGCTGGGCGTCGCCTACAAACAGGTGCGCCGCGACGACGACGCCCGCGCCGCCTGGGCCGAGGGTCTGCGCGTCGCGCCCGACAATCCGACCCTGCTGACCAACGCCGCCATGGCCTTGGCCACCGACGGCAACGCGGCCGGGGCCGAAACCCTGCTGCGCCGCGCCGTGGCCCAGCCGGGCGCCACGCTGCAGACCCGTCAGAACCTGGCCCTGGTGCTGGGCCTGCAGGGCAAGACGGCCGAGGCCGAACAGATGCTGCGCCGCGACCTGCCGCCCGAACTGGCAGATCAGAACCTGGCCTGGCTGCGCGCGCGCACCACGCCCGGCCAGACCGCGGCCGTCGATGCGCCGCCCACCTCGCCCACCGCCCGCACCTGGTCGTCGTTGCAGGGCGGCTGAGCCCACCCTTCTCGCCGGGCGTCGAAACGCCTATCTTCATCCCATGATCGACGAGCTTTACAGCACGCGCATCCTGACGCTGGCGGCCAATCTGCCGCACAGCGGCCGCCTGCCTGCGCCGCTGGTCAGCGAAAAGGGGGGCACCGCCGAGCGCGTCGCCAAACTGTGCGGATCGAAAGCCATCGTCGATGTCGTGCTGGACGCCGACGGCCGAATCGCCGACTTCGCCCAGACGGTAAAGGCCTGCGCCCTGGGCCAGGCGGCGGCTGGCGTGCTGGGCGAGGCCGTCATCGGCGCCTCGATCCCCGAGCTTGAGGCCGCGCGCGACGCCATGCTGGCCATGCTGAAATCCGGCGGCGAGGGCCCGGCCGGGCGTTTCGAGAGCCTGCGCGTGCTGAAACAGGTCGCCGACTATCCCGCCCGCCACGCCTCGACCATGGTCGCCATCGAGGCGACGCTGGAGGCCGCGCGTCAGGCGCTGTCCAAACACCACAGCGACACACGAACTCGTCTCGCCGGCGCGGCCTGAGGGCCCGTCCGGTTGATCCCCCCGGCCATAGGGGGGATAAGCGGCCAACCCTCAACATGCCCCCGGCGAAGGGACGTATGTCTCTCTATGAACGCGGCGTGCGGCTGGCCCATCGGGGCTACAAGCTGACGCTGTCCCCCTTTTTCGGCCAGTCGTGCCGATATCTGCCGACCTGTTCGGACTATGGGCGCGACGCCCTGCTCCAGCACGGCCCGGTCAGGGGGGGATGGCTCACCGTGCGCCGGCTCTGTAAATGCCATCCCTTCGGTGGTTCGGGTTACGATCCCGTCCCGCCCCGCGAGACCGCCCCGCGAGACCGCCCCGGCGGCGAACGCGATAGAAAAGCCAAAGACGAAACGATGATCGAACTGAAATTTCCCGACGGCGCCGTGCGCCAGTACCCGGCCGGCTCGACGGGTCGCGACGTGGCCGCCGCCATCTCGCCCTCGCTGGCCAAGAAGGCGGCCTTGGTCGTCTGGAACGGCGAGCAGCGCGACCTCGACCGTGTCATCGACGGCGACGGCGATTTCCGTCTGCTGATGCGCGACGATCCCGAGGCGCTGGAGACCATCCGCCACGACGCCGCCCACGTTCTGGCCCAGGCGGTGCAGGAACTGTTCCCCGGCACCCAGGTCACCATCGGCCCGTCGATCGAGGACGGCTTCTATTACGACTTCGCCCGCGACGAACCCTTCTCGACCGAGGACTTCCCCAGGATCGAGAAGAAGATGGCCGAGATCATCGATCGCGGCGCCCCGCTGGAGCGTCAGGTCTGGGATCGCGACGAGGCCATCAGACATTTCGAGAGCGTCGGCGAAACCTACAAGGCCGAACTGATCCGCGACCTGCCGGGCACGGAGACGATCACCGTCTACAAGCAGGGCGACTGGGCCGACCTGTGCCGGGGACCGCACTTCCCGACCACGAAATTCGTCGGCAAGGCCTTCAAACTGACCAAGCTGGCCGGCGCCTACTGGCGCGGCGATTCCAGCCGCGCCCAGCTTCAGCGCATCTACGGCACCGCCTGGGCCTCGAAAGAGGATCTGGACGCCTATCTGCTGCGTATCGAAGAGGCCGAGAAGCGCGACCACCGCAAGCTGGGCCGCGCGATGGAGCTCTTCCACATGCAGGAAGAGGGCCGCGGCATGGTCTTCTGGCACCCCAAGGGCTGGGTGCTGTGGCAGGTGATTGAGGCCTATATGCGCCGCCGCCTGACGGCCGCCGGCTATGTCGAGGTCAAGACGCCCCAGGTTCTGGACCGCAAATTCTGGGAGGCCTCGGGCCACTGGGAAAAGTACCGCCCCAATATGTTCGTCTGCGAGACGGTCGAGGGCGAGACCCTGTCTCTCAAGCCGATGAACTGCCCCGGCCACGTCCAGATCTTCGACCACGGCCAGCGCTCGTATCGCGAACTGCCGCTGCGCATGGCCGAGTTCGGCGCCTGCCACCGCTATGAACCGTCCGGCTCCCTGCACGGTCTGATGCGGGTGCGCGGCTTTACGCAGGACGACGCCCACATCTTCTGCCGCGAGGACCAGATCGTCGACGAGACGCGCCGCTTCGTCGAACTGGCTCGCAGCGTCCACGGCGACCTGGGCATGGAGACGGCCTACATCAACCTGGCCACCCGCCCCGAAATCCGCGCCGGCTCGGACGAGTTCTGGGACAAGGCCGAGGCCATGCTGCTGGAAGCCTCGCGCGCGGCGGGTGTCGAGCCTGTCATCGCCGAGGGTGACGGCGCCTTCTACGCGCCCAAGCTGGACTTCATCGTCAAGGACGCCATCGGTCGTGAATGGACCTGCGGCACGCTGCAGCTGGACTATGTCCTGCCGGATCGCCTGGGCGCCGAATACGTCGGCGAGGACGGCCAGAAGCACCGCCCCGTCATGCTGCACCGGGCCATCCTGGGCAGCTTCGAGCGCTTCATCGGCATCATGATCGAGAACTACGCCGGGGCCTTCCCCCTGTGGCTGGCCCCGACGCAGGCGGTGGTGGCGACCATCACCTCCGACGCCTCGGACTACGCCGAAGAGGTCGCGGCCAAATTCCGCGCCGCGGGCCTGCGGGTCGAGACCGACCTGCGCAACGAGAAGATCAACTACAAGGTTCGCGAACACTCGGTCGGCAAGGTCCCCGCCATCGCCGTCGTCGGCCGCAACGAGGCCGAGGAAGGCAGGGTCGCCATCCGCCGCCTGGGCTCCCAGGCCCAGACCATCGTCACGGTAGAAGAAGCCATCGCCATGCTGACGGAAGAAGCCACCCCGCCGGATCTGCGGGGCTGATCAGGACGATGGGCTAGCAGTCGATATCGGTCGAATAGCCCATCGCTTCCACCCACGCCTTCAGGCGGGCGTAGTCGAATTCCAGGTCCTGGACCTTCGCCCCTCTTGGGAGCGGTGCTGAAATATGGGGATCGGCGCGTATACCCGTGCAGCAGAAGCAGACCTGAAACTCACCGATCACCCGGTCGCTGGCGTCGTAGTAGCGAACGAAGTGGTGTGGAATGAAGCAGGCGGCTGCGTAGCCCAGCTCGCGATCGTAGTTGGCCAGTCGCAGGGTGGCCTCGAATGCCGACCTTTGATCAGCGGTCAGCATTTGACCCTTCGGCCTGACATATTCGTCTGCGCCCGCCCTTACCTCGGCGAAGGGGCGCGCCACGAATAGCCTGACCGTCTTGGCTTCAGGATACGGCGTGACAGGCAGGGCCGAGATCAACTTCTGCTCGGCCCTTTCGACCGGCTCAGCCTCTCGCGAGGTGCGTTCCGCGGGCTGGCACGCCGCGACGGCCGCCAGCAGGACGATCAGAACCCATTTCCGCATCGGCTATCCTCACCCCTGAACGGCGCGACGCGCCTCCGCACGCACAGGTAGAGGGAGCCCCCGCCGAACAGTCAAGGTTCAGATGTGGATGGCGTGCCCCAAGGCCCTCAGGCTGGCCTCGTGGAAGGCTTCGCCCAGGGTTGGGTGGACGTGGATGGTGCCGGCGACATCTTCCAGCACCGCACCCATCTCCAGCATCTGGGCGAAGCTGTTGGACAGTTCGCTGACATGCTGGCCGACGGCCTGGATGCCCAGCAGGCGGTGATCCGATTTCGACGCCAGCACCCGCACGAAGCCGCCGTCCTCGCTCGCCTCGATCGCCAGCGCTCGGCCGATGGCGGCGAAGGGGAAGACGGCCTGGATAACGTCGTCGCGGCCCTGGACGTCCTGCGGCCCCAGACCGGCCGAGACGATCTCAGGCTCGGTGAAGCAGACGGCGGCGATGGTGGTCGGGTCGAACACGCGGTCGTGGCCCGCCAGGATTTCGGCCACCACCTCGCCCTGGGCGCTGCCCTTGTGCGCCAGCATCGGCTCGCCGGTCAGATCGCCGACGGCCCAGACGTTCTTCATCGAGGTGGCGCAGCGGTTGTCGATCTTCACGAACGGCCCGGCCATGGCCACGCCCATGTTCTCCAGACCCCAGCCCTTAGTGCGCGGGCGGCGGCCGACGGTGACCAGCACCTTGTCGGCGGCGATCTGGATCGGCTTGCCGTCCCTGGTCGTGACCGACAGCTTGCCCTTCTCGAAGCCCCCGGCGCGCGCACCGAGGTGCAACTCGACGCCGTGACGCTCCAGCCATTTGGCGACCGGGTCAGTCAGGGCCTTGTCATAGAGCGGCAGCAGGCGGTCGGCCATTTCCACGATGGCGACCTGGGCCCCCAGCTTGCGGAAGGCGATGCCCAGCTCCAGCCCGATATAGCCGCCGCCGACGACCACCAGCCTCTTCGGCACCTCCGGCAGGCTCAGCGCCTCGGTCGACGAAATCACGTCGCCGCCGAACGGCAGGAAGGGCAGTTCGACCGGCTCGGACCCGGTGGCCAGGATGACGTGTTCGGCGGTGATGACGATGTCGCCGTCGTCGGTCTTCACCGTGCAGGTCTTGGCGTCCGAGAACTCGGCCCAGCCCTTGATGACCTTGACCTTGGCCTTCTTCAGCAGGGCCGCGACCCCGGCGTTCAGCTTCCTGACGATGCCGTCCTTCCATTCGATCGTCTTGGACAGGTCGATGGCCGGGGCGGAAGCCGTGATGCCCAGCGTGCCGTCGCCGGCGGCCTTGGCCACCGTCTCATACTTGCCCGCCGCGTGGATGATGGCCTTGGACGGAATGCAGCCGACGTTCAGGCAGGTGCCGCCCAGCCCATCGCCCCCGTCCACCAGAATAGTCTCGAGGCCCAACTGGCCACAACGGATCCCCGCGACATAGCCGCCGGTCCCCGCGCCGATGATCAGGACTTTGGTCTTCAGGGTCTGGGTCATTCAGCTACATCAAGTTGGGGTTTCTTCGACTTTTTGAAACCAGCCTTAATTGCGAAGGCGCCAGCTACGGCGGCGAGGGTCGCCAGCGGACCGAGAATGGGATTGGCATTTGCGCCAAGGCTGACGGCAAGACCAATCATACCAGCCGCGATGATTGTCGAAGCAATCCAGACGCCTTTCCAGGATTGAACCAAGGCGCCCGCTAGAATGCTGGGAACGAGGCGTATTGGGTCCAGCAGGCAAGCTAGGAACACAATGAGGACGGTGTCCATCAGTTGCCCATCCACAACGTCGCCGGATGCTCCAGCAGGCCCTTGATGCGCTGCACGAAGACCGCCGCGTCATGCCCGTCGACGATCCGGTGATCGAAGCTGGACGACAGGTTCATCATCTTGCGCACGACCATCTGGCCGTCCTTGACCACCACGCGTTCGGCGATCTTGTTCGGGCCGACGATGGCGACCTCGGGGTGGTTGATGATCGGGGTATGGACCACGCCGCCCAGCGTCCCCAGCGAGGTGATGGTGATGGTCGAGCCGGACAGCTCTTCCCGCTTGGCGCTGCCGTCCTTGGCCGCGCCGGACACCCGCGCGATCTCCTGCGCCGTGTCATAGGGATCGCGCGCCTCGGCGTGGCGGACCACCGGCACCATCAGGCCGTTCGGCGTCTGGGCCGCGATGCCCAGATGCACGGCGGCGTGCGTCGTCAGCATCCCGGCCTCGTCGTCATAATGGCTGTTGATCGTCGGCTGGTCGCGCAGGGCCACCACGATCGCGCGGGCGATGAAGGGCAGGACGTTCAGCTTGGGCTGGTCCTTGGCCTTGGTCGCGTTCAGGTGCGCCCGCAGTTCTTCCAGCGCCGTCATGTCGATTTCCTCGACATAGGTGATGTGCGGGATGCGACGCACGCTCTCGGCCATCTTCTCCGCGATCTTGCGGCGCAGGCCGATGATGCGGGTCTCGGTCACGCGCTCGGCGCGGGCGTAGGTCGAACCGGTCAAGGCAGGCGTGCCGCCCGCGCTGCCGCCGCGCGCGACGAAGGCGTCCAGGTCGGCGTGCTCAATCCGGCCCGCCGGGCCTGATCCGGCGACATAGATCAGATCCACGCCCAGATCGCGGGCGCGGTTGCGCACGGCGGGTGAGGCCAGGGCACGCTCGCCCGGCTGGCGGCCGGTGACGGCGGGAACGGGGCGCTGAGAGCCCTCCCCCTTTATGGGGGAGGGTTGGGTGGGGGTGACGGCGGGAGATGCTTTCGCGGAAGCGTTCGATACGGACGCGGCATCACCCCCAACCCCGGCCCTTCCCCCATCAAGGGGGAAGGGAGAGGAGGCAGGAACGACATTGCCCTTGCCCTCGACCTTGAAGCTGACCAGCGGTCCGCCGACCGGGACCTGCTGTCCAGCCTCCCCGTGCAGGGCGACGACCACGCCCGCGACGGGGCTGGTGATCTCGACCGTGGCCTTGTCGGTCATGATGTCGGCGATGATCTGGTCTTCCTCGACCGCGTCACCGACCTTGACGTGCCAGCCGACCAGTTCGGCCTCGGCCGTGCCCTCGCCCACGTCGGGCAGTTTGAAAACGTGGTTGGCGCTACCTGAGCCCTCCCCCTTGATGGGGGAGGGCTCAGGTAGCGCCAACCACGTTTTCAAACTGCCC
>NZ_SDZL01000051.1 GCF_004210735.1 Brevundimonas sp.
TCATCATGCTGGACGCCGCCTGCCCCACCCGCCTGTTCGCCGCCCTGCCCCCCGGCGCCGAGGTCATGCGCATGGGCCTGGCCGAGGCGGTGGAGCTGACGCAATCCTTCCTCTCCCTTTCGTCATCCTCCGGCGAGCGCAGCGAGACCGGGGGACCCAGCGGCGCCGAAGGCGAGGCCTGACGCAGGCGCGCGTGGCTCAGTCGCCCTCACGGGCGCCGCTGGGTCCCCGGTCTGCGCCGCTGCGCGCCTTGCCGGAGGATGACGAAAGGTGGAAACGACAGGGCCATGTCCCGCACCACCCCCGCCACCGTCGCCCTGACCAGGCTGGACGTCGCCTTCGACCTGTTCCCCTATGACTACGACCCCGACGCGCCGCGCGTGGGCTTGCAGGCGGCGCAGGCGCTGGGCTGGGCGCCGGAACAGGTGTTCAAGACCCTGATGACCCTCGTGGACGACAAGCCCGCCTGCGTCATCGTGCCCTCGGATCAGGAGGTCAGCATGAAAAAGCTGGCCGCCGCCCTCGGCGGCAAGTCGGCCCGGATGATGAAGCCCGCCGACGCCGAGCGCCTGACCGGCTACAAGGTCGGCGGCGTCAGCCCTTTCGGCCAGAGGAAGGCCGTCCCGACGGTGATGGACGAGACCGCCATCCTGTTCGACCGCATCCTGATCAACGGCGGCCAGCGCGGCCTGCTGCTGGGCCTGGCCCCCGACGACGCGATCCGCGCCTGCGCCGCCGCCCTTGTCGATCTGACGGCCTGAACCCGGTTCGACCCGGTGCCCCGTTTCCTGGCGGCATCGGCCTTTGCGGCCCGATATCGCCTTTCGGCCCGCCGCCCCCGCTAGCCATGCGATACTGCCCGGCCTGATCCTTCGGAGCCGATCATGCGTAGAGCCGTTTCCTGTCCATGTGGCGCAGCGCTTCCCGCGATCCGAAGGTCCTGATCCCATTGCACTGTTGCACTACATGCACTGATTTTTTCTGATTGCACTGCAACGCCGACGCCCCGTCCTCTAAGAGAAGGGCCTGACCGGAGCCTCCATGACCGACGCCGACACGCCCCGCCGACACAGCCGTGCGGGCCTCTATGTCCCCTTCGCCATCGTCCTGATCGCGCTGGTCGCCTGGACCGGCTGGTGGTTTTATCTGACGCGTCAGGTCGAGCAGCGGCTGGAGACCCAGGTCACCCGGCTGCAGGCCCAGGGCTGGCAGGTGAAACACGCTCGCGTCACCACCACCGGTTGGCCGTTCCGCGCCCGCATCGCCATCCCACATCCCGAGATCATAGCCCCCTCCGGCCTGGGCGTCGCGGCGCCCGAGCTGGTGGCCGAGGCGACCGCCTACAACCCGACCAAATGGATGGTCATCGCGCCCGAGGGCCTGACCCTGACCCGCGGCGACAAGGGCAAGGTCGCCGTGCGCGGCGACGCCATCCGCCTCAGTGTCCACGGGCTGACCCAGGCCTGGCCCAATGTGGCGCTGGAGCTGGCCAACCCCGTCTTCACCGCCCTGCCGGGGGCCGAGCCCTTCCCTGTCAGCGGCGCGGGCAAGGTCGAGTTCTATCTGCGGCCCCACATCGTCGGATCCAGCGCGCCCACCGATTCCATCGACGTCCTGTTCCGCCTGATCGACGCGCGCGGCCGTCAGGCGGGGCCGGTCGAGGCCATGACCCGCAACGGCCTGCTGACCGTCCAGCTGGAGGGCGTGATCCAGAAGGCCGCCCTTTTGCGCGGCGCCGACACGGCCGGCGTCTTCGCCGCCTGGACGCGCGGCGGCGGCGAGTTCACCCGTGTGCGGGGCGAGCTCAAGGCCGGCGACAGCCGCGCCCTGGTCTCCAGCGAACGGCTGGCCGCCGGCGCCGACGGCCGGGTCCAGGGCACCGTCAGCCTCAAGGCGGAACAGCCGCTGGGCGCCATCGCCGGTCTGGCCGGATCCCGTTCGGGCGCTGTGGACCGCGTCGGCGCGGGGGCCGCCGCCCTCGCCGCCGGGGCCGCAGGGGCGGGGCCGGGTGGCGACGCCATCGACCTGGACCTCGTCTTCCGCGACGGCCGGACCTATCTGGGGCCCTTCACCCTCGCCCCCGCTCCCAAGCTGTTCTGATGCTGAAAGAGCCGCCCGCCGACGCCGCCCGCGACGCTCTGGACCAGGCTCTGGTTCAGGCGGTGCGCGCCCGTGTCGCCGCCGGGCCTCGCACCGGCCCCGACGCCGACGCCATCGCCCTGCGCGCGCTGTCGGACACCCTGTCTCCGGCCGAACGGATCGCCCTGCGCGCCGTCTGGGGGCGGATCGAGGCGACGACCGGCCGCCCGCTGGTCGTCTGGGGCGGCGCGGCCCAGGTGCTGGCCGCCGACCGCTATGGCCTGTCCGCCCGGATCGCCGCCGAGCCGGAACAGGCGCTGTCCGCCGTCCAGCACGGCTCCCGCGCCCTGATGGATCTGTCGGGGGCCAAGGCCTGGTGGGGCCGCCTTCTGGCCCTGCCTGGCCTGCGGGTTGTGGCGGCCCTGCCCGACGACCGGCGCGGTGTCCCGCGCGCCCTGATGATCTCGACCGAGGCGCCGGGTCCGACCGGCGACGACCGCACCTTCTGGGTCACCGACAGCGCCCTGCCCGCCGCCCGCGTCATCGACGCCCTGGGCGAGGCCGGGCTGGTCGCCGAACTACTGGCCACGGCCGGCGGGTTGAAGCTGTTCGCCCTGACAGGCTATGTGCAGGCCGACGACGGACGACTGGCCCAGGCGCCGGGCGCCCTCAGCGGCGTCATCGGCGCCGCGCCCATCTTCTGATCCCGCAAGGACCACCCATGACCGACGCGCCCGCCGCCAAGCCCGGCATCCTGGACATCGCCCCCTATGTCGGCGGCAAGGCGGCCATCGCTGGGGTGGCCGAGCCGATGAAGCTGTCCTCGAACGAGAACGCCCTGGGCGCCGGCGAAAAGGCGCGCGAGGCCTATGCCGCCGCACTGAAGAACATCCACATCTATCCCGACGGCCGCGCCGCAAAGCTGCGCGCCGCCGTCGCCGACCTGCACGGGCTTGAGGCCGAACGCCTGATCTTCGGCAACGGCTCGGACGAGGTCTTCGCCCTGCTGAACCAGGCCTATCTGACGCCGGGCGACAACATCGTCACGGGCCAGTACGGCTTCCTGGCCTATCGCATCAGCGCCCTGGCCAACCAGGCCCAGGTCAAGCTGGCGCCCGAGCCCGGCATGAAGGCCGAGGTCGACGCCCTGCTGGCCCAGGTCGATGACCGGACCCGGATCGTCTACGTCTCCAATCCGTCGAACCCGACCGGCAGCTGGAACTCGGGCGAGGAGATCCGCCGCCTGCACGCCGCCCTGCCCGCCCACATCCTGCTGGTGGTCGACGAAGCCTACGCCGAGTTCGTGACCGAGCCGGAATGGGAGACCAGCCTGGGTCTGGCCCGCGACGCCGCCAACATCGTCGTCACCCGCACCTTCTCGAAAATCCACGGTCTGGGTGGCCTGCGCATCGGCTTCGGCTATGCGCCGCTGCTTGTCGCCGAAGCGGTGGACCGCATCCGCCTGCCCTTCAACGTCTCGGTGCCGGGGCTGGAGGCCGCGACCGCCGCCCTGGCCGACGAGGCGCACCAGAAAGCCTCGCGCGATCTGGTCGTCGAATGGCGCCCTCGCCTGACCCAGGCCATCCGCGGCTTCGGCTTCGACGTCTTCCCGTCGGCCGGCAATTTCGTGCTGGTCCGCTTCCCGGACGACAGGCGCAACGCCGCCGCCGCCAGCGACTACCTGAATTCAAAGGGGATCATCGTGCGCCCGGTCGGCGGCTACGGCCTGCCCGACTGCTTGCGGATCACGGTCGGCACGGCGGACCAGAACCGCGCCGTCATCGACGCCCTGAGCGAGTTCGCCGCGACCTGATTACGGCCGCCTGAACACCTTCGAGGCCCCGTATCCCATCAGGGCCGCGATCAGCACGCACAGCACGCCATAGGTCCACGGCCGACGGTGGGCGAACTCATAGACGTCGCGCTCGAACCCGACCTTCTCGACCGTCAGGGTCAGGTTCGAGACCGACACCGGCGCCCCGTCCTGAAACAGCCAGACCTCGGCGTAATAGCGGCCGGTGGGGGCCACGGCGGGCAGTTTGATCTCGGCCCGGAACAGGCCGCGGTCCACGAACTCGACCCCGTCCGGGTCGGTGTCATACAGGGCCGCCGCTTCCTTCAGCCGGATCACGGCCCGGCGCCAGTCCAGATAATCCTCGCCCAGCCGGCTGATGACCACGTCGCGGACTCCGTAACGGGTCACGCTGCGGCTTTCCTCCGGCGCGTCGATCCTCAGATGGTCCACGCCCACGCCCAGCCGCCGCAACTGGCCAAAGTCAGCGATGTCGCCCAGCGGCCGGGTCGAGGCGGTCATGTAGAAGCCGGGCGCCCCCTCGAACAGCACGGGCCGGCTGTTCAGCCAGACGCCCATGTTGCGGGTCTTCTTGACCAGACGCAGCGGCGCATCCGGCCCGCGCACCACCACCACGACGTCGGTCGCGGCTTCATCGGGGTTGAAGACCGCGCCATACAGGACGATCGACGCGCCCCGGAAACTGGAGTCGACCTTGACCCGCGCTTCGGTCAGGGCGGCGGCGACCCGCGCCTCGGTCTCGGTCGCGACCGACCGCTCGGGCGGCGGCGCCTCTATCGCAGGCGGAGGAGGAGGCAGGGCCTGGAACATCAGTCCGCGATCCCCGGCGCCAGCTGGAACAGGTCACCCGGGCGCACGAACAACTCCAGCCCCATCTGGATACCCACCAGCAGCACGATCAGCCCCAGCGCGGCCCGCAACTCCTCGGCCCGGAACTTGCCGGACAGACGCGCGCCGTACTGGGCCCCGACCACCCCGCCGACCAGCAGCAGCATCGACAGGACGATGTCCACCGTCTGGTTCCGCCCGGCCTGAAGCACGGTGGTGATGGCCGTGGTGATGATGATCTGGAACAGACTGGTGCCCACCACCACGCCCGCCTTCATGCGCAGGACATACAGCATGGCCGGCACCAGGATGAAGCCGCCGCCCACCCCCATGATGGCCGACAGGATGCCTGCGAACACACCCAGAGCCAGGGGCGGAATGGCGCTGATATACAGGCCCGAACGCGGGAACCGCATCCGGAACGGCAGGCCGTACAGCCACAGCGGCCTCCGCCGGTCCCGGCGCGGCGGCGCGTCGCCGCGATAGCGCTGGATGATGGCCGTCAGGCTTTCCTTCAGCATCAGCAGGCCGATGGAGCCCAGGAAGACCAGATAGGACAGGGCCACCACCAGGTCCGCCTGGCCCAGCAGGCGCAGATAGCGGAACAGCTCGACCCCGAGCACCGCGCCCACGGCCCCGCCGACGGCCATGATGCCGCCCATGCGATAATCGACCGCGCCCTTGCCCGAATAGCTGATGACGCCCGAGGTCGAGGAGGCGACGACGTGGCTGGCCTGGCTGGCGACGGCCACGGTCGGCGGGATGCCCAGGAACACCAGCACGGGGGCCATGAGGAAGCCGCCCCCGATGCCGAACAGGCCCGAGATGAATCCGACCGTCGCCCCCAGCAGAACCAGGAGCGGCCAGTTCACCGAAACCTCGGCGATCGGCAGATAGATATCCAAAGGACGCGCCTTCGGCTGGAGGGTGACGCGGCCGACGGCGGGCCGTGGAGAAAGGTCTTAGCGGGCCGCGCGACGCAGGGCCACCCGGTCAGGCTGCAGATCGACCCCGGCGGTCAAACCTGCGGCTCGACCTTGAAGGCTTCGGCTGCCGCCCGGGCCGCGCGTTGCTGCGCCGCAGGCACGGTCGGCGTCAGCCGCTGCACGGCCTCGCCCGCCTGCGGATCGCCGGCGCGGGCCGCGATCAGATACCATTTGAAGGCGTCGGTCAGGCTGACCGCGATACCCTCGTCCCCGTTCTCGTACAGGCGGGCGACGTTATACTGGCTATCCACCAGCCCCTGCCCGGCCGCCTTGTTCAGCCAGCTCAGCGCCTCAGGCCGGTTCCTGGCCCCGCCAACGCCGTCGAACAGATACATGGCGTAGGCATGCATGCCCTTGGCCGCCCCGCCCTCAGCCGCGCGACGGGCCCACAGGCGGCTTTCGGCCAGATCGACCGTCACGCCCGAGCCACCGGTCTGATACAGACCCGCCAGCTCCAGCGCCGCATCGGCCTGGCCCAGTTCGGCGGCGCGGGTCAGGGTCTTCACACCTTCCGGCTCGCCCGCCGTCATCTGATCCTGCGCCCGCAGATAAAGCTCGTTCGCCTGAGCCGGATCGGCCGACGCATCGACCGGCGTCAGCGACAAGGCCAGCAGTTCCGCGGTCGGCGCCTCCTCGGCCAAGGCGCTGAGCCCCGGCAGATCCAGCGCGCCGTCCGTCAGCCGGTCGAAGGCCAGCGCCCCGCCCGTCAACACCACCGCCGTGACCGAAGCCAGCAGCGCCTTGCGCACCGTGGCGCCGTCCTTGGCCGCCTGCTTGTCCAGCCGCTCCTGCAATCGCGACTTGCCGCCGCGCTTCAGGCCGAACCCGACCGAGGCGGCCGTCGCCTTGGGACCCATGGCGGCGCGGGCCGCGTCCAGGGTCTCGCGGGTCGAGGCGGACCGGGCCGGCGGGGCGGTGACGAAGTCGGTCTCGGCGGCGAAGGCGTCGCCATCCGATTCCAGCAGGGGCGAGGCGACGGGAGCCGGCGCCTGGGCCGGGATGAAATCGGCGTCGGTCGCCTCCAGCGCGTCGGACACATCGGCCCCGCCGAAGGCCGCGAAGGGCGCGGGCGCGCCGAAGGCCGGGGTCTCGATCCGGGGAGCAGGCGCGATCGTCTCGGCTACGACAGGTGTCGGCGACGTCTCCGGCGCAGCGCCGGGGAAGGGTTGCAGACCCGGCTCGCCGCCGCCCCAGTCGTCGCCGAAGGAATCCTCGGGGAAGGCGGCGGCGCGCCAGTCGGCGTCGATGACCGGTTCGGCCACCGTCGGGATCGGCGCCGTCTTGCCCTGGCCCCGCACCTCGATGCTGTCGCGGGCTTCGGCCAGCAGTCTGGCGGTCCGTTCCTCGCTCTGACGCATGCGCTCGGCCAGTTCGCCCGAGGTGCGGTCATAGCGTTGCTCGAACCGGCTGGAGCTGTCCGACAGACGTTGTCCGATGTCTTCCAACGCCTGCGCCGAGCGGCGTTCCGACTGGGCGATGCGGTCGCTGAGCCGGTCGGAAATGCGGGTGATCTCCCCGCCCAGTTTTTCCAGCGCCAGAGCATGGCGGTCGTCAGCAGCCATCAGGCGCTGGTCAACGGCCTGCTCGACCCGGCGGGTGTGATCCTCGGCCTTCTGCAGACGACCATTCAGGTTCTGGGCGATGCGCAGGACCTCGCGGCCCATGGCCTCGACCGCCCTGGCCGAGCCGCGCTCGGCCAGGGCGACCTTGTCACCCACGGTCTGGACCGCACGCTCGATCCGGTCCATCCGGCTGTCAGCCTGGGCCGTGTCCAGCCGGCGCATCATCTCGGCGCGGTTGCTCTCAACCTGACGGGCCAGGGTCTCGGCCAGCTTTTCGAAACGGGCGCCCTCGGGCTCGGCGCGGCTCTCGGTCGCGCGCAGGCGGCGGTCCAGATCGCCGAACGACCGCTCCAGCCCACGCAGGGCGTCGGTCGTGCGCGACTGGGCTGCGTCCAGCTTGGCCGCGACCTGACCCAGCAGGGTGGTCCCTGCGCCGGCGCCGACCGACTTCTCGACCGTGTCCATGCGCAGACGCACTTCGGTCGCGCCGACGCGCTGGCGTTCCTCGATGTCGTAGAGGCGGCCGGTCAGGGCGCCCAGCGAGGTCTCCAGCGCCTTGAAGCCTTCCTCGGTCTTGGGGCCGGTGTCGTTCTCGAACCGGCGCAGGCGGCGATGGCCCTCACGCAGTTCCTCGGCGATGTCATCCAGGCGTCGGCCGGTCGCCGTCGCGCGGGCGTCCTGCTCTTCCAGCCGGCGGACCAGACCCGAAACGGCCTGATCCACACCCTGGATCGCCACGGTCGAGCGGCGCTCGGCGGCCTCCAGCCGGCCGGCGATGGCCTCGATGGAGGCGTTCAGGCGATGATAGGGATCGTTGACGTCATAGGCGTCGTCCAGTCGCCGGGCGCGGCCACGGCGGTCGAACGTGTCGGCCGCATGGGCGCGACGCGGCATCGGGACCACCCCGTCCTCGTCCTCGCCGTCCTCCATGATCATGGAATTCAGCCACTCGCCCAGGGTCATCCCTGAACGGCGGGCAAGGTCCTTGGCGATCTCGCGAGCCTTGGGATCAATTCCCTTCACGCTCCACGGCGCGGCTGCGCTCACTGATTCGCCTCCCGACCTTTCGCTGGACGCTACTGGCCCAGATCAGGGGTGTAAATGGATGGTTAACCCCAAGATGTTGCGCCCGGCCACCTTACCTGTGGACATCCGCTGCATCCCGGGCTTGCGAAGCGTCGCCTTCGGCCTCACTTGGCGGGCGTGGACACGAAACTGACCCTTATCCTGCTGGCCGGTTCCGTGGCCGTCGCCGTTCTGGCCGGATGGCGCGGGGCTCGCGCGCCCGATCCCCGGCGCGGACCGCGGATGATCCCGTGGCGGTTCCTGATGGTGCTGTCGGCGGCCTTCGCGTCGCTTCTGCTGGTCCACCTGGGCACCCTGTTCGGGCTTGAGCGGCCGCGTTAGCCGGAACCGTCAGGCCTCGCGCCGGTTCTTCTGCGACCCCTCACACAGGAGACGCACATGGCCGACAAGACGCTGACGCCCGCCGAGGCCGAGACCGAGTTCTGGAAGCACCTGAAGTCCTCCAACACCGGCATGCTGGGCCTGGACCAGCCCGGCTATCACAGCCAGCCCATGACCGCCTTCCGCGAGGAGGAGACGGGGACCATCTGGTTCTTCACCCGCGACGACACCGACCTGGCGCGCGACGCCGCGCTGGGCGCGCAGAGCGCCATGTTCACCTATGGGTCAAAGGACCAGGAAGTCTGGGCCTGCATCCACGGCGAGCTGTCGGTTTCGCACGATCGGGAACGGATCGACCGCTACTGGAACCCGGTCGTCGCCGCCTGGTATCCGGAGGGCAAGGACGACCCGCACCTGACCCTGCTGCGCTTCGAGGCCGACGACGGCCGCATCTGGGTGTCGAAGTCGGGTCCGGTCCGATTCATGTTCGAGGTCGCCAAGGCGAACCTGACCAAGACCCTGCCCGACGCCGGCGGCGTGGCCGACGTGAACCTGCAGTAGTCCCCTTCTCCCCTCGGGGGAGAAGGTGGCTTGCGGAGCAAGACGGATGAGGGGGGACGCCGGCTGCGTTCTCCTCGTTCGATCGTCTGCCCGCCGACACAGCCCCCTCAACCGAGCGGCTCCGCCGCCCACCTTCTCCCCCGAGGGGAGAAGGCTTTCCGGTCAGCCGCCCAGACACCAGGCGATGACCGCCTTCTGGGCGTGGATGCGGTTCTCGGCCTCCTCCCAGACCAGCGAGCGGGGGCCGTCGATGACGGCGTCCGTCACCTCTTCGCCCCGGTGGGCCGGCAGGCAATGCAGGAAGACGGCGTCGGGCGCAGCCGCCTCCATCAGGGCGTCGTCCACGCCATAGGCCTCGAAGGCGGCCAGGCGCGCCTCATAGTCCTGATCGCCCATCGACACCCAGGTGTCGGTGACGACGACATCGGCGCCGGCGACCGCTTCGTGCGGGTCGCTGGTCAGGTGGACGTGGTCGCCGCCCTTGGCCAGGTCGCGCAGGTCGGGGTGGTATTCGGCCGGGCAGGCGACCTGCAGGCGGAAGCCGAACCTGGGCGCCGCATGCATGAAGCTGTGGCAGACGTTGTTGCCGTCCCCGACCCAGGCGATCGTCTTGCCGGCGATCGGGCCCAGATGTTCCTCGATCGTCTGCAGATCGGCCAGGATCTGGCACGGGTGGCTGCGGTCGGTCAGGCCGTTGATGACCGGCACGGTGGACACCCGGGCGAAGCGCTCGACATCCTCGTGGTCGTTGGCGCGGATCATCACCGCGTCGACCATGCGCGACAGCACCCTGGCCGTGTCCTCGACCGGCTCGCCGCGCCCCAGCTGCATGTCCCCGGCGTTGGCGATGATCGACGACCCGCCCAGTTGGCGGATCGCCGCGTCAAAGCTGAAGCGGGTGCGGGTCGAGTTCTTCTCGAAGATCATCGCCAGCACATGGTCGCGCGCTGGGGCGTCGGCGTCGACGCGACCCTTGGGCCAGCCCTTGCGGGCCGCCTTGCGAGCGTGTGCGTCGTCCAGAATGGCGCGCAAGTCGGCGGCGTCCAGCCGGTGGATATCCAGGAAGTGCCGGACCATCAGGCCGCCATCTTGCCGCGGGCGGCCTCGCAGGTGGCCTCGAACTTCTGAACGACCTCGCGGGCCTCATCCAGCGTCAGGTTCAGCGGCGGCAGGATGCGGACGCAGTTGTCGCCGCCGCCGGCCACCAGCAGGTTCTGGCCGTCACGGGCCCAGGCCATGAACTCGCGGTTGTTGGGAACCAGCTTGACGCCGATCAGCAGACCCTTGCCGCGCACGTCGACGATGACGTCCGGAAAACGTTCCTGCAGGCCCGCCAGCTGCTGCTTCAGATAGGCCGAGATCTCGGCCACATTGGCGAAGGTCTCGGGGCGGTTGATCTCAGTCAGGGCGGCCATGCCGACCGCCATGGCCAGCGGGTTGCCGCCGAAGGTCGAACCGTGGGCGCCGACAGTCATGCCCTTGGCCGCCTCGGCCGTGGACAGGCAGGCGCCGATGGGGAAGCCGCCGCCCAGGGCCTTGGCCACGGCCATGATGTCGGGCGCCATGCCGGCCCATTCGTGGGCCCACAGCTTGCCGGTCCGGCCCATGCCGCACTGGACCTCGTCGAAGATGATCAGGACGCCGTTCTCGTCGGCCATGTCGCGCATCCAGCGCAGGTCGGCGTCGGACGTGGCGCGGCAGCCGCCCTCGCCCTGGACCGGCTCAAGAATGATGGCGGCGGTGGCCGGGTTGCGGAAGGCGGCCTCAAGCGCGTCCTTGTCGCCCCACACCAGCTGATGGAAACCCTCCATCTTGGGGCCGAAGCCCTCGGTGTAGCTGGGATTGGCCGCGGCGTTGATCGCGCCATAGGTGCGGCCGTGGAACGAGCCGTCGAAGCCATAGATGTCGATCCGCTCGGGCTGGCCGTTGGCGGCGTGGTATTTGCGGGCCGTCTTCAGCGCGCATTCGACCGCCTCGGTGCCGGAGTTGGTGAAGAAGACCACGTCGGCGAAGCTGCTCTCGCACAGCTTGTCGGCCAGGGCGTCCTGACCCGGAATCTTGAAGATGTTCGAGACGTGCCACAGCTTTTCGGCCTGGTCCTTGACCGCCTGGACCAGCTTGGGATGGGCGTGGCCCAGACCGTTGGTCGAGATGCCGGCGACGCAGTCCAGATACTCGGTCCCGTCGGTGGACCAGAGGCGGGCGCCCTGGCCGCGCTCCACTTCCAGCGGCGCGCGATTGTAGACACCCATCAGATGACCGGACACAGCATGACCTCCGAAAGCGAGACGGCCCCGCCGCGACATGCGACGGGACCGCTGAAAAAGGGCCCGGCCCTTGTCGGACCGGGAGCAGGCTTAGTCAACACCGGCGCCGAGGCGCCCCGAGGTTCTGACCGTTTCGAGCAGGGCCCGCAGCGCCTTCAGCTGTTCGGGCTGGAGACAACGATGCGGCAGGACCGGGTTGTTCATCGGCGCGACCAGGAAGACGAAGCGGTCCTTCTCCTCGCGCACGCCGCGCATGCCGGCCCAGGCGACGCGTGAGCCGACCAGCGGATTGGTCAGGGTCATGCCTGCGTCGTCCAGCGTCCAGTCCGAGGCGAGGGCCCCGGCGGGCGCCCGGGCGCCTTCGGCTCGAACGACCTTCCAGGTCACGATGGTGGCTGCCCACCACACCAGACCCGTCCCGATGATAAAGCCCGGGAGCAGGAAAGGCGGCAGCAGGTCGCCGACCATGACGCTGACCGTCAGTCCCATCGCCAGAAAGGCGACATAGGGCACGTACATGGGCAAGCAGGCGACCCAGTGGATCGTCCCCCAGCCGCCGCGCAGCGTCCGCTGGTCGTGCGCCGTCAGCTTGACCCCCCGGACCTCGATCACCGCAGCTGGCCGTCCAGCTTTTCGATCAGGGCGGCGTAGGTGGCGCTGGACAGGGCGATAGTCGCGCCCTCGACGTTGTCCATCGTGTCCTCGTGGCTGTGGATCTGGCGGAAGACGCGGGGCACCAGCCCCTCGCGCAGGCCGTTGTCCTGGCCGCCGTTGAAGGCCAGCCACATCTGGTGGGCGCCGACCTCGTCCTGGAAGCCGACGGACAGGGTCGGAACCCCGGCGGCGGTGAAGACGCGGTCGTCCGACGGCGGATAGACGCCGAAGCCGACACACTGCAGCGCCCGCTCGGCGCAGACTTCCTTGACCGCACGGGTCATGCCCAGCGACTGGGGTCCGTTGTTCTGGCCGTACATCAGGGTCGTGCCGAAGGCGGCGACGTCCGAGTTGACGATGGCGGCGACATTGGCGACGCCGTGCGCCTCGATCCACTTTCTGGCGCCGATCAGGCCCAGCTCTTCCTGATCGAACAGGATGACGCGGATGCGGTGGTTCAGCGCCTTGCCTTTCAGCGCCTTGGCCGCCTCGATCACGCCGACGACCGAGGCCGCGTTATCGACCACGCCCTGCGAGAAGGCGCCGTCCCGCAGCACAGCGGAATCGTAGTGGGCGGTCAGCAGGATTTCCTTGTCGCCATCGCCAATCGTGAAGACGACGTTGGAGCCCTGCATCGGCTGGCCGCGGCCGCCGCCCTCGAAGGTTTCGACGGTCGGTTCGAAGCCCGCCTCGCGCACCTGGGTCAGGACGACCTGCAGGCGGGCGGCGTTGGTCGGCTGGATATAGGCGGCGACGCGCGCGCGCAGGGCGTCGTGCGCGGGATCAGCGGCGGCCGGGGCGGCGGCGGGGACGCCATCGGGCACATGCTGCGCCGTCGCGGGGGCGGCGGCCATGACGGCCAGAGCCAGCGTGGACGCCAGTGTCGAGGCCGCAGCCCAGTGGTTGATCTTCATGTCGCCCCTCCGAGAAATCGAGGCGCGGATTTGGTCGGGCGATCAGGGGGCCGTCAAGGGCGCAAGGGTCCGGAACGACCAAAGGGCGACGATTGCAGTGCAATCCGAAAAAAACAGTGCAGTGCAGTGCAAGAGTGCAATCGCGTCGAGATCGCCTGGCGGAAAGACCCGACGGAACATGACGGGATCATGCCTGACATCCCGACCCGGGGGGGTCGAAGTCTGCGGGAACGGCCGCGCGTGTTGATCGCCAAGGTCTTTTCGCAGGCGCCATCACATCAGGCGGGCCGGATACGCCGCCTAGCTCTTGAGCCGCCAGCCGGAGCGGAACACCAGCCAGCAGGCCACGCCCATGGCCATGGTCAGCGCCGCGCTCATCACCACCCCGATCAGGATGCTGCCCTCGGCATGGCCGATGAAGCCCGCGCGGAAGCCGTCGATCAGATAGAAGAAGGGGTTGAAGCGGCTGATCGCCGCGAAGGGTTCGGGCAGGTTGTCGACCAGATAGAAGGTCCCCGACAGGAAGGTCATCGGCATGATGACGAAATTCTGGACCGCCGACAGCTGGTCGAACTTCTCGGACCACAGGCCGGCCATGACGCCGATCATGCCCATCAGCAGCGAGGCGACGGCGCCGAACCACAGGATCAGGCCCAGGTTGGCGATCCCCACCCTGGCGAAGGGCAGCACGCATACGGCGGTGACCAGGCCCACGGCGATGCCGCGCGTGGCGGCGCCCAGGGCGAAGCCGACCGTCAGCTCCAGCGGGCTGAGCGGCGGGGTCAGGAAGTCGGTCGCGGTGCCCATGATCTTGGCCTGGATCAGGCTGGAGGACGAGTTGGCGAAGGCGTTCTGGAGAATGGCCATCATGATCAGGCCGGGGGCCACAAACTCGGCGAAGGGCGTGCCGTGCAGCGGCGGCCGGGCGCCCTGCAGCGCGACCACGAAGACCAGCATGTAAAGCAGGGTCGTCACCACCGGGGCGGCGACCGTCTGGGCCCCCACCTTCCAGAAGCGGCGGACCTCGCGCAGATACAGGCTGCGCACGCCGATCCAGTTGACGCCGTTGTAGCGGCGCGGCTGCGGCAGGCCCGAAGGCCGGGTCGAGGCGAGGTCGGTCATGGCCGCCAGATGCGACCGCAGAGCCCGAAACGCAAGGCTGACCGCCTTTTCACCCTGAAACCTGCGCCGTTTCGGGACAACAGCGATTCAACATGTGGTTTCTGTGGACAGGCTGATTCGCACATATTGCGCCTGTTAAGAGGTAGTTTACGATTAGTGGTAGGCGCTGACCCCCGGAGGGAGCCGGCGACCCTAGATATTGAATCCGAATTCACCGGAGGGTGCGATGACCGCAGGCTGGACAGAAGACCGGGTAGGCGCGCTGAAAAAGCTGTGGCTGGAAGGCCAGTCGGCCAGCCAGATCGCCAAGACGCTGGGTGGCGGCGTGACCCGCAACGCCGTAATCGGCAAGGTGCACCGCCTGGGCCTGTCGGGCCGCGCGGCGCCCTCGCAGCCGGCCCGCGCCACCTATCGCCCGACGCGCCCGCGTCCGGCCGCCTCGGCCCAACCGACCCAGGCCCCGTCGGCCCCGCGCCGGATCGAGGCCGCCCAGCCGCGCCCGGTCGCCCCGACCCCGCCGCCGCCGGCCCCGATGCCGGAACTGCCCGGCACCGCCACGGTGCTGACGCTGGGCGCGCACATGTGCAAATGGCCGATCGGCGACCCGTCGTCGCGCGAGTTCAGCTTCTGCGGCCGCCGCGCCTCGGAAGGCGTCTATTGCGGCGAACACGCCCGCGTCGCCTACCAGCCCCAGGTCCGCCGCGGCGGCAAGGACGGCGCGACCGAACTGGCCCGCAGTCTTCGCCGGTATATTTAAGGGCGCTACGCTCGCGACGCGGTCGCTCGCTGCTTGAGCGCGACCGCGTTTCGATGCGCCCTTCCTGCCCGCCCCGCCGGTTCGCCGGTGGGTCCCGGGGCGGGGCTGCGGTTATCCGGGTTGACGCAGCCCCTTCTCCTTTTTGGTCCTATCGCTCGCGACGCGGTCGCTCGCTGCATGAGGACGCCTCTCCCTCCCCGTCCCGGGGAGGGTGGCTGAGCCCGCAAGGGCGAAGCCGGGTGGGGGCGGCAAGGCTGGGCATCCGCGCCCGGCATCGCCGAGCCCTCCCCACCCGCTCGACGCTCGCGTCGACCACCCTCCCCGGGACGGGGAGGGAGAGGGCGTGCGACTTCTAGTTCAGCACGCGCCGCACATCCGGCACGTCCAGGCTGAAGGCGGGGATGGCGGCCTCGTGGTCGCGGCCGGTCTCGTCCTTGAAATAGTAGGTGCCGACCATCGAGCCGGAGGGCGTGCCCAGCGGGCAACCCGAGGCGTAGGCGTAGCGGTCGCCGGGGCCGATCACGGGCTGTTCGCCGACCACGCCCTGGCCGCGCACCTCCTCAACCCGGCCGCGCGCATCGGTGATGGTCCAGTGGCGGGCCACCAGTTGCACCGTGCGTTCGCCGCGATTCTCGATCTCGACCTTGTAGGCCCAGACCCAGCGCCCGCCTTCCGGGTCGGACTGCGCCGCCAGATAGCTGGGCCGGACCTTGACGATGATGCCGTCGGTCTCGGCGATATAGGCGGGGTTGGAACGCATGGCCCCATGGTGACCAGCAATGGTCTGTGGTCAAGCGGCGCGGAGGGGAGACGCGCGTGAAAAACCGTGTAAGGCAGAGGGAATGAGCGCTATCGACCTGTCCTCCCCCGGCATCCTGCCGTCCCAATCCATCGAAGCCCTGATCGCGACGGGCGCCGTCACGTCCCAGACCCCGTTCGACGCCGATCAGGTGCAGCCGGCCAGTCTGGACCTGCGTCTGTCCGACCGTGGATGGCGCGTGCGCGCGTCCTTCCTGCCCGGCCAGCGAACGGTCGAGGACCGGATCGAGGACGTGCGGATGCACGATATCGACCTGTCCGGCGGCATGGTTCTGGAAAAAGGCTGCGTCTATATCGTGCGGCTGCAGGAGCGGATCAGCCTGCCCCAAGGGATCGTCGCGCGCGCCAATCCGAAAAGCTCGACCGGCCGGGTGGACGTGTTCGTGCGGCTGCTGACCGACCGGGGCGGCAGTTTCGACGACGTGGCCGAGGGCTATGAAGGACCGCTGTATCTGGAGATCGCGCCCCAGACCTTCTCCATCCTGGTCAAGCCGGGCACGCGGTTGAACCAGCTGCGGCTCAAGGTCGGCGAGCCGCCCAAGCTGGAGACTCGCAGCGTCGGCGTGGATCTGGAGGCGGCCGGGGCCGACGGCGTGGTCGGCTTCCGCGGGCGTCGGCACGCGGGCGTCATCAACATGGATCACATCGACGGTCACGATCCCCGCGACTTCTGGGAGCCGCTGGCGCCCCGGCGCGGCGAACTGCTGCTGGACCCGGGCGAGTTCTACATCCTGGCGTCGCGCGAGGCGGTCGAAATTCCGGTCATGCAGGCCGCCGAGATGACCCCCATCGACCCGTCGGTGGGCGAGTTCCGGGTCCACTACGCCGGCTTCTTCGACCCCGGCTTCGGCACGGACGAGGCCCACGGCGCCGGCTCCAAGGGCGTGCTGGAGGTGCGGACCCACGACACGCCGTTCCTGCTGGAGCACGGCCAGATCGTCGCCCGGCTGGTCTATGAGCCGCTGACCGAAAAGCCGTCGCGCCTGTATGGCGAGGGCGGCAGCCACTATCAGAAGCAGGGGCTGAAGCTGTCGAAGCATTTCCGGGGGTGGGCGTAACTAAGTTCTCCCTCCCCGTCCCGGGGAGGGTGGCTGAGCCCGCAGGGCGAAGTCGGGTGGGGGCGGCAAGGCTGAACATCCGCCGCGCCCGTATCGCCGCGCCCTCCCCACCCGGTCGCTGCGCGACCACCCTCCCCGGGACGGGGAGGGAGAGGCGTTAAGTCAGCTTGTTCGCCTTGCGCAGGTCCGGGAACGCCTTGGCCCAGATGCCCGTCGCAGCCAGGGCGCCGAACCCGCCGAAGACGGCCGCGCCTATGGGGCCCAGCAGACGGACCATGACGCCGGAATAGGCCTCGCCCAGCTCGTTCGAGGCGCCGATGAACAGCATGGACACCGATGACACCCGGCCGCGCATGTGATCGGGCGTGGCCAGCTGGATCAGGGTCTGGCGGATATTGACGCTGATCATGTCGGCGCCACCGCCGATGAACAGGGCCAACGCGCTCAGCCAGACCCAGTGCGACAGGCCGAAGGTCAGCGTGGACAGGCCGAACACCGCCACCGCCGCGAACATCCATCGCCCGCCATGCTTCACGATAGGGAAGCGGCTCAGATACAGCGCCACCAGCAGGGCGCCGACCCCGAACGCCGCGCGCAGCAGGCCGAACCCCTGCGGTCCCACATGCAGGATGTCGCGGGCGAAGATCGGCGTCAGCAGGGCCACCCCCGCCAGCAGCACCACGACCAGATCCAGCGAGATGGCGCCCAGGACGATCTTGGTCTTCCAGACGTAGGTCAGCCCCTCCTTGACCAGGGCCACGGGCGAGACCTTGTCGTCAGAGACCTCGGGCTTGCCGCGGGTGCGGATCAGCAGGAAGCAGGCGACGGCCAGCAGGAACAGCCCCATGGCCGAGGCGTAGGCCAGCGGGACGGAGAAACCGACAATGACCCCGCCCAGCGCTGGACCCGCGATGGCGCCGGTCTGGAAGGCGATGGACTGGGCCGCGATGGCGGGCGGCAGGGCGCGGCGCCCGACCACCATGGGCAGGAAGGCCTGACTGGCCGGCGCCAAGAAGGCGCGCGCGGCGCCGAACAGGGCGGCCACGGCCAGCAGGCCCCACAGCGGCGGCGACCCGTGGATCGCCATGGCCAGGAACAGCAGGGCGCACAGGCCCTCGACCATGATCGACAGGGTCACGGTGTGCTTGCGGTCGCGGCGGTCGGCCATGGCCCCGGCGGGCAGGGTGAAGGCCAGCAGCGGCAGGAACTGGCACAGGCCGACCAAGCCCAGATACAGGCTTGCCTCCTGGATCGGATGATCACGGCGGGCGATCTCATAGACCTGCCACAACAGGGCCGAGGACTGGATCTGGATGCCCAGAACGGCGACCACCCGCCCCAGCCACAACAGGCGAAAGTCGCGGATGCCCCACGGACTGGCAGGACCTTCGGGAGGGCCGGGG
>NZ_SDZL01000003.1 GCF_004210735.1 Brevundimonas sp.
CCTCCTCCTCCTCCTCCTCCTCCTCCGCCGCCGCCATATACCTCGAATTGCGCAGTGACGCCCGGCGCGCTGTCCTGCCAGACTACTTCCACTCCTCGTGACGCGAGGATGCTCGTGTATATTGCCGATGGTTCCTCGGCTCCCAATCCTTTTGAGGGCATGATCATCGAGCCCAGAGGGGCGCAACCTCAAGACGATATCTACACCTTCGCTCGATATGGCGCCGGCTATATCGAAAAGCACTATACCGATTTCGTAGCGAGTACTGATGGCCTGGGGCGTATTCGCACGGCCTCAAATGTGATTTTTAACCCTTCTGGTCAATCTCAACTAGGAGATGGCAGCAAACTTACGCTCTTTGATATCGCGAATGTTCTTCAAGGAGGATTGGACTATGTTCAGCTGGGCAAGATTTCACCCAGCACTGCGGGTGGTCTGAGCGTCTTCTTTGCTACCGGGCAACCAATGAACGCGGGAACTATTCCGACAACCGGTTCCGCACGATTTGATGGAGGGACTCGGGGCACCTACATCAACGGCGCAGGGACAGCGTACGAGACATCGAGCGACATCACTATGACGGCCGATTTTGGTGCGGGCCAAGTCTCTGGATCGACATCAAATTTCAAGATGATCGACGCCAATGGCGCGGTGGCTACGCCATCTCACAGCCTTAACTTTGACTTCAGCGGGAATATTGTGAGCACGAGCATCGTTGGCACCGCCACCGGTTCGCACATGACCGGGGAGATCACGGGGATGTTTCATGGCGAAAGGAATGGCCCGCCGGTAGAGGCTAGCGTCATCTACAGGTTGGATGAAACCGGTGGCGGTGGTGTGCTTATCGGGGCAGGTGGGCTCAGGAAGCCGTGAGATTCCCCTGCGCTACGCTTCTGAGAGGCCCCGTTGGCAGCGTCTGAATGTCCAACGCCTGCTGGCTGCCGGTGGCGGCGATCACTACAACCTGAGCTGGCTGCGTAATAGGTGATCAGAAGCGTAGCATGCGGCCTGCTGTGCGGAGCGCTGCTCGGTGGGTCGTTTGCGCCCGTCGCCTCCGCCCAGACGGCTTCTCAACCAGCAGTATTGTCTTCTGATCGCGTGTTCGGCGACGCGCTGTCGGTGGCGTTGAGAAGTGGTGATTACGGTCGCGCCCTGGCGCTTATCGACAGTCGACCGGATGTGGCGATAACGCCTGAAGGTGTGCGCCTGCGCGCCGAACTGATGGCCCGTCTGGGGCGCCCAGAAGAGGCTCTTCTCCTGCTGGAGAGCCATCTGGCTTCGTACGGCTCGGACGCCCTCGCGCGATATCAAGTGGGCGAGATTCATTTCGAAGCCCGTCGCGATTCGTCCGCAACCCTGGCGTATCGACTGGCGCTTTCCGGCCACCTCGATGCCACGCGCCGTGATCTGATTCAGCGCCGCCTCGAAACCATGCAGGCCCGGCGGGGGCTGCGGCTCTCCCTGACGGCCGCGCTTGTTCCCGACAGCAACATCAATAACGCCACCAGCGCAGGGACAATTGATCTGTATGGGCTGCAATTCGTGCTGTCGGACGACGCCCGTCGACGATCAGGGGTTTCCGCCTCGATCTCGGCCAATGCGGAACGTCGATGGGCGGTCACGGACAAACTGTCAGTTTCGGCAGGGGCTGCCGCGTCGCTGCTCGACTCCTCAGGCCGCACCTTCGATCTGGAACAGTTCAGCGGCTTTGCGGGCCCGGAGTGGCGGCCGACCGCCGACGCGCGCCTGTCCATGGCGGCGACCTATCGCGATGTGCGGTTTGGGGGGGAGCCGCTGGAAGTCTCGACCGGCTTGCGAATGACGGGTGACGCCCAGTCCGATCGATTCACACAATGGAATGTATCCGGTCACGTTGACCGCATCGACAGCAAGCGGGCTCGCGAATGGGATGGTTGGACCTATGGCGGGCAGGTCAGCCGAACGCGTTATCTGGGGCCGAGCGCCTTCTGGCGCGCGACAGTAGCGCACGATGTTTATGATCTTGTGGGGGACGAAGCGGATTTTCAGATCGGCCACGTCGCCGCTGGCCGACTGATCTCCGTACCCTTTTCAGCCTTCGCCTACATCGAGCCCTACGCGCGGGTGCGCGATTACCAGCAACGTTCCACGGCGTTCGGCGTGCGGCGGCAGGATTTTGAGCTCGGCGTCAGCGCTAGAATCTCCAAGCGGGATTGGTCGTTCAGAAACGCGTTTCCCTTCGTCCAGGTCACCGCGTCTCGATCCTGGTCCAATGTGGCGTTCGGGGATTATTCGCGCAGCAGGGTCGAGTTCGGGCTGACGCGCGACTTTTGAGTCGTGGAGCGCAACCTTGCCGCCACGCTCCCCGGCGCCTAAGTCGGGCGGGTCGCTGGCCTGGTCGGCGGGCGATTTCAGACGATTCAGACGATTCAGACCCTGTTTTTCCGGGTCTGAAACCGGAGCCCTTCATGTCTCAGTACGACTACGACCTGTTTGTCATCGGCGCCGGGTCCGGCGGGGTGCGGGCGGCGCGGCTGACGGCGTTGGGCGGCAAGAAGGTGGCCGTGGCCGAGGAGTATCGGGTCGGCGGCACCTGTGTGATCCGGGGCTGCGTGCCCAAGAAATTCATGGTCATGGCGTCCGAGGTCAGCCACGCGCTGGAGATCGCCGAGGGTTACGGCTGGTCGTTCGACAACGCCAAATTCGACTGGCCCAAATTCCTGGAAACCAAGGACGTCGAGATCGCCCGCCTGTCGGGCATCTATGCGGCCAACCTGGGCAAGGCGGGGGTCGATCTGATCCACGGCCGAGCGGTGCTGAAGGACGCCCACACGGTCGAGATCATCGGCAAGAACCAGACCTTCACCGCTGGGAAGATCCTGATCGCCACCGGCGGCCGCCCATGGATGCCCGAAAGCGTGCCGGGCATCGAACACGCCATCTCGTCGGAAGAAGCCTTCCACCTGCCGCAAATGCCGAAACGCATCCTGATCGCGGGCGGCGGCTATATCGCGGTCGAGTTCGCGGGCATCTTCGCCGGGCTGGGGGTCGAGACGACGCTGATCTATCGCGGACCGAACATCCTGCGCGGCTTCGACGACGATGTGCGCGCGCATCTGGCGGGCGAGATCGAGAAGCGCGGCATCAAGGTCATCCTGGGCTGCCAGCACAAGTCGATCGAGAAGACGGCGACCGGCCTGGTCAACCACCTCGAAAACGGCATGAGCCTGGAAACCGACGTGGTCATGTTCGCCACCGGCCGCATCCCGCACGTAAAGGGCTTGGGGCTGGAGATCGCGGGGGTCGAACTGAACGACGAGGGGGCGATCATCGTCGACGCCTTCTCCAAGACGACGGCCGACAACATCTGGGCCATCGGCGATGTGACCGATCGCATGAACCTGACCCCCGTCGCCATCCGCGAGGCCGTCGCCTTCCACGAGACGGTGTTCAGGAACAACCCGCAACACTTTGATTATGAAGCGGTCGCCACCGCTGTCTTCAGCCAGCCGCCGGTCGGCGTCGTCGGCCTCAGCGAGGCCGAGGCGCGCCGCGCCTGCCCGGGCGAGGTCGACGTCTATGTGACCCGGTTCCGGCCGATGAAATACGCCTTTACCGGCTCGGACGAACGGGTGCTGATGAAGCTGGTGGTCGACGCCGAAACCCAGCGCGTGGTCGGCGTCCACATCGTCGGCCCCGACAGTCCCGAGATGATCCAGCTGGCCGCCATCGCCGTGAAGGCCGGCTTGACCAAGGCCCAATGGGACGCCACCTGCGCCGTCCACCCGACCATGGCTGAGGAACTGGTGACGCTGAAGGAAAAGCAGAGCCCATCGATGTCGGCGGGCTAGGCCTCAGCGCCCACCAACGCCGCACGTTCCTCCGTCGTGATCAACCGCCATTTGCCCTCGGGCAGGTTGTCCAGGCGGATGGGACCGACACGCACCCGGATCAGGTCGACCACTTCCAGGTCGACCATTTCGCACATGCGCCGGATCTGGCGGTTCCGGCCCTCGCGCAGGATGAATTTCAGGCGGAAGGACTCCATGCGGCTGACATAGGCCGGTCGCAACTGGCGGCCGTCCAGCATCAGGCCGTGGCGCAGGATCTTCAGCTTCTTCTCGGTGACGTCGCCCACCACCCGGACCAGGTATTCCTTGTCCAGATCCGACTGCGGCCCGATCACCGCCTTGGCCACCACGCCGTCCGACGACAGCAGCAGCAAGCCGCGCGAATCCTCGTCCAGCCGTCCGATGGGGGGCAGGGAGGCGTCGGCGGCCGGGGCCGCGCCTTCACCAATACGATTGGCGTCGGTCAGCAGGCGCACGGCCGGAATCTTGTCCGGCTCGGGCTGGCCGGAGACATAGCCCAGCGGTTTGTGCAGCAGGATGGTCACCCCCGCCGCCAACGCCGCCTGGGCGCGGTCGTTCAGGGTCAGGGTCTGGCCCGGCTCGATCTTGCGGCCCGCGTCGGTGACGGTCTGGCCGTCGATGCTGACCAGACCGTCGGCGATCAGCCCGTCGGCCTCGCGTCGGGAACATACCCCGGTCTGGCCCAGCCATTTATTGATGCGGACCGGCTCGGGGCCGTCATAGGTGCGGACAAAGGCCATCAGGTGCGCCGGAACAGAAGCATGAGGTTGTTGGCGGGCATTTCGACCCGCAGTGTCTCGGCCAGGCCGTTCGCCCTGGCCAGGTCGACGACGTCGGCCCGGTCCCGCAGACCCCAGGCCGGATCGCGCGCCTTCAGGCTGTCGTCGAACGCGGCGTTCGACGGGGCCATCGGCACGTCGGCCTCGCGGAACGGCCCATACAGGACCAGCAGACCGCCGGGGCGCGGCAGCACCCGGGCCGCCAACGCCATCAACCCCTCGGCCGCCGCCCACGGGGCGATGTGGATCATGTTGGCGCAGAACACCGCCTTGAACGGCCCATCCGGCGAGGTCGCCGGATCCAGCACGTCCAGCGCCAGCGGCGGGCGCAGATTGGGCAGGGCCGCCCGCGCCGACCAGGCGGCGATGCTGGCCCGCGCCTCGACTGACGGATCGCTGGGTGTCCAGTCGACGGTCAGGGCGGAGGCGAAGGCCACGGCATGCTCGCCCGATCCCGAGGCGATCTCCAGCACCGGCCCGGCGGCCGGCAGATGGGCGCGCAGGACAGCCAGAATCGCATCCGCATTCCGGCGTGCGGCGGGCGAGGACAGGGCGCCGTCCGGCGTCTGGGTCAGGGAGTCGAGGGTTTGCACGACGGGTCCGATACCCCGCCCGTGACCGGATCGCGACCGGAAAGTGTCGCGCGCAGACGCGCCTTGGGTCGCGTCGGGTGGAAAGTTGCAGCGGTTGACGTAAGGGCCGCGCGGGTGTCATTCCCGTGAAACAAAGCGTGATCCTACACGCGAAGGGAGTGGCCACGGCGGCGTCAGATCGCCGGGCCGGAAGGTTCAGGAGAGTTTCACGTGTCCAACGCCACGATCGCCGGCCTGCGCCCGGCGCCGACCCGTCACGCCGGCCTGGTCGCCTGGGTCGAACAGATCGCCGCCCTGACCAGGCCTGATCGCGTCCACTGGTGCGACGGGTCGCAGGCCGAAAAATCCGCCATCATCGCCGACCTGATCGGCAAGGGCACGCTGAAGGAACTGGACCAGGCGAAGCGCCCCGGCTGCTATTACGCCGCCTCGGATCCCAAGGACGTCGCCCGCGTCGAAAGCCGCACCTTCATCTGTTCCGAAGACGAAGCCGACGCCGGTCCCACCAACAACTGGGCCGATCCGATCGAGATGCGCGACCGGCTGGACGGCCTGTTCGACGGCTGCATGAAGGGGCGGACGATGTATGTCGTGCCCTTCTGCATGGGCCCGCTGGGGTCGAAGATCAGCGCCCTGGGCGTCGAGATCACCGACAGCGGCTATGTCGCCGTGTCGATGGGCATCATGACCCGCATGGGTCAGCCGGCGCTGGACATGCTGGGCGACGACGGCGTCTTCGTGCCTGCCATCCACACCCTGGGCGCGCCGCTGGCGGATGGTCAGGCCGACGTGCCGTGGCCCTGCAACGAGGACAAGTGGATCGTCCACTTCCCCGAGACGCGCGAGATCTGGTCTTACGGTTCGGGCTATGGCGGCAACGCCCTGTTGGGCAAGAAATGCTACGCCCTGCGCATCGCCTCGATCATGGCCCGCGACGAGGGTTGGCTGGCCGAGCATATGCTGATCCTCAAGCTCACCAGCCCCGAGGGCGTGTCGAAATACGTCGCGGCCGCCTTCCCGTCGGCTTGCGGCAAGACCAACCTGGCGATGCTGCAACCCAGCCTGCCGGGCTGGAAGGCCGAAACCATCGGCGACGACATCGCCTGGATGCGCTTCGGCGACGACGGCCGTCTGTACGCCGTGAACCCGGAGGCGGGCTTCTTCGGCGTGGCGCCGGGCACCAGCCGCAACACCAACCAGAACGCCCTGGCGACCCTGACGTCGAACACCGTCTTCACCAACACGGCCCTGACGGCCGACGGCGACGTGTGGTGGGAAGGTCTGACGAAAGAGGCTCCCGCCGGCCTGACCAACTGGAAGGGCGCGCCGCACGACCCCGCCTCGGGCGAGCCCGCCGCCCACCCGAACGCCCGCTTCGCCGCCCCTGCCGGCCAGTGCCCGGCCATCGCCCCGGAATGGAAAGACCCCAGGGGCGTGCCGATCGACGCCATCCTGTTCGGCGGCCGCCGCGCCTCGGCCGTGCCGCTGGTGACGGAAGCGTTTGACTGGGAGCATGGCGTCTTCATGGGCTCGACCGTCGCGTCCGAAGGCACGGCGGCGGCCGAGAACAAGGTTGGCGAACTGCGCCGCGACCCCTTCGCCATGCTGCCCTTCTGCGGCTACAACATGGGTGACTATTTCGGCCACTGGCTGAAGATGGGGCAGGGGCGCGACGCCGCGAAACTGCCGCGCCTGTTCTTCGTCAACTGGTTCCGCAAGGACGAGACCGGCAAATTCGTCTGGCCCGGCTTCGGCGACAACGCCCGCGTGCTGAAGTGGATTGTCGAACGGCTGGACGGCAAGGCCGAGGCTGTGGACACGCCGGTGGGGCGCACACCGTCGCGCGCGTCGCTGGACCTGTCGGGTCTGGACCTGACCGAGGCTCAGTTGGCGACCCTGCTGGATGTCGACGCCGAGGTCTGGGCCGAGGAAGCCGCCCTGATCCCCGCCTTCTACGACCAGTTCGGCGACCGCCTGCCCAAGGCCCTGTGGGAGCAGCACGCGGCCCTGACCCGGCGACTGGAAGACGAACGCGCGGCGGTGCTGGCCGCCGAATAGGCCGGTTTCAGGCTTGATATCGGCGACGCGCGGGTCGAATGACGGCGCGTGGCCGATCCCTCTCGCGACATTCTGATCGTCGGCGCTGGCGTTCTGGGGCTGGCGGCGGCTGCCGAACTGGCGGCGCGCGGCCATGCGGTGACGGTGGTCGATCCCGGCGTGGGTAACGCCTCGGCCGTGGCGGCGGGCATGATCGCCCCGGCCATGGAGGCGCTGCTGGACGGCGCAGACGCCGAACGCGCGGCCCTGCTGCGCGACGCCCGTGACCTGTGGCCCGCCTTCGCCCGACGCCACGGCCTGACCCTGTATCGCGAGCCTGCCGAATGGCGCGGCCCCGACGCCGCCGGGCGGGCGGACCGTCTTGAGGCGCTGGGCTTCGCCGTTCAGCGCGGCGAGGGCGTGGTCGCCACCGATGAAGACGGGCGCGTCGATCCGGCCGACAGCCTGCACCGACTGGCCGCCACGCCGGGCGTCACCCTGATCACCGACCGGATCGTGTCGATGACCGCCGAGGACGGGGCGTGGACGGCGACGGGGCGGGGCGGCGCGGTCTATCGCGCCCCAACGGTGATCCTGGCCACGGGCGTTGGCGTCGCGCCGGCGGGCTTGCCGGCCGCGACGGCCGCCGTCATCGACGCCATCCAGCCCATCCGGGGTCAGCTCGCCTTCATACCCCGCGCGTTGACCGACCGCGTGGTGCGCGGGGCGGGGGCCTATGTCGCGCCCGCGCCGGGCGGCGCCGTGATCGGCGCGACGATGGAGGCGGGGGAGCGGGCGCTGGAGATCAACGATCAGGCGGGCGCGCGACAGACGGCGGCGGGGCTGGCGCTGGTGGGCGCGGCTGCTGGAGACGCGCCGCAGTATCGCATCGGCATCCGCGGCGCCTCGGCCGACGGCCTGCCCATGGCGGGGGCGTCAGGCGAAGTCGGCCTGTATCTGGCCCTGGCGCCGCGCCGCAACGGCTGGCTGCTGGCGCCGCTGATTGCGCGGGTCGTGGCCGATGCGATCGAAGGCCGCGACGCAGTTCCCCACGCCGCGACCTTCGACCCGCTGCGGTTCGCCTAGTTCAGGGCGAAGCGGATGGTGAAGTTGACCCGGGCGCCGTCAACGGTCTGACCGTCAATGGTGCGGGGGCTCATCCGGAACTGCCGCGACAGGGTGGTCGCCGCCCGACCAAAGCCCTGGCCCGCCGGCGTCTCGTTCGTGACCGAACAGTCGCTCAATGTCCCATTCGCCCGCACTGAACAGGTCAGCGACGCCGCACCGGTGATGTTCCCCGCCACTGCTTGCGCCGGATAGGCGCGCGCCATCTGCGCCGCCGAGGGGCGGCTGATCCATTGGGGGTTGGTGATGACGGCGGGCGGCGTCGGCGCCGGCGTCGCGGTCTGGCCCGTGCCGGTCGGCGTGGCGTCCGGCACGACATGGGTCAGGTTGATGGCGAGGGAATCGGTCGGCGCCGGGGTGTCGCTGACGGGCGCCGACAGTGTTTCGGTGGGGATAACTGGCGACGGCGTTTTATGCAGCGGCGGGTTCGGCGCCGCCGCCTCACGCGGCTCGACGACCGGCGGCCTGGGCTTTGGTCGATCCATGGTGACGGTGACCGAAGGCGGCGCGTCGAAGGTGATCTCCGGCGGGATTTCGAACCGCTGCTGATACAGCCAGACTCCAACGCCCACATGCACCAGGGCCGAAACCGCCACCGCCGCCCACATCCATTTGGGCAGGGGTTTCTTACGCTCACTGAAGTCGATGGGACTGACCAATCCGGGTCCGCCCGCGGTTCTGATCATCATGGCCTTCATGCCTCCGTAGCAGGCCCTCCCCAGCGCCCACGGTGAAGTTTCGCGCGTCGATAACGGCGGGTTTGAGGCGTCGGGATGTTAGGGTTCCGTTAACCTTGGTTACCGAGCATCAACACATGGCGATCGGATCGATTCCATCATCAGGCGGCGTGGAGGCGGCGATCCGGCGCGCGTCCGGCGCCACCGGCGTGGATTTCGACTTCCTGATGAAGACGGCCCGGCGTGAAAGCGCCATGAACCCGTCGGCGCGGGCCCGCACGTCGTCCGCCGCCGGCCTGTTCCAGTTCATCGAACAGACCTGGCTGTCGACGGTCAAGAAACACGGCGCGCGCCACGGCTATGGCCAGTACGCCGACCTGATCCATCAGGGCTCGGACGGGCGCTGGCGCGTCGACGGCTCGGCCCGCAACGTGGTGCTGGACCTGCGGTTCGATCCGCAGGCCGCATCGGCCATGGCGGCCGAACTGACGGCGTCGAACGCCGCCTATCTGCGCGGACGCACCGGACGCGAGCCGGGGGCCGGGGACCTGTACGCCGCCCACTTCCTGGGCCCGGCCGGCGCGGCGCGGTTGATGGAGGCCATGAGCACGCGCCCCGCCTCCAGCGCCGTCTCGCTGTTTCCCGAGGCCGCGGCCGCCAACCGATCGATCTTCTATCGCGACGGCCGTCACGCCACCGTGGCCGAGGTGCACGCCAATCTGCAAAAGACCGCCGGGCAGGGCGCGCCCGCGTCCAGCGCGGGTCAGGCCGGCGTCGCAGGTCCGGTGCTGGACGAAAAGGACCGGCTGCTGGCGGCGCGCATGGACCGGCTGAAACAGGATCAGAGCCTGCTGGCCCTGCTGCTGGGTCAGGACGGCAAGGGCGGCGGGGGGTTCGGCGGCGCCTTCGGTCCGGACAAGGCCGACAAGGCCTGATCCGCGCCCTTACCGGATGGTAAACCGGACCTTAACCATGTCACGCTCAAGCTCACGGCGGATCAACGCCTGATTCCCCTGACGAGCCTTGCATGACGTCCCATCGCGCCCGACTGACCGAGTTCGATATCCGGCGCCTGATCAAGGCCTCGGACGAGGACGAACGCGCGGCCGCCGCGCACAAGCTGTGCCGTAGTATCGACGCCGCCGATCTGGACCCGGTCGAGCGGGAAGCCGCCGAAAAGATCCTGCGCCTGCTGGCCCAGGACGCAGCCGAACTGGTGCGTCGGGCCCTGGCCGTGACGCTCAAGGCGTCGGACCTGCTGCCGCGCGATGTGGCGCGCAAGCTGGCGGCCGACATCGACACTATCGCCCTGCCGATCATCGGCGCCTCACCCGTCTTCACCGATGAAGACCTGATCGAGATCGTGCGCGCCGGCTCCTCCGCGCGTCAGGTGGCGGTCGCCGCCCGGCCGCGCGTCGGTCGCGACGTGGCCGAGGCGCTGGCCGCCGAGGGCAGCCGTGACGCCGTTCGCACCCTGGCGTCGAACGACAACGCCGACATTTCAGAGGCCGGCTTGACCCGGATCGTCGATCGCTTCGGCGACGCCGCCGACGTCGTGACCGCCGTCGCCTATCGCGAGGTATTGCCGTTGGACCTGACCGAGCGCCTTGTCACCCTGGCCAGCGAACGGGTGCGCGAGCATCTGATCAGCCGTCACGCCGTGGCGCCCGAGACGGCGATTCGTCTGTCCGCCTTTGCGCGCGAGCGGGCGACCGTGGACCTGATCGATCAGGCTGGCGGCGCGGCCGATCTGGCGGCCTTCGCGGCCCAGCTGAACGCGCGCAAGTCGCTGAACGCCTCGCTGCTGCTGCGGGCGCTGGCGCGCGGGCAGATGGCGTTGATGGAGCACGGCCTGGCCGAGCTGGCGAACACGCCGCATCACCGCGCCTGGCTGATGATCCATGACGCCGGCCCGCTGGGTTTGCGCGCCATCTATGACCGGGCCGGCCTGCCGCCGCGCCTCTTCCCCGCCTTCCGCGCCGGGGTCGACACCTGGCGCACGCTCCAGGCCGAAGGGATCGACACCACGGGCGCCGACTTCCGCCAGCGCATGCTGGAACGCTTCCTGACCCAGCGGCCCAACGTCCCGCGCGACGACCTGGCCTATCTGATGGAACGCCTGGACCGCGCGCCGATCAGCGACGACCTGGGCGCCGCCAGCGCGGCCTGAGCCCTGTTCGTCATCCTCCGGCAAGCGGCGCAGCCGCGCAGACCGGGGGACCCAGCGGCGCGCGATAGCGCGACCCTGCCGGGAGCGGATTCGCTAACATCTCGCCCTGCGGGCGCCGCTGGGTCCCCCGGTCTCGCTACGCTCGCCGGAGGATGACGAAAGGGACGGGCGCGACATGCATTCCAAACGCAAAACGCCCGGCGCGATGGCCGGGCGTTTGGATCGGTCATTGATCTTTTACGATCAGCGCATGTGGTCGGCGACACGCGCTTCCAGCGCTTCAGCCAAGGCCTTGCCGGTCGGGTGTTCGTCGGTCTTGATCTCGTCGCGGACGACGGCGCGGATGGCGTCGATGTGGGCGTCCACCAGCACCGGCGGGGCGACCAGGCGGCGCGTCGGCTCATCCAGCAGCTTGCACAGCGACCCGGCCAGCCGGCTGACCAGCGGATACTCATACGTTGCGCCCAGACCCTTCAGGTCGTGCGCGCGGAAATACAGGGCCTCGGTCGTCGCGGCGGTGTAGCCCAGCGCCTGAAGGTCGTTCTGCGCCTTCTCCAGCTTGGTGATCTCGTCCTGCAGCCACTGGCCGAACTGGGCCGACATGGCGGCCAGCGCGGCTTCGGCGCGTTCGATCGCCTGGGCGTCAATGCCGCCGAACCCGCCGCCGACCTTCATGCGCAGGGTGTTGGGCGGACGAATGACCTGGGCCGAATTGCTCACGACGAGGGCTCCCACTTTGAACTCGTGTGTCCAGTATGGGGCAGCCAGCCTTAAGAAGCCGTGACCTCAGCCGGCGAACTGCTCGGCCATGACCCGTTCCCCGAACGAGCGGGTGGCGTCGAACAGCATGGTCAGGGCGATGTCGCGGCGCTCGCGAACCTCGACCTTCTGCACCCGCCGCACCTCGAAACTGTCGGCCGTGGCGCTGACCGGGCGCTTGTCGGGTTCCAGCACCTCGAACGTCACCTTGGCCTGATGCGACAGCAGCGCGCCGCGCCAGCGCCGGGGCCTAAAGGCGCTGATCGGCGTCAGCGCCAGCACATTGGTGTCCAGCGGAATGATCGGTCCGTGTGCTGACAGATTATAGGCCGTCGACCCCGCCGGCGTCGCCACCAGACACCCGTCGCAGCTCAGCTCCTGCAGACGCACGCGTCCATCGACACTGATCCTCAGCTTGGCGCTCTGGCGCGTCTGGCGCAGCAGCGAGACCTCGTTGATCGCCAGTCCGCTGTGGACCTGTCCGGCCTCGGTCCAGGCGTCCATCTGCAGGGGGTGAATGACGGCGCGGTCCGCCTCGGCCAGCCGTTCGGCCAGATCCCGCTCGTCATAGTCGTTCATCAGGAAGCCGACCGAGCCCCGGTTCATGCCGAACACGGGGGTGCGGCGATCCAGGTTCCGGTGCAGCGTCTCCAGCATGAAGCCGTCGCCGCCCAGGGCCACGATGATGTCGGCCTCGCCCTCCGCCACGGACCCATAGCGACGGATCAGCCGGGCGCACGCCTCCTGCGCCTCGGGGCGGTCGCTGGCGACAAAGGCCACGGCGGGAAGGGAAGGCTGGGCGCTCACCCGATCAGGCAAGCCGAGCGGCGGGCCGAAGTCAAACCTTCAGTGCACGGCTTCCGCCATTAGCGCCCGGAAGGCGCGGGCGGCGGCGGGCGGTGACATCGAAGCGCCGGACCAGAACGAGCCCGGCACGCCCGGGCTGCCGTCACCCAGCTTGCGGATCGCGGCCAGCAGGGCCGGGAAGACGGCCCTGTCGATGCCCACGGCGGTGCAGGCGTAGAACAGCGGTTCAGGCGTCGCCGCCTCCAGCGCGCGGCGCACATGCGCCAACGGGAAGTCCCCCAGGGCGGAAAGCCCTTGCTCGAACAGGCCCATCCGTTGTTCGCGCACCGCGCGGATCAGGAAACCGGCCCGCAATTGGCCCGCGCCGTGCAGTTTGGCGATCAGCCGGCGATCCATTTCCTCGCGTTCGCCGTCCGAGGGCAGGGGAACGCCCGTGGCCGACAGGCCGGCGGCGGCCTGATCGGCGGCTTCGCGCACGGCCAGGTCCAGCGCAGGGTTGTCGATGCGGAAGCGTTCGGCGATGGCCTGGCGCAGGGCCTGGCCCACCCATTGATACAGTTGTTCACCCATGGTGTCGGTCAGGCGGGGGTGGCGCGTCAGCGGCGCGCGCAGGGCGGCGATCCGGCGTGAATGATCCACCAGACGGCGCAGGCCGTCCTCGCTGATCTCGGCGGTGCGATTGCTGGCCAGCGCGGTCAGGCCTGCGGGGTCACCCCGCTGGATCACGGCGTCGGCGACGCGGCCGCTCAGGTTCGGGCGGCGCGCCACCTCGATCTGATGCTCGATCGTCGCCTCGACCAGAACGCGGATCAGGTCGGCGTCCTTCAGCAGGGGGCTGGCGGCGATCACCGGGCGGGCGATCTCGATCTCGTCCAGCGCCAGCATGTTGATCAGGGCGGGCGGCGCCCAGTCGGCGCTGGCCAGCGTCTCGGACAGGATGCGGCGGATGTCGCGCTCGGCCTGTCGGGCCAGGGTCATGAAGACCTCGCCCATCAGCGTCGCGGCCTCGGAACTGGGCGGTGCGGCGCGGCACAGGGCGGTCACGCCCAGCAGCAGGCGCTGGCGATCTTCGGTCGTGCGGCTGCGGGCGAGCGCCAGCAGGTCGGCCGGGCGGGGCGCATCGCCCGCGACGGCCCTGACGGCGTCCAGCTGAACCACAGCGTTCAAGATCGGCTCCGAAGTCTCCGCCCGCAAAAGCGAGCGTGACCGTAAGGATCACCCGCCGCTCATGAAAACTTGGTAAACGAAGCCTGAATCCGACGATCCCCCGCCTTGACGCAGGCCCCACCCGGCGTGACCTTGGCGGCAACGAAGAAAACGACGGGAGAAGACATCATGGCCGACGGCGCGACCCTGTCGCTCAGATCGAAGGTCTCGGACGCCGAATGGCAGGCGCGGGTGGATCTGGCGGCGCTTTACCGGCTGGTGGCGCTGCACGGGTGGGACGACATGATCTTCACCCACATCTCGGCCCGCGTGCCGGGGCCGGAACATCATTTCCTGATCAATCCGTATGGCTGGTATTTCGAGGAGATCACCGCCTCGTCGCTGGTGAAGGTCGATCTGGACGGGAACATCGTTCAGGACACGACCAGCTTCATCAACCCGGCCGGCTTCACCATCCATTCGGCCGTCCACGCGGCGAGGGATGAGGCGCACTACGTCATGCATCTGCACACGGTCGCGGGCGTCGGCGTGGCCGCCCAGCAGCATGGTCTGCTGCCGATCAGCCAGAACGCCTGCCTGCTGCAGCACCAGGTCGCCTATCATGGCTATGAAGGTCTGGCCCTGAACCATGACGAACGTGAACGTCTGGTGGCCGATCTGGGCGACAAGTCACTGATGTTGCTTCGAAACCATGGGACGTTGGCGGTCGGTCGAACGGCGGCCGAAGCCTGGGTCGGGATGTTCTTCCTGGAGCGGGCCTGCGCCCAGCAGGTGGCGGCCCTGTCGGGCGGCAAGGACAATGTGCTGACGGCTCCGGACGCCGCACAGGCCGAAACGAAGGAGCAGGGGCGCGGCATCGGCTTCATCTCGTCCCTGGCCTGGCCGGGCGCCCTGCGCCAGCTGGATCGACAATCGCCCGGCTACGACAACTGAATGATCGGCCGGGGGGCTGGGATCATTGCGGCGGCGGCGCTGACGACCGCCGCCCCGTCCGCCCTGGCCGGGGCCTGGACGCAGCCGCGCGGTCAGGCGCAGGTCATCGTCAAGGCCGAGGCGATGAGGGCGGACGACGCCTATGACGCCGATGGCCAGATCGCGGCCATGGACGGTCTGCGTGAAGATCGCGCCCTCAGCCTGTTCGGCGAATACGGCCTGACCGATCGCCTGACCCTGCAGCTCAAGGCCGACTGGCAGTCGGGCGAAGACGCCTATGTCGATTACAACGGACGTGGTCCGGTTGAGCTGGGCCTGACATGGCAGGCGTATCGGGGCGACCGCGCCGCCGCCAGCCTGTACGCCGGCTATGCCCAGGCCGGCGACGGCCGCAACGCCGGATACGCCGAACCCGGTGTGGGGCGGCATGACTGGGAGGTTCGCGCCTCGGGCGGCCTGTCGCTGCCCGGCGGCGGGCGATGGGGTCCGGACCGGTCCTTCATCGAGGTTCAGGCCGCGCGCCGCCTGCGGGACGGCCTGCCGGACGAAACGCGCGCCGACCTGACCGTCGGTGGCCACTATGGCCCGGACTGGCTGGTGCTGGGTCAGGTCTTCGCCGGCGCGGCCGATCGTCAGGAGGGCGTGGACGGCGCCCGCTGGGTCTCGGTAGAGACATCGCTGGTTCGTCACCTCGGTCGGTGGAGCGTGCAGGCCGGCTGGCGCCAGACTGTCGCGGGGCGCGACACGCCGCGCGCCCAGGGCATGGTGCTGGGTTTGTGGCGGCGCTTCTGATTTTCCGGTCTTGCCGCGACGGAACTGCAACGTGGCTCCGTTACAGGACTTTCAGTTGCCTCGCCCGCTGGACCCGTTAAGTCGAGCGACCTTCTGCTCCGGAGACTCGCCCGCGTGATCAAGCGCCATTTCCTTATCGTCATCGCGGCCGGCATTCTGGTCCTGATGATCGTCGCCGCCCTGCTCAAGGTCACGCTCGGGGGAGAACAAAAGGGCGAAGCTCGTGGCCCCGGCGGTCCGGGGGGCGGTCGCGGCCAGACGGTCGCGGCGGCCACGGTCACGGCGCGCGACTTTTCCGACGAGATCCGCGTCCTGGGCGTCGCCCGTGGGCGCCGCTCGGTCAACATCACCTCCAGCACGACCGAACTGATCACACGCGTCCTGTTCACGGACGGTCAGCGCGTCGCCGCCGGCGCGCCCCTGGTCGAGCTGCAGGCGCGCGAGGAAGACGCCGGCATCATCGAGGCCGAGGCCGAACTGCGCCAAGCCCAGCGCGAATATGATCGATACAAGGCGCTGGCCGAACGCGGCGTCGCGCCGCGCGTGACCGCCGAACAGGCTGAAACCACGCTGGAGCGCGCCCGCGCCGCCGTCAGCGCCGCCCAGGCCCGCCGCGGCGATCGCCTGATCCGCGCGCCCTTCGCCGGTGTCCTGGGGCTCAGCACCGTTACGCCCGGCACCCTGATCAACCCGGGCGCGGTGATCGCGACCCTGGACGACACCAGCGTCATCCGCGTCGATTTCCCGGTGCCGGAACGCTATCTGGCGACCCTGCGCGCGGGCACGCCCATTGTCGCCACAGCCGACGCCATCGGCGGCCAGACCTTCACCGGTCGCATCGCCCTGATCGACACCCGGGTCGACGAGCAGACGCGGGCCGTGATCGCCCGGGCCGAGTTCGCCAATCCGGGCGGCCTGATCCGTCCGGGCATGATGGTGCGGGTCGCCATCCAGCAGGGCCTTCGCCAGTCCCCCGCCGCCCCGGAGTCGGCCATCCAGTATGAAGGGCAGGGCGCCTTCGTCTATCGCATCGCGCGCGGCGAGGAAGGCACGAACGCCCAGCGCGTCGAGGTCCAGACCGGCGCGGTCGAGGGCGGCTTTGTCGAAATCCTGTCCGGCGTCACGCCCGGCGAACGCGTGGTCGGCTCCGGCCTGAACCGCATCCAGCCCGGCGCACCGGTCCGGGTCGCCGGAGAAGGCGGGCAAGGGCCGGGCCAAGGCCAGCGGACCGCCCCGAACACCGCCAAGGGCGCCGCCCGATGATGTTGTCCGATCTGTCGGTCCGCCGCCCCGTCTTTGCGGCGGTGGCGGCCATCGTCCTGTGCGTGATCGGGGCCGCGGCCTTCTTCTTCCTGCCGGTTCGCGAACTGCCGGACGTCGACCCCCCCATCGTCTCGGTCAACACCAGCTACGCCGGCGCCTCGGCCGAGGTGATCGAAAGCCGGATCACCGAGCCCATCGAACAGCAGATCGCCGGCATCCAGGGCGTTCAGCGGATCAACTCGACCAGCCGTGACGGCCGCTCGAACGTCAACATCGAGTTCAGCCTGGACCGCAACATCGACGACGCCGCCAATGACGTGCGCGACCGCGTCAGCCGCGTCGTCGGCCGCCTGCCGGATCAGGCCGACCCGCCCGAAGTGGCCAAGGCCGACAGCGACAGCCAGCCGATCATGGTGCTGTTCCTGCGCTCGACCTCCATGAACCGGCTGGAGCTGACGGACTACGCCGACCGCTATCTGATCGACCGCCTGGCCACAGTGCCGGGCGTGGCCCAGGTCCAGATCTATGGTGAGCAACGCTACGCCATGCGCATCTGGCTGGACGCCGCCGCCATGGCCGCGCGGGGCCTGACCGTCACCCAGGTCGAAACCGCCCTGACGACCCAGAACGTCGAACTGCCCGCTGGGTCGCTGGAATCGACGGACAAGGACTACACCGTGCGGGTGGCGCGCACCTATGCGCGGGCCGAGGACTTCGCCCAGCTGCCTATCGGCACGGCGGGCTCGGCCACGGTCTCGACCGGTGTGATCCAGGGCAACGCCGCCTATGTCACCCGCCTGGGCGACATCGCCCGGGTCGAGGAGGCGCCGGCCGAGGCGCGCCGCCTGTTTCGGGGCAACGGCCTGGACCAGATCGGCCTGGCCGTGACGCGTCAGGCCCAGTCGAACGACCTGGCGATTTCCGACGGCGTCACCAAGCTGATGGAGCAAATCCGCCCCAGCCTGCCCGAAGGCGTCACGCTGGAGATGGGGTCCGACAACTCGGTCTTCACCTCGCACGCCATCGACGAGGTGTGGATCACCATCGGCATCTCGATGGCGCTGGTGGCGCTCGTCAATTTCATCTTCCTGGGCAGTCTGCGGGCGGCGTTGATCCCGTCCGTCGTGGCGCCGATCTGCCTGCTGGCGACCTTTATCGTGCTGGCGCCGCTGGGCTTCTCGCTGAACCTGCTGACGCTGCTGGCGCTGGTGCTGGCCATTGGTCTGGTGGTCGATGACGCCATCGTGGTGACCGAGAACATCCAGCGTCGTCTGGACCATGGCGAGCCGCCGCTGGTCGCGGCCGAGCGGGGGACGCGTCAGGTGTTCTTCGCTGTCGTGGCGACGACCGTCGTGCTGCTGTCGGTGTTCGCGCCGCTGCTGTTCCTGCCCGGCTATGTCGGGCGTCTGTTCGTCGAACTGGCGGCGGCCATCGCCGCCGCCGTGGCCTTCTCGGCCTTCCTGGCGCTCAGCCTGTCGCCGATGCTGGCGTCCAAGATCCTGAAGCCCGCCGCCGGGTCCGGCTGGCTGGCGCGTCAGGTCGACCGCACCATGGATGCGGTCAAGGAATCCTACAGCCGCTCGCTGGACGCCCTGCTGGGCCGCCGCATCGCCGTGGTCGGTGTCGCCGCCCTGATCCTGCTGGTCGGGGGTGGGGCGGTCGCCATGTTCCTGCACCTGCCGGACGAACTGGTCCCGCCCGAGGATCGCGGCCGCGTCTCGGTTCGCGTCCAGGGGCCGGAGGGCGCGGGCTTCGACTACACCCGCAAGATCATGCTGGGTCTGGAGCCGATCCTGGCCGAGTACAGGGCGAACGGAGAGGTCGACAGCTATCTGGTCTCCGCCCCCGGCTTCGGCGGCGGCAGCTTCAACTCGGGTAACGCCAGCCTGACGCTCATGGACTGGTCCGAGCGCACCCGCTCGGCCGACGAGATCGCGCAGGAGCTTAACGCCAAGCTGCGCACCCAGACCGACGCCCAGGTCAACGCCTCGACCCCCGGCGCCTTCCAGCGCGGCGGCGGTAACTCCAACTCGGTCGAGATGGTGGTGACCGGGGCCGAATACGGCCCGATCTACAACTGGCTGCAGCCCGTTCTGGCGGCGGCCCAGGACTATCCCGGCTTCTCGCGTCCGCGTCTGAACTACGAGCCGAACTCGCCCCGTCTGCTGGTCGAGGTCGATCCGCAAAAGGCCGCCGCCCTGGGCGTCTCGTCCCAGCAGATCGGCCGCACGCTGGAGACGATGTTCGGCTCCCGCCGCGCCACGACCTATATCAAGGGCGGTCAGGAATATGACGTCATCCTGCAGACAGACCGCGACAACCGGCGCGGTGTCGGGGATCTGGAGGCGCTGTATGTCTCGACCGGTGCGGGTCAACTGGTGCCGCTGTCGTCGGTGGTGACCACGCGCACGTCGGGCGATACGCCGGACCGGCGCCGGCTGGATCGCCAGCGAGCCATCACCCTTCAGGCCGATCTGGCGCCGGGCACGACCATCGCCGACGCCGTGGCCTTCCTGAACGCCGAGGTCGCCAAACAGCCGCAAGGTCTGGCGACCATCCGCTGGGGCGGCGCGGCCCGGGATCAGCAGGAGGCGGGCGGCGCGGTCGCTGCGGCCTTCGGCCTGGCCCTGCTGCTGGTCTTCCTGGTTCTGGCGGCCCAGTTCGAGAGCTGGATCACCCCGGCGGTGATCATGCTGACTGTGCCCCTGGCGGCGGCGGGCGGCCTGTTCGGCCTGTTGATGGCGGGCTCCAGCCTGAACATCTACAGCCAGATCGGCCTGATCATCCTGATCGGGGTGGCGGCCAAGAACGGCATCCTGATCGTCGAGTTCGCCAACCAGCTGCGCGATCAGGGCCGATCGATCCGCGAGGCGATCATCGAATCCTCGACCCTGCGGCTGCGGCCCATCGTCATGACCTCGATCGCCACCGCCTTCGGCGCCCTGCCGTTGATGCTGTGGCAAGGCGCGGGCGCGGGCAGCCGCCAGACCATCGGTGTGGTGATCTTCTCGGGCGCCATGTTCGCGACCCTGCTGACCCTGTTCGTGGTGCCTGTGGTCTATGGCGTGCTGGCGCGCTTCACCCGCTCGCCGGAATACACCGCGCGCAAGATCGAGGAATGGGAAGCGCAGGAGGTCGCGAGCAAGGCGGCTGACTGACCCTTGCCTTCTCCCTCCCCGTCCCGGGGAGGGTGGCTGAGCCCGCAAGGGCGAAGCCGGGTGGGGGCGACCAGGCTGAGCATCCACCGCGCCCAGCATCGCCAGGCCCTCCCCACCCGGTCGCTGCGCGACCACCCTCCCCAGAAGGGGAGGGAGAGGCGTCGCGTTATTGCGCCGCCGGCGCATACCCCGTCTCGACCTTCAGGAAGGCGATGACGTCGCGTCGGTCGGTCGCGTCGGGCAGGCCGGGGAAGGTCATCTTGTTCCCCGGCAGGAAGGTGCGCGGGTTCTGCAGCCAATGGTCCAGCCGCTCGGCGTCCCAGGCGAACCCGGCCGCCTTCAGCGCGGGCGAATAGTTGTATTTGACGTGCGTTCCCGCCTGACGGGCAAAGACGCCGTACAGGTTCGGCCCCGTCATGTTCGGCCCGTTCGGCGTGATCGTGTGGCAGGACCGGCACCGGGCGAAGGCGCGGGCGCCGTTCTCCAGATCACCGGCGTCATAGGGCGCGGGCAGGGCGGCCATCAGCGCCGTCTTCTGTTCCGCGCTCAGGGCGACCGGCGTCGGCGTCGCGGGCGCATCGGCCGGCTCGTCCCCCGAACCACAGGCGGCCAGCGACAGCATCAACAGGGCAGGGGCGAACAGGCGGCGCATGGCGGTCTCCGGTAACGGCGACAGTGATAGCGCAAGGGCGTTTCGTCGCAACGCCTGTGCTTGTCGCATGCTGGACGCCGTCGGGTCGCACCTGATAATCACTGTCAGGAAGGTCGGCGCCTCGCGCGCCGGAATAATGCGAGCGTCATGACCCAGACCATCAAACTCAGCCAGGCCCGTATCGGCGATCGCGGCGTGATCACCCAGGTCGGCGACCACTGTCACCATCAGGAGCATGAGGTCGAGCTGGAGCGTCGCCTGCTGGAACTGGGCTTTGTCGAGGGCGCGCGCGTCGAACTGCTGCACGAGGGCCTGTTCGGCCGCGATCCCATCGCCATCAAGGTGGACGACATGCGCGTCGCCCTGCGCCGTCACGAGGCCGCCAGCCTGACCGTAGAACTGGACGCCGCCTGATGGATGTCGCCGTTCGTCCCGCCCGCATCGCCCTGGTCGGCAACCCCAACAGCGGCAAGACCGCCCTGTTCAACGCCCTGACCGGCGCCCACCAGAAGGTCGCCAACTACGCCGGCGTGACCGTCGAGCGGAAGGAGGGCCGGATCGTCTCCGAGGCGGGCCGCTCCATGACCATTCTGGACCTGCCGGGCACCTATTCCCTGCGCGCCCGCAGCCTGGATGAAGAAGTCACCCGCGACGCCGTTCTGGGCACGCTGGCGGGCGAGGTTCCGCCGGACGTGGTGGTCTGTGTCGCCGACGCCACCAACCTGCGTCTGGTGCTGCGTCTGGCGCTGGAGTTGAAGCAGGTCGGCCGGCCGATGGTGCTGGCGCTGAACATGTTCGACATCGCCCAGCGTCAGGGCCTGCGCATCGATCTGGAGCGGCTGTCCGCTGAACTGGGCGCGCCGGTCGTGACGACCGTGGCCACCCGAAAGCGCGGCATTCCCGAACTGGTCGCCGCGGTCGAGGCGCAGGCCGGCCTGTTCCGGGCCGAGACCCATAATGTCTGGCACGCCCCCTCGGCCGCCGAAATCCGCGCCGCCCACCGTGAGGCCGAGCGCATCATGAAGGCCTGCGTCCGCCCGCCCGAGCGGCCGGACACCTTGACGGGCAAGATCGACAGCGTGCTGCTGAACCCGGTCGCGGGTCTGGTCATTCTGTTGGCCGTGCTGTTCGTCATGTTCCAGGCGGTCTTCGCCTGGGCCACCCCGGCCATGGACCTGATCGAGGCGGGCTTCGGCGCGCTGGGCGGCCTGGTCGCGGCGGTCGTGCCGGACGGCCTTTTGCAGAGCCTGATCGTCGACGGCCTGATCTCGGGCGTCGGCAGCGTGCTGGTCTTCCTGCCGCAGATCCTGATCATCTTCCTGTTCATCATACTGCTGGAAGACTTCGGCTACATGGCGCGGGCCGCCTTCCTGATGGACAAGATCATGGGCGGGGCGGGGCTGCATGGCCGCGCCTTCATCCCCCTGCTGTCCAGCTTCGCCTGCGCCATTCCCGGCATCATGGCGACCCGGGTGATCGAGGCGAAGCGCGACCGCCTGACCACCATCCTGGTCGCGCCGCTGATGACCTGCTCGGCGCGCATCCCGGTCTATACGCTGATCATCGCCGCCTTCATTCCGAACGAGACGGTGTGGGGCTTCGCCAACCTGCAGGGGCTGGTGATGTTCGGGCTCTACGCCTCGGGCATCCTTTCTGCGCTGCTGGTGTCGCTGGTGGTGCGCAAGGTGTTCTGGCGCGGCGCGGTCGAGCCCTTCATGATGGAGCTGCCGGCCTACAAGATCCCGGACGTGAAGAGCGTCCTGTTCAACCTGTGGCTCCGGGCCAAGATCTTCATGCGCCGCGCGGGCAAGATCATCCTGCCGCTGATGATCATCGTCTGGGCGCTGTCGACCTTCCCCTATCCGCCCGAAGGCGCGACCGGTCCGGCCATCGACTATTCCGTCGCCGGCATGATCGGCAAGACGCTGGAACCCATCTTCGCCCCCATCGGATTCAGCTGGCAGATGGTCGTGGCCCTGGTGCCCGGCATGGCTGCGCGCGAGGTGGCGGTGGCAGTCCTCGGCACCGTCTATGCCGTGGCGGGGGCAGAGGAAAACGTCGGCGCACTGGCTTCGGTGCTGGCCGCCGACTGGTCGCTGGCTACCGGCCTGGCCTTCCTGGCCTGGTACGTCTTTGCGCCGCAATGCCTGCCGACCATCGGCGTGGTTCGTCGCGAGACGGGCTCGCTGAAATGGACGCTGATCATGGTCGGCTACATGTTCGGTCTGGCCTATCTGTCGGCCTTCGTCGTCTACCGGATCGCGGTGGCCCTGGGCGGGGGGTGACTTTGCGTCGGCCTATCGCGCTTCGCGCTACTTGAGGCCAGGGGCCGCGTCGGGTCGAGAAGGCGTAGCCTTCTGACCGCGGCCCGCTAAGAAAACGCGTCAGCGTCCCGTCGTCAGCTTCACGACGATGTGCGCCGTCGTATCCACGATGGCCTCGGACGTGTCGGCGCGGCGCATCAGGTCGAAACCGGCGGCCACGGATTCGATCAGGCTGGCCGTCTCATAGGACGCCAGGCGGGGGTTCAGCCCCTCGGGGTGGAAGCCGCTGGATCGGGCCTGGGCGATCCGCCGTTCCAGCGCCAGATGCAGCCGCCGCAGCCGCTTGATCCGGCTCTCGGCGAAGGCCGGCTCGCCCTTGTCGGCCAGCATGTGCTCGACCCGCAGCACCGCCCCGTGCTCGCCCCACAGCGACAGCATCTCCAGCACCAGCGCCCGCGCCGAGGCGAAGCCCCGTTCGCCGCTCCAGTCCGCCTGGACGTGCGCGGCCAGCCGCTGGAAGTCGGTTCCGGCGTCCTCGGCCAGCACCAGCACCACTTCCTCCACCGTCTTGAAATAGGTGTAGAAGGTCGGCGCCGAGACCCCGGCCGCCAGCGCTACGTCCGCGGCCCGAACCTCGCCCAGGTGTTTCTGGGTCAGAAGCGCCCGCGTGGCGTCCAGGATGGCGCGACGCGTTCGGCCGCCTCGTGCGCCGATCCTGTGTCCAAGCTTGTTGGTTGTCTCGGACATGCTCGGGGAGGGGCCGCCGGGAGAGGAATGATGGTGCCGGTTGCAGGAATCGAACCCGCGACATCCAGTTTACAAAACTGGCGCTCTACCAACTGAGCTAAACCGGCGTTGCACGCCTTATGCTGGCGGAATCTCCGGCGTGCAAGCAATGTGCGTCACATGCCCGTCGCCGCACCCTTTTCCGCCTATCTGACGCCCATCCTGATGCTGATGGCGTCCAATGTCTTCATGACCTTCGCCTGGTATGGCCACCTGAAATTCGGGACCAAGCCCCTGTGGATCGTGGTCATGCTGAGCTGGGGCATCGCCTTCTTCGAATACTGGCTGGCCGTGCCCGCCAATCGCATCGGCCACGCCGTCTATTCCGCCGCCGAACTGAAGACGATGCAGGAGGTGATCACCCTGCTGGTCTTCGCCGTCTTTTCGGTCACCTATCTGGGCGAGAAGCTGACGGTGAACCATCTGGTCGGCTTTGGCCTGATCATGGGCGGGGCGTGGTTCATCTTCCGCGGGCCGCTGTAAAATCCTTCTCCCCTCGGGGGAGAAGGTGGGCGGCGAAGCCGCTCGGATGAGGGGGCTGTGTCAGCGAGCAGACGGCTTGATGTCGAGGGTGAGGCCAACCGCCCCCTCATCCGTCTTGCTCCGCAAGCCACCTTCTCCCCCGAGGGGAGAAGGAAATCAGTCCAGCGCCGCGGCGATGCGTGCAGCCAGCGCCTTGAGCTGATCCGTGTCCGCCATCGGCGCATGGCCGTGGCCCTTCATCGGCCGGTCGGTCCAGCGCGGCACGATGTGGAAATGCAGGTGGAAGACGGTCTGCCCGCCCGCCTCGCCGTTGAACTGCATGACGCTCAGCCCCTCGGGCGCCAGCGCCTTCTCAACCGCGCGAGCCGTGCGCTGGACCGCCAGGATCAGGCGCTCCAGCGCCTCGGGCTCGATCTCCAGGATGGTGCGCGCCTGCGAGGTCTTGGACACCACCAACACATGCCCCTCGGACTGGGGAAAGACGTCCATGAAGGCCAGGACCTGATCGTCCTCCCACACCTTCACGCTGGGGATGTCGCCGCGCAGGATCTTGCCGAAGATATTGTCGGGGTCATAGGCGCCGTGAAGGCTCATCGTCGGTCTCCGTGTCGCTGTCGAACCAAATCAGTAGCAGCTGGGGGCGGGGAGCCAAACGCCCACCGGCGCGCTATATGGTCAAGCTGAGGTTTAGCCCGGAGAGGTCGCCATGCTGCGTTTCATCGTTCAGGCCGTGGTCACGGCCATCGGCCTGTGGCTGTCGGCCCAGGTCGTGCCGGGCGTCGATTTCACCAACACCGGCTCGCTGATCGCGGCGGCGGTCATCCTGGGTCTGGTCAACGCCGTCGTGCGGCCGATCATGGTGGTGCTGACCTTCCCGCTGACGCTGGTGACGTTCGGCCTGTTCCTGCTGGTGGTGAACGCGGCGATGATCGGGCTGACGGCGATGGTCCTGGGCGGCTTTGCGGTCGATGGCCTGTGGGCGGGGATCGGCGCGGCCATCGTCACGGGCATCGTCAGCTGGATCGCCGGCTCGATTATTCCCGACGACCGTCGCGCCGAAAGATAATACCCGGATAAATTTGACGCGTTGATTTCATCCGGGTATATCGCGGCTTCAGATCAATGAGGCCGCCATGTCCGACACCGCTCCCACCTGCACTGCCTTCTCCGGCGCCCGACGTCTGGCGACCGGAACCTCGGTCGAGGTCGCGACCGCCGCAAAGGCTGCGCATGACGCTGGTCAGCCGGTGCTGGTTTTCTCCGACGCTGATGCGCGTGCGGTTGAGTTCGACCTGCGCGGCGACCTGTCTGACGTGCTGGCGCGATTGCAGCCTGTCGCGGTCGAGAAGCGCGGGCCGGGCCGCCCCAAACTGGGCGTCGCAGCGCGCGAGGTGACGCTGTTGCCGCGCCACTGGGACTGGCTGGCGTCCCAGCCGGGCGGGGCCTCGGTCACCCTGCGCAAGCTGGTCGAGGGCGCATTGCGCGACGCCCAGGGACCGGACCGCGCGCGTCTGGCCAAGGAGGCGGCCTATCGCTTCATGACCGCCGTCGGCGGCGATCTGCCCGGTTATGAACAGGCGACCCGCGTCCTGTTCGCCGGCGACTGGACCGCCTTTGACGACGCCGTCGCCGACTGGCCCGCCGACGTGCGCGAGCATGCGCAGCGCCTGGCCGGGCCGGGCTGGCGCAATGGCCAGGGGCGGCCCTGATCCTTCTCCCCTCGGGGGAGAAGGTGGGCGCCGGAGGCGCTCGGATGAGGGGGCTCTGTCAGCGGCAGGACGGCAGGCGATGAGCATGGGGCCAACCGCCCCCTCATCCGTCATGCTGCGCAAGCCACCTTCTCCCCCGAGGGGAGAAGGGGATTACTCGGCCTTCTTCTTCGCCGGAGCCTTCTTCGCCGCCGGCTTCTTCGCGGTGGCCTTCTTGGCTGCTGGCTTCTTGGCGGCGGCCGGATTCTTCGCCGCCGCCTTCTTGGCCTTGGGTGCTGCGCCCGCCTTGGCGGCCAGCAGGGGCAGGGCGTCTTCCAGCGTCAGATCCTCGGGCGCCGTGCCCTTGGGCAGGGTGGCGTTGATCTTGCCGGACTTCACATAGGGGCCGAAGCGGCCGGCCATGACGTGGATCGGCTCACCCGTCTCCGGGTGGGCGCCCAGATCCTTCAGCGGGGCGGTGGCTGCGCCACGCCCGGCCCGACCGGCGCGCTTTTCCGCCAGCAGGGCGACGGCGCGGTTCAGGCCGACCTCGAACACCTCGTCGATGTCCGAGACGTTGGCATAGGTCCCGGCGTGCTGGACGAACGGGCCATAGCGGCCCAGGCCCGCCGTAATCGGCTTGCCGTCCTCGGGGTGAACGCCCACCTCGCGGGGCAGGCTCAACAGGCGAACGGCCTGTTCCAGCGTCAGCGTCGCGGGCGACCAACCCTTGGGCAGGGACGAGCGTTTCGGCTTGTCGGCGCCCGGCTCGGCCGCGGTTTCGACATAGGGTCCAAAGCGGCCGATCTTCAGCGCGACCGGCTGGCCGGTCGCCGGATCAACGCCCAGATCACGGTCGGACCCGGCGTCCTCGGCGTTGGCGCCGCCGCCAAAGCCGCGCGTGTAGCGGCATTCGGGATAATTGGAGCAGCCGATGAAGGACGACTTCATCTTGAAGCTGGCCTTCAGATGCAGCCGGCCCGTGCCGCAGACGGGGCAGAGCCGCGGGTCCGACCCGTCAGCCTTGTCCGGGAACAGGAAGGGGCCGATCGCCTCATCCAGTTGATCGATCACGCCCTGGCGCGCCAGCACGGCGTCCGTGGCGGGTTTCAGCTTGGACCAGAAGTCGCGCAGCAGCACCTTCCAGTCCAGCTGCCCCTCGGACACTTCGTCCAGCTGTCCTTCCAGATCGGCCGTGAAGTCATATTCGACCCACTGGGCGAAGAACTCCTCCAGGAAGGCGGTGACCAGCCGGCCGTTGTCCTCGGGATAGAAGCGGTTCTTGTCCATGCGGACGTATTCGCGGTCGCGCAGGGTCGTCAGGATCGAGGCATAGGTCGATGGACGGCCGATCCCCAGCTCTTCCAGCTTCTTGACCAGGGTCGCTTCCGAGAAGCGCGGCGGCGGTTCGGTGAAATGCTGGTCGGTGCGGATGGCCTCGACCCTGGCCTTGGCGCCTTCCTTCAGCGCGGGCAGGCGGCCGCCGTCGTCATCCTCGTCCTCGGACCCTTTCTGCTTTTCGTCGCGGCCTTCTTCATAGGCGGCGATGAAGCCGTCGAAGGCGACGACCTGGCCAGTGGCGCGCAGGCCGGTCTTGCCGTCAGGCGTCTCGATCTCGACCGAGGTGCGGTCCAGACGTGCCGATTCCATCTGCGAGGCGATCATCCGCTTCCAGATCAGTTCATACAGACGCTGCAGGTCGGGATCGATGCGCAGGCTGTCGGGATGGCGCGTCAGATTGGTCGGGCGGATCGCCTCGTGCGCTTCCTGGGCGTTCTTGGCCTTGGTCTTGTAGTAGCGCGGCTCGGCCGGGACATAGGCGGGGCCAAAGCGGTCGGCGATGACCTGACGCGCCTGGGCGATCCCTTCGGGGCTGACGAACAGGCCGTCGGTCCGCATATAGGTGATCAGGCCGCCGGTATCGTCGACGCCTTCATACAGCTTCTGCGCCGCCTGCATGGTGCGCTGGGCGGTGAAGCCCAGCTTGCGCGAGGCTTCCTGTTGAAGGGTCGAGGTGGTGAAGGGCGGGGCGGGGGACCGCCTGGCCGGCTTCTTCTCGACCGACTTGATGGTGAAGTCGCCAGCGTTGATGGCGGCGCGCGCGGCGCCGGCCATGGCTTCCGAGACGATGTCCAGACGCTGGACCCGCTTGCCGTCATGCTTGACCAGCCGCGCGGTGAAAGGGGGGCTGTCGGCGATCAGATCGGCCTCGACCGACCAGTACTCCTGGGCCCTGAACCGTTCGATCTCCAGTTCGCGATCGACGACGATACGCAGGGCGACGGACTGCACCCGTCCGGCCGAGCGAGCGCCCGGCAGCTTGCGCCACAGCACCGGCGACAGGTTGAAACCCACCAGATAGTCCAGCGCGCGCCGCGCCAGATAGGCCTCGACCAGCTCCATATCCAGCTGACGCGGCTGGGCCATGGCCTCCAGCACGGCGGACTTGGTAATGGCGTTGAAGGTGACGCGCTGCACGTCGGTGTCCTTCAGCGCCTTTTTCTTGTTCAGCACCTCTAGCACGTGCCAGCTGATCGCCTCGCCCTCACGGTCGGGGTCGGTGGCCAGGATGACGCGGTCGGCGGCCTTGGCGGCCTCGGCGATCTCGCTCATCCGCTTGGACGCCTTGACGTCGATCTCCCATTGCATGGCGAAATCGTCGTCGGGCAGGACCGATCCGTCCTTTGACGGCAGGTCGCGGATGTGCCCGTACGACGCCAGAACCTTGTAGTCCGGGCCCAGGTATTTGTTGATGGTCTTGGCCTTGGCCGGGCTCTCGACGATGACGAGGTTCATGGGGCGCCGCTTGTTAGGAAGGGGCGCGAACGTGGTTGGCCAGCGGCGCCATGTCAATGAGCCCCGGAACGTCGCGGCTGACCGCAAGCTGTTCACGCCCTGTTGTGCACCTATAGATTGTTATTTATGCTGATGTAACCAGAGCGGGAGCAAGGCATGCCAAACGGCGCGAGTGGACACGAACAGGTTGCGACCCCGACTGACCGGCGGGGCGCCGGAACGCCCCACGCCGACGACTATCCGGTGCGCGAATACATCTGCGCCATGGCGCAGGAACTGGCCCGGATGGCGCGGTGGGATGGCGACGGCGGCCTCGGCGATCTTCTGGACGAGGCCGCGCGCCGGGCCGACAACCCGCCCAAGACCCGCAGCTAGAGCGAGGCCAGGCCGCCCGACAGCAGGGTCGCTCGCCCGGCCAGGCTCAACTCCAGCAGGGCCGCCGCGACCTCGGCCACGGGCCGGTTCAGCGCCCGCGCCAGTTCGTCGCGCGGCGTCGGGGTGGGCGACAGCAGGGCCGCGACCGCCTCGATCAGCGCGTCATCCAGATCGTCGGGCGAGGCGTCGAACACGCTGTCGTCCGCCGGCTCTCGCAGCGTCCTCAGGGTCGAGAAGGCCCGCTCCACATCCTCCAACCCCTCGCACAGGATCGCGCCCTGCCGCAGCAGGTCGTTCGGCCCGCGCGAGCGGGGGTCTAGCGGCGATCCCGGCACGGCGAACACATCGCGCCCCTGTTCCGCCGCCAGCCGGGCGGTGATCAGCGAGCCTGAGCGGATCTCGGCCTCGACCACGATCACGCCGCGCGACAGGCCCGATATGATGCGGTTGCGGCGCGGGAAGTCGCGCGCCTGGGCCCGCGCGCCCATCAGATTTTCAGACACGACGCAGCCGCCCTGGGCGATCTGGCGATACAGGTCGGCGTTGTCGGGCGGGTAGATGTCGTCCACCCCGCCGCCCAGCACGGCGACCGTGCCGGTGGGCAGGGCGCCCAGATGCGCCGCCGCATCGACGCCGCGCGCCAGACCCGACACGACCACATGACCCGCCTCGCCCAGTTGCTGGGCCAATCCGCGCGCAATACGCTGGCCACCGGCCGAGGCCACGCGCGCGCCCACCATGGCGATACAGGGCCGCGCCATCAGACTGACGTCCCCCAGCGCCCACAGCACAGGCGGCGGCGGATCCACGGCGGCCAGCGGCGTCGGATAGGCCGCGTCGCCCAGCAGCACCAGATGCGCGCCCGCTTTGTCTCCGGCCGCCAGCTCGGCCTCGATGCGCCCCGCATCCGCCAGCGAATAGCCGGCCCCGCCGCCGCGCCGCACCAGGTCGGGCAAGGCCTCGACCGCGCGCACGCCCGTGCCGAACCGTTGCAACAGCTGGGAAAAGGCGACCGGGCCGATCCGGTCGGTGCGGGCCAGCCGAAGCCGGGCGAAACGCTCGGCGTCGGACAGGGGGGTCAAGCCTTCCTGGCCCCGATGCGCGGCTCCTGGCCCTTCAGCAGCCGGGCGATGTTCTCATGGTGCCGGATATAGATCAGCACGGCGGTGAACACGCTCAACACGAAGATCGGCGCGGGGGCGGGCAGGGCCAGCGCCGCCAGCGGCAGCAGGGCATAGAAGGGCGTCGCGGCCGATGCGACCAGCGCCCCCAGCGACGAAATCCGGAACAGCAGGGCGGTCAGCAACCAGGTCGCCGCCGCCAGCAGGCCCAGCGGCCAGCACGCGGCCAGGATCAGGCCAAAGAAGGTCGCCACCCCCTTGCCGCCCTTGAACCCCAGCCAGACGGGGAACAGGTGACCCAGAAAGGCCGCGCCGCCGGCGATGGCGCCCGCGACTTCACTATTGAACAAATACCGGGCGATCAGCAGCGCCGCCGCGCCCTTGCCGGCGTCCAGCAGCAGGGTGGCCAGCGCCAGATCCTTGCGGCCGGTGCGCAGGACGTTGGTCGCCCCGATATTGCCAGAGCCGATATTGCGCACGTCCCCGGCGCCCGCTGCGCGGGTCAGGATCACGCCGAAAGGGATCGAGCCGAGCAGATAGCCCCCGACGGCGACCAGTCCCAGCGTGCCGAGCGCTGGCGCGACCAGATCCTGCACGTGATTCGCTCCCCTAGCGTTGATCGTGGACGATGCGTCCGCCGACGACCGTGAGCAAGACCCTGCCTTGCAGACGCCGCCCGTCGAAGGGCGAGTTCTTGGACTTGGACTTCAGCGTCGCCGCATCGATGACCACGGGGGCGTTCGGATCGAACAGGATCAGGTCCGCCGGGGCGTCCATCGCCAGCACCCCCGCATCCAGCCCCAGCAGGCCTGCCGGCCCCTGCGTCAGGGGGCGCAGCACGTCCAGCAGGTCCAGCCCGTGTTCGTGATGCAACGTCGTCAGGGCGGCGGGCAGCAGGGTCTCCAGACCCACGGCGCCGGGCGCCGCCTCGGCGAAGGGGCGGCGCTTGTTCTCGGCCGGTTCGGGGCAGTGGGCCGAGGTGATGACGTCGATCAGCCCCTCGCGCACCGCCTCGATCAGCGCCTGCCGGTCGGCCTCGGACCGCAGCGGTGGGTCCAGCCGGTAGAAGGTGCGATAGTCGCCGATGTCGATCTCGTTGAAGCACAGATGGTTGATCGAGGTTGAGGCCGCGACCTCCAGCCCCTTGCCCCGCGCCCGCGCCAGCGTGTCCAGCGCGCCCTCGGTCGAGATCTGATCGACCAGGAAGCGCGCGCCGGTCTGTTCGACCAGGGCCAGGTCGCGTTCCAGCTGGATACGCTCGGCGATGGCCGGGGCGGCGGGCAAACCCAGTCGCGTGGCCAGTTCGCCGCCGGTCGCCACCGCGCCGTCAGACAGCCACGGATCGGCCGGACGGCAGGCGATCAGGGCGTTGAAGGCGGCAGCATAGCTCATCACCCGCTGCAGGGTGCGGCTGTTGGCGATGACCCGGTCGCCGTCGGTGAAATACAGGGCGCCCGCCTCATGCATCAGGCCGATCTCGGCCATGCGCTGGCCGTCGCGGCCTTGCGTCGCCGCGCCCGCCGCACGGACGTTGACCAGATCCAGCGCCGCGCCGCGCCGCTGGATGTGGTCGATCAGGGCGGGATCATCGATGGCCGGATCGGTGTCCGGCTGGACCACGATGGTGGTGACGCCGCCCGCCGCCGCCGACAGGCTGGCCGACTTCAGCGTCTCCTTGGGTTCGTTCCCCGGCTCGCCGGTCTTGACCCGGATGTCGATCAGGCCCGGCGCCAGGCACAGGCCCTGCGCGTCGATGACCGTCACGCCCTCGGGCCGGGCTGTGGCCTGACCGCGAATGACCTGGGTGATGCGGCCATCCTGCACCAGCACCGCGCCGGGGCCGTCATAGTCGGTCGCCGGGTCCAGCAGGCGGGCGTTGATGATGGCTAGAGCGGCGGTCATGCGGCGCCTCCCGCGCGGCGGTAGGCCAGGGACGCCAGCACGGCCATGCGCGCGGCGACCCCCATCTCGACCTGATCCTGGATCAGCGACACCGACAGGTCGTCGGCCACGTCGGAATCGATCTCGACCCCCCGGTTCATCGGACCGGGGTGCATCACCTTGGCGCCGGGTTTGGCCCAGGCCAGCTTTTCGCGATCCAGACCCCAGAAGCGGAAATATTCGCGCGTCGACGGGACCAGCGCGCCGGTCATCCGCTCCAGCTGAAGGCGCAGCATCATCACCACATCAACGCCTTGCAGGCCTTCCTTCATGTCATGGAAAACCTCGCAGCCCCAGCGGTCGGCGTCGCCCGGCACCAGCGTCGGCGGCCCGATCAGGCGCACCCGCGCGCCCATCATCGACAGCAGCGCCACGTTCGAACGCGCCACCCGGCTGTGAGCCACGTCGCCGCAGATGGCGACCGTCAGGCTGGTCACATCGCCGAACGCGCGGCGCAGCGACAGCATGTCCAGCAGCGCCTGGGTCGGATGCTCATGCCGGCCGTCACCGGCGTTCACTACCGCACAGCCGACCTTTTGCGACAGCAGATCCACCGCGCCCGACGCGCCGTGCCGGACCACCAGGATTTCCGGCTTCATCGCGTTCAGCGTCACCGCCGTGTCGATCAGCGTCTCGCCCTTGGCGACGGACGAGGCGGACACCGGCATGGTCACCACGTCCGCGCCCAGCCGCTTGGCCGCGATCTCGAACGAGGAGCTGGTGCGGGTCGAGTTCTCGAAGAACAGGTTCACGACCGTCTGGCCGCGCATCAGGTCGACGCCCTTGGCCGACTGGCGGTTGAAGTCGACGAAGGCGTCGGCCAAGTCCAGAAGTTGCGGCGTGAACCAGGGGTTCAGATCCCCCGCCGACAGAAAGTGATCCTGCGGGAACGGGACCAGCCGCTCCTCAATGATTTCGGTGACGGGGGCGGCATGTGTCATCGAGACGCCGCTATAGGCGTGATTCAGGCCAGATGGAACACCGCCAGCACCACGGGGATGCCGATGGCCGAAAAGACGGTCGTCAGGGCCACGATTCCGGCCATCAGCGGCGCGTCCCCGCCCATTTGCCGCGCCAGGATATAGCTGGCCGCCGCGCCCGGCGCCGCGCCGCACAGCAGGGCGATGCCCTGGGCCGTCTGGTCGCCGCCGTACAGCAGGCACAGCCCCCACATCAGCGGCGGCGTGATCACCAGCTTGACGAAGGTCACGACGCCGATGGTCACGCGCTTGCGCGCCACCTCGCGGAAGCTCAGCCCGGCGCCCGCCACGATCAGGCCCAGCGGCAGGGCGCTGGCGCCCAGCAACTCCAGCGTTTCCGAAATCCCCGGCAGTCGCGGCACATGCAGCAGGTTCAGCGCCAGCCCGATCAGACAGGCCAGCAGGATCGGGTTCGACAGGATCGCCCGCGCCAGCGCCAGCGGCGAGGTCGACCGCTCGTCCGCTCCCCATTTGGCCAGCACGATGACGCACAGGATGTTGGTCGCCGGGATCATGGCCGCGATCACCACCGCCGCCAGCGCCAGCCCTTCGGGCCCATAGGTCGCCTGGATCACCGGCAGGAAGACAAAGCTGTTCCAGCGGGTCACGCCCTGGAACACGCTGGTGTAGGCCGGCCCGTCGATCGTCATAAGCGGCTTCAGCGCCAGGGTGATCGCCGCGATGATCAGCACCGTCGTCACGGCCGCCGCGCCCGCCGCACCGGCGCCCCCGCCCGAGATGTCGGCGTTCCAGATCGCCGGGATCAGGAAGCCGGGATACAGCACATGGATGGCCAGCTTCTCGACCGGCCGCCACGTCGCATCGGGCAGGAAGCCGGACGCTTTCAACCCGTAACCGATTACGATCAGGGCGAAGACGGGCAGAACGCCCGCGACGATGGCCAGCATTCAGTCCCTCAAACGGTCCAGCGCGCCCTGCAGGATCCAGGCGGCGGCGGTGCGGTCCACCACCCCGGCGCGGCGCTTGCGGCTCAGGTCCAGCTCGTCGATCAGAAACCGCTCGACCGCACTGGTCGACAGCCGCTCGTCCTGGAAGGCGACATTGACCGGTCGGATGCGGTCCAGATTGCGGGCGAAGGCGCGGCACGACTGGGCGCGCGGTCCTTCGGATCCGTCCATGTTCATCGGCAAGCCGATGATCAGCGCCGAGATGTTACGCCCGTTCATGATCCGGAACAGGCTCTCGGCGTCTTGCGTGAACTTTGTTTTGCGGATCAACTCCAGCGGGCTGGCGATCATCCGGCTGGTGTCCGAGACGGCCACGCCGATCGTGTTCTCGCCGATATCCAGCCCCAGCCAGGCGGTGTTCGGCGGGCAGGCGGCGGGAAGGTCGATCAGGTCGAGGACGGGCACCGGCTGCGGTTACGGCCGCCACGTAGCGAAGTCAAAGGGATGGTGGGGTTGATGATGCGTTCGATGCTGTTTCTGGCGATCCTTGTGGGGGCCTCGGCCTGCGATCAACTGGCCGCGCCCGTCCGGAAATCGCCCCTGCCGCCGGTGGCCGCGCCGAACATTCCCCGACCGCTGACGGCGAGCGGCGCGCCCGTCACCCTGTCGCCCGCAGCCGCCAACAGGCAGGAAGCCGCCTCGGTCACCGAGGTGGTGGTGCTGCGTGGTCAGGGCGACACCACCATCAAACTGTTCGGTCTGGCGGGCGGCGACCCCGCCATGAACGGCCTGCACACCTATCTGGCGGTCTTCATCGATCCGGCCCAGGGCTGGCGCGTGTTCCAGATCGGCGACTTCCTGTCGTTCCGGGTCGTGGCCAGCTCGCCGGGTCGCGTCGATCTGGAGGTGCGTGAAAGCACTCACAACCCTGACACGGGCGTGATCGGTCAGGCGACGCGCCGGATGATCGTCGGCTTCGCGCGGGGGCCGCAGGGCGAACCGCCCGCGACGATCACCGTCACCCCCGCGCGATAAGTCGCATCTTCTTGTGAAACCGGGCTCGCGGGGCTAATCCCGGCGCCTGATCCTGTCACGTTTGGAGGGCCGCATGGCCATCGACGCCGCGACGGTGCGCAAGGTCGCGCATCTCGCCCGCATCAAGACCCCCGAAGACCGCCTGGAGCCGCTGGCCCAGGAACTGAACGGCATCCTGAATTGGATCGAGCAGTTGAACGAGGTCGACATCCAGGGCGTCGAGCCGATGACCTCGAACGTCGCCCAGCCGATGCGCCTGCGCGACGACGTCGTCACCGACGGCGCCAAGGTGGACGCGATCCTGTCGAACGCGCCGAAGTCGGCTGACGGCTTCTTCGTCGTGCCCAAGGTGGTCGAGTAAGCCATGACCGATCTGACCAAGCTGACGCTGTCCGACGCCGTTGACGGCCTGAAGGCGAAAACCTTCTCGTCCCAGGAAATCACCCAGGCCTTCCTGACCAACATCGCCGCCGCCAATCCGACCCTGAACGCCTATGTCGAGGTGACAGGGGACAAGGCCCTGCAACAGGCCCGCGCCTCTGACGCCAAACTGGCCAAGGGCGAGGGCGGGGCGCTGGAAGGCGCGCCGCTGGGCATCAAGGACCTGTTCTGCACCGAGGGGGTCCAGACGACCGCCGGCTCCAACATGCTGCGCGGCTTCGTTCCGCCCTATGAATCGACCGTCACCGCCAATCTGTGGCGCGACGGGGCGGTCATGCTGGGCAAGCTGAACATGGACGAGTTCGCCATGGGCTCGTCGAACGAGACCAGCGCCTTCGGCCCCGTGGTGAACCCGTGGAAGTCCAACGCCTCGAACGCCGACCTGACCCCCGGCGGCTCGTCCGGCGGTTCGGCCTCGGCCGTCGCCGCCGACCTGTGCCTGGCCGCGACCGCGTCCGACACCGGCGGCTCGATCCGCCAGCCCGCCGCCTTCACCGGCACCGTGGGGATCAAGCCGACCTATGGCCGCGCCAGCCGCTTCGGCATGGTCGCCTTCGCCAGCTCGCTGGACCAGGCCGGACCGATCACCAGGACGGTCAAGGACGCCGCCCTGCTGCTGAACTCCATGTGCTCCTACGACGCCAAGGATGCGACCAGCCTGGACGTCCCGACGCCCGACTGGACCCGCTCGGTCGGCCAGTCGGTCAAGGGCCTGCGCATCGGCGTGCCCGCCGAATACGTCATCGACGGCATGCCGGCCGAGATTCAGGCCCTGTGGGACCAGGGTGTCCAGTGGCTCAAGGCCGCCGGCTGCGAGATCGTCGAGATCAGCCTGCCGCACACCAAATACGCCCTGCCGACCTATTACATCGTGGCCCCGGCCGAGGCGTCGTCGAACCTGGCCCGCTATGACGGCATGCGTTTCGGCCACCGCGCCGAACAGTTCACCTCGCTGGACGACCTGTACGCCACCTCGCGCGCCGAGGGCTTCGGCAAGGAGGTTCAGCGTCGCCTGACCATCGGCGCCTATGTGCTGTCGGCCGGCTTCTACGACGCCTATTATATGCGGGCGCTCAAGGTCCGCCGCCGCATCGCCGAGGATTTCGACAACGTCTGGGGCCGGGTGGACGCGATCCTGACGCCCTCGACCCCGTCGGCCGCCTTCGCCATCGGCGACAAGCAGATCGACCCGGTGACGATGTATCTGAACGACATCTTCACCGTGACGACCAACCTGGCGGGCCTGCCCGGAATCTCGGTCCCTGCGGGCCTGGACGCCAACGGCCTGCCCCTGGGCCTTCAGGTCATCGGCAAGGCCCTGGACGAAGCGACCGTCTTCCAGGTCGCCGGCGCGCTGGAAGACGCGGCGGGGTTCACGGCCAAGCCTGAGAAGTGGTGGTGATTTCCTGAACCCTCTCCCAGCGGGAGAGGGAGGGACCCGCGCGAAGCGGGGGAGGGTGAGGGGTTACGCCGTTGGCCGATGATACGCGGACAGAACGAGCACGAACCCTTCGCCAGCGCCAAACCTGGGCCGAGGATAGGTTGTGGCAGGCCATTCGCGGCGGACGTCTCGATGGCCTGAAATTCCGGCGACAGTATCCGCTGGGGCGCTATTTCGCGGACTTCGCCTGCGAAAAGGCCCGGCTGGTCATCGAACTGGATGGCGGGATACATGAGGATGACGACCAGGCCAGCCATGACCTGATCCGTCAGAACGAGATCGAGGCGCGCGGCTGGTTTGTGCTGCGATTTTTGAATGAGGAGGTCGAGACCGACCTTCAACGTGTGCTGGATGCTGTACGGGCTCAGGCCCATATGGCCGACGGCGTAACCCCTCACCCTCCCATCGACTTTGTCGATGGGGCCCTCCCTCTCCCGCTGGGAGAGGGCTAAAGATGACGACATGACCGACACTGCAACGAACTCGAAACTCATCCAGGGCCGCACGGGCGCCTGGGAAATCGTCATGGGGCTGGAAATCCACGCCCAGGTGGCGTCGAAGGCCAAGCTGTTCTCCGGCGCCGCCGTCGGCTTCGGCGCGGGGCCGAACGAGCAGGTGTCGCTGGTGGATGCAGGCTTCCCCGGCATGCTGCCCACGCTGAACAAACACTGCGTCGAACAGGCGGTGAAGACCGGCCTGGGCCTGAAGGCGCAGATCAACACGCGCAGCCAGTTCGACCGCAAGAACTACTTCTATCCCGACCTGCCCACCGGCTATCAGATCAGCCAGCTGTATCACCCGATCGTCGGTGAAGGCGTGGTCGAGGTCGAGGCCGAGGACGGCAGCTTCTTCAACGTCGGGATCGAGCGCCTGCACCTGGAACAGGACGCGGGCAAGCTGATCCACGACCTGTCGCCGACCGAAAGCTATGTCGATCTGAACCGCGCGGGCACGGCCCTGATGGAGATCGTCTCGCGTCCCGACATCCGCTCGCCGGAAGAGGCGGTCGCCTACGTCAAGAAGATCCGGACTATCCTGGTCTATCTGGGCACCTGCGACGGCGACATGGAAAAGGGCAATCTGCGCGCCGACGTGAACGTGTCGGTCTGCCGCGCCGGGAACTATGAGAAGTTCAAGGCCACCGGCGACTTCAGCTATCTGGGCACGCGCTGCGAGATCAAGAACGTCAACTCGTTCCGCTTCATCAGCCAGGCGATCCAGTACGAGGCGCGGCGCCAGATCGAGATCCTGGAAGACGGCGGTTCGATCACGCAGGAAACCCGCCTGTACGATCCCACGGCCGGCGAAACCCGCTCCATGCGCTCCAAGGAAGAGGCGCAGGACTATCGCTACTTCCCCGACCCCGACCTGCTGCCGCTGGAGATCGAGCAGGCCTGGATCGACGACATCAAAGCCAACCTGCCCGAACTGCCGGACGAGAAGCGCCGTCGCCTGATGGCCGACTATGGCCTGTCGCAATACGACGCGGTGGTCCTGATCTCGGAACAGGCCAAGGCGGATTATTTCGAGGCCGCCGCGAAAGGTCGCGACGCCAAGCTGGTGTCCAACTGGGTCACGAACGAGTTGTCGGCGCGCCTGGCCACCGACGGTCGGGACTTCAGCGACAACCCGCTGCCCGCCGCCCACGTCGCCCAGCTGGTCGAACTGATCGAGACGAACGTCATCTCGTCCAAGATCGCCAAGGAAGTCTTCGACCACGTCTGGAACGGCGAAGGCAGCCCCGCCGAGGTTGTGGAGAAGCACGGCCTGAAACAGGTCACCGACACCGGCGCCATCGAAAAGGCCGTGGACGAGATCATCGCCGCCAACCCTGACAAGGCCGCCGCCGTCGCCGAAAAGCCCCAGGCCATCGGCTGGTTCGTCGGCCAGGTCATGAAGGCCACCGGCGGCAAGGCCAACCCGGCCGCCGTCAACGACATCCTGAAAGCTAAGCTGGGGCTATAACCGAACCCTTCTCCCCTCGGGGGAGAAGGTGGCTTGCGGAGCAAGACGGATGAGGGGGCTGTTCGCCGCGCCCTCGACATCAAACCGTTTGCCCGCTGACAGCGCCCCCTCATCCGAGCGCCGCTGGCTCTCACCTTCTCCCCGAGGGGAGAAGGCAGAAGAAAAAAGGCCCTGGCGATCCGGGGCCTTTTCAGTGTTCGACGCCTACCAGCGCCAGGCGTCGTGGATCACGTCTATGATCTGTCCGTCGAACCGGTCGACCAGATAGATGTTGTTGTCGACCATGACCCACATCGTCCCCGCCGGCGGCCACGGCAGGCCCCAGGCGGCGTAGTCGCGGATCTCGTAGCGCCAGAACAGCGAGGGCAGGTAGCTGCCTTCATGGAAGCGCTGGCCCCAATAGCTGCGCGGGACGTTGTAGTAGCCGTAGCCCGGCGCGAAATAGAAGCCGATCCGCACGCCCGACCAGCCGCGGAACCGGTTGTCGTGCCGCCACCAGTCGCCACGGTTGTGACGACGGCCCCAGTCATTGCGCCACTGGTCGCGGTTCCAGCGATTGCGCCATTCCTGACGGTCGCGGTCGCTGTTGTTCCAGCCGCCACCGGGACGATTGGGCCGATCCGGACGGTCCGGCCGATCGGGTCTGTCGGGGCGATCCGGCCGGTTCGGGCGGCCTTGATCGGGACGCCCCGGCCGATCCGGGCGGTCCGCATCCGGGCGACCTTGTCCCGGCCGATCCGGGCGATTGGGACGACCCTGATCGGGACGACCCGGCCGGTCTGGACGACCGGCGTCGGGTCGACCTTGCCCGGGACGGTCAGAGTTCGGACGCTCGGAACCGGGGCGATCCGGCCGATTCGGCCGCTCCTGACCCGCCGGGCGATCCGGCCGTTGCGGACGGTCGGGCCGATTGGCGCTGTCGGGGCGCGAGGGCGCGGAGGGCCGACCCTCGGGCCGGCCGGGGCGTCCTTCGCGCGGCTGGTCGCCGCGATCGCCGCGTGTTGGGCGACCCTCCTGACGGCCAGGGGCGGCGCCGCCTTCGGACAGCACGGGGCCGGGGCCCCGTCGGGCGTCACGCTCGGCGCGCTGGGCGGCGCGTTGGCCACCGTCCTGCGCCAGAACCGCCAGCGGCGCCGCGGCCGGAACCGCGAAACTGGCCAGGGCGGTGAACACCATCAAGGTGCGTTTCATCGTCGTTATCCTGTACCGCCGGGAAAGGCGGCGTTGTCGGAATAATCAGCCTGGCGCCATGAACGGCGGCTGAACGCGGGTCGGTGGCCGGATGGCGCTTTGGTCATGAAAAAAGCCCCGCAAGACAAGGCTTGCGGGGCTTCTTCTCATAACGGCGCCGGGCTCTAGAACACGCCGTACAGCACGCTGGCGATCAGGCCGGTGGCCACCGCCATCAGCACGATGTCATTGCCCGCATGCACATATCGATAGCCGCGCGGCGCAGGCTGCAGGCCATAGAAATACGGGTCGTTCACATAGTAGCCGCGATAGGCGGCGGGCAGATAACCGCCCCGGCTCCAGCGATAGCCCTGATAGCGCGGCTCGACCCGGTAATAGCCGTGGCCCGGCGCATACCAGTAGCCGCTGCGGGCGCCGCGATAGTCGCGGAACTCAGCACGGCCCCGCCACCAGTCGCGGTTGTTGCGGTCCCAGCGGTCGCTGCGGCGGTCGTTGCGATAGTCGCGACGATCATCCCGGCGTTCGTTGCGCCAGTCGCGGCGATCCTCGCGCCGGTCCTGCCGGTAATCGCGGCGGTCATCGCGGCGATCCTGGCGATGGTCGCGATTGTCATGGCGTCGATCCTGGCGCCATTCGCGGTCGTTGCGGTTCTGGGCCGAGGCGGCCAGAGGCGCCGCCGTCGTGCTCAGCGCCAGGGCGACGATCGCGGCCTTGGTCAGGCGGTTCATCTGTCTGCTCCGTTCAAAGGGGGGTCAGCCAACCCGTCGATGGCGTGACAGTCGGCTTCGGCGCATGAACTGTGGCTGAACGGCGGCGTCAGCCGCTTGCGGGGGTCCTGTCGATGACCCAGATGAGACGACGCCTTCAACAGGGAACCGCCGATGACCCGCCCGATCGAACTCTGGTACTGGCCCACGCCCAATGGCTGGAAGGTCTCGATTGCGCTGGAGGAGATGGGCCTGCCGTATGAGATGAAGCCCGTGAACATCGGCGCGGGCCAGCAGTTCACGCCGGAATTCCAGGCCATCAGTCCCAACGGCCGCATGCCCGCCATCGTCGATCCCGACGGCCCGGACGGCCAGCCCCTGTCGATCTTCGAGAGCGGCGCCATCCTGCAATATCTCGGGAACAAGTCCGGCCGTTTCTATCCCGCCGACATCCGCGCCCGGACCGAGGTGGACCAGTGGCTGTTCTGGCAGGTCGGCGGCCTGGGCCCCATGGCCGGCCAGACCCACCATTTCCGCCAGTATGCCCCCGCCATGATCAAGGATCAGCGCCAGCTGGCCTATGGCGTGGCCCGCTATACCAACGAGGTGAACCGTCTGTACGGCGTGCTGGACCGGCGCCTGGCTGACCGCGACTATGTGGCGGGCGACTATTCCATCGCCGACATGGCCATCTGGCCGTGGATCCTGCCCGCGCTTCAGGGCCAGACCCTGGACGACTTCCCGCATCTGAAGGCCTGGCTGGACCGCGTCGGCGCGCGTCCGGCGGTCGTCAAGGGTCGCGCCCTTGGCGACGACCTGCGCTCGAACCTGGCCGCCAGTGGCAAGGCGGCCGAGGACGCGCGCAGGATGCTGTTCGGTCAACGCGCCCGCTGAACCCCGTTCGTAAACGCGACCTTTCCAGGACGTTCACAGCCCGTGAATTCGGGCTTTGAGCGTTCATTGCATCTTAGCAAAAAAGTCCAGGAACGCCGTTCGCCATTAACTTTAACTTCAAGCGCGGCGCCGTTTCCTGCGTGTCAGAGGGCGGGTCCAGAACGGACCGGCTGGAGGACATGGCTATGATCGCGCAAGAACTGGCGCACGAAGCGACCGAGGACGCGGGAATCCCGCTGCCCACCCCGGACATGGACGGCGACGACCTGTTCCGCCTGGGGCTGATGTATTCGACGGGGCAGGGCGGTTGCCCGGTGGACCGCGTCTCGGCCCACATGATCTTCAACCTGGCGGCTCTGAAAGGTTCGGTCGAGGCGCGCATCTATCGCCGCGAAATGTCGGGCGAGATGGAGCGCGAGGAAATCGCCGAGGCCCAGCGCGCCGCTCGCCAATGGATCGACGCCGGCGTGGTCACCCTGGCGGCTTAAGTCGAGGCGTAGCCGCCGTTGATGGCGTAACTGAACCCGATCGGCAGGGCGTTGCGGAACTGGGTGAAGAAGTTGGCCAGCTCGCCCAGCGTCGTGCGCGGCACGAACAGGATATCGCCCCGTCGCACCGCGATCACCTCGCCTCGGCGCGGCCTCAGGTCCAGCACCCGCAGCATGCGCCGACCGCCCGGCCCGCGCCGGATCAGCGCCACCTGGCCGACCTTGGCCGTGGGCAGATAGCCGCCGGCCATGATGATCGCCTGATAGGCGTCGATATCCCCCTGCATCTCGTACATGCCCGGCGTGCGCACCTCGCCGTCGACCCAGACACGGATCGGCGCGGCCTGGCGCAGCGTCACCTCGACCACCGGCCGGATCAGCTGGCTGGCGTAGGCCTGGCTGCACGCGGCCTCCAGCTCGGCGATGGTGCGGTCCGCCGCCATGATCTGCCCGACCAGCGGCAGGGCGACCCGGCCGTCCGGCCCGATCTTCATCTGCTTCGTCAGCTCGGTTGCGGTGGGCGTGGCGATCTCGATCTCGTCGCCGGGGTACAGGACATATTCCGGCTCTGCGTCGGTCCAGTCGGCGAAGGGGATGTCGGGAAAACCATCGACGGACGCCGCCTCGACACGGCCGGCGCCGCCTGCGCCCGGGCGCGGCATCCGCGCGCCATTGCCCGCACATGCCGACAGGCCCGATCCGAGCGCGGTCAGGGCGAGGGCGGACAGAAACAGGCGGCGGTCGGGAATCATTCGCGGGCGTATCCGGATCACGATGACAGGAAGCTCGCTGCTTATGGGTAATCGTTGGTTAACGCCGCTGGCCCAAGGGTGACGCTGTTCTTCAGCGGACGGATTCGCCCGACCTTCATGCGCTCTGCGGCCTATGTCTCAGCCCGACCGAAATACGGCGTCCTGGACGTCGTCGGCCTGCTGTTCCGCGAGCTGGGGGTGATGGTGCTGATCTTCCTGCTGATCTTCGCGATCGGCGCGGCCGCCGTCCTGACGCTGAAAAAGACCTACACCGCCGGGGCCAGCATCTTCGCCGGCGTGGGCCAGGAATATGTCTATCAGCCCCGCATCGGCACGGCCGAGCGCGGCGCCGTCCCCCAGCAGGGCGAGGTGGTCCAGTCCGAGGCCGCGATCCTGAACAGCCGCGAGGTCAAGCGCCGCACGCTGGAGGCGCTGGGCCCCGCCGCTATCCTGGGCCAGGCGCCGAAATCAGGCGACGGCCAGCAGGCCGCGATGAAGGCCCTGACCGGTGGGATGGAGGTTTCCATCGCCCCGACCAGCCCGGTCATCGGCGTCAGTTACGAAACCGACGACGCCGACCGCGCCGCGCGCGTGCTGAACACCGTCGTGCAACAGTATCTGCTGTACCGGCGCGAGGTCTTCCAGGATCGCACCACCCCCGCCATCCGCGCCCAGAGAGAGGCCTTCCAGGGCGATCTGGACGAGGCGGACAGCGCCTATGAAGCTTTCCTGACCACCAACGACATCGGCGATTTCGCCGCCGCCAAGGCGACCCTGGCCGCCGTCTATCAAACCACCTACGCCGAGCGCCTGTCGGTGCAGGCCCAACTGAACCAGGCCGATCGCCGGCTCCAGACCCTTGTCGCGCAACAGGTCGGCACACCGGCCGAGATCGCCCTGCAGCAGGACCTGAACATCGCCGCCCAGGACCAGATCCTGCAACTGCGGACCGAGCGCGAGCAGCTGCTGTCCCGCTATCAGCCCGACGCCCAGCCGGTGAAGGATATCGAGGCGCGCATCGCCCAGCTGACCACCTATGTCGGCACCGGCTCGGCCGTCGGCGCCAAGGAGGTCCGCACCGGCCCCAACCCCGTCTGGGTCGAGCTGGAGACCACCCGCATCACCACCCAGGCCGAGCGCGATTCCCTGATGGCCCGCCTGGCCGTGCTGGACCGTCAGGTCGTCGATATCCGCGCCCGCCAGGCCCGCCTGACCCAGCTGGAATCCGAGAACGCCAACCTGGCCGGTAATCGCGAGGTGCTGACCGCCTCGATCCGCGAGTTCCAGCAGCGCGAATCGCAAAGCCGCGCCGATAACGCCCTGGTCGCCGCCGGCGCCGACAAGGTGACGGTGATCGAACGCGCCACCCCGCCCATCAGGGGCAAGAGCCTGAAGGCGCCGCTGCTGATCGCGGTCTTCCTGTTCGCCGGCTTCACCGCTCTGTGCGTCGGCCTGATCCGCATCTTCTCCCGTCGCGGTTTCCCGACGCCGCAGGTCGTGAGCCGCACGCTGGATATGCCGGTGCTGGCTGTCGCCCCGATGAAGGCGCACTGATCCCGCCCGTGCTAGCCTGAATGATAACGGGAGCGCGCGACGCGATTCGATGGTCGATCTGACGTCCGAAATGGCCGGACTGTGGGCCGCGCTGGGACCGGCGCCGGCCCATCGCGGTCGTGTGGTCGCCTTCGTCGCCGCCAACACGGGCGAGGGGGTCTCGACCGTCGCGCGTGAATACGCCCGTCTGGCCGCCGTGCGGGCGCGCAAGCCGGTCTGGCTGATCGACGGCGACCTGGCCCAGCAAGGCCAGCTCGAGGCTGTGGCTGCCGAGGCCGACCGCTTCGGCGCGCTCAGCAAGCCTGCCCGCGCCTCTCCCGATGGGTCCGCCTTCTTCGCCGTTACGCCCCCGGTTGTGATCGCCGACGGCCGCCGCGTGCCCGACGCCCGTCTGCTGACGGCCCGCTCGTGCCTGGGCGGGCGTCTGTGGGTCAGTCGCTTCGCGGTCGAACGTCTTCGCTCGGGCCAGCGGGCCGAGGCCCTGCCGGACCCCCGCTACTGGGACGCCCTGCGCAAACACGCCGACACCGTGGTCATCGACGTGCCCGCCGCCGACCGCAACGATATGGCGCTGACGCTGGCGCCCTATGTCGATTTCCTGCTGCTGGTCGTCGCCGCCGACACGACCGAGGCCAATCAGCCCCTGATCCTGCGCGACGAGATCGAGGCCGTGGGCGGCCGCATCGCCGGTGTCGTGGTCAACCGCCAGCGCTGGTCTCCACCCGGCTTCCTGCAACGCCTGACCGGCTGATCGAGCCCGGCTGATGTGATGGCCGACGCCGGAAAGGCGCAGGTTTTCAATAACTGTAGGGTTTCTCGACGCGTTCGGCCCGCCCTGGTCCGCATTTAACGGATGCTGACGGGTCCAGGCGGTTCAGCGCAGGGGAGGGCGAAAAATGTGCACTATGTGCACTATGTACACTGTCTTTTTTCCGGCGACGGGTGTCGCCCCTCAGCGGCCGTCCAGCCTCGCCAGCTCCCGCGCGCCATAGAAGCGGGGCTCCAGCCCCTTAATCCACAGCACCTTGCCGATACCGCGCGCGGCCTGGTCCATCATCTGCGCCCGCGATGGCCGGTTCAACAGCGTCAGGATCAGCGCCGCCGCTCCCCATATGATCGCCTGTCCCGCGCCGATGACCATCCACCGCGCCACGCCCGGCCAGTTCCGGTTCGCGGCCGCCGTCTGGCTGGGCCCCTGGCCATAGGCGAAGGCGCGGGCCAGGGCGTAACGCAGCGTCGCCCGATGTGGCGGCGCGAACTCCTCGACCCAAGCCTCGGCGGCCCAGGCGAACCGTCCGCCGCGCGCCGCCAGCGCCGCGAACAGCGCGTCATCCTCGCCCCCCGCCTGATCGGCGCGGGTGTCGAACGGCGCCGGGCCGGGCAGGGCGGTCGCCCGCACCATCAGGCTGGCCCCGCAGCCATAGGCCCGATCGATGAGCCGGCTGTACGCCGGTCCCTCGCGGCCGAAGAACCGTTCCAGATAGTCGCGCGTCCACCCGACCGTGTCGGGCACGCGCCCGCGAATGGGGCTGAACACCACGTCGGCCCCCGTCGCCGCCTGAACGTCCAGCAGCGCCGCCAGCCAGCCGGGCGACGCCGCCTCGTCGTCGTCCAGAAAGGCGATCAGCGGCGCGTCCGTGGCCGCCAGCCCAGCGTTGCGCGCCGTCGCCACGCCCGGTGTCGGCGCGTGGACCAGCACCAGCGGGCAGGGCGCCTCGGCCCGCAACGCCTCGACCACCGGCCCGGCCGTCCCTTGCGGATCATTGTCCACGACCACGATCTCGCGCATCGCCGCCGTGTGCCCGAACAGCGACCGCAGCGCCCGCGTCAGGCTCTCGGGCCGCCGCAGGGTGGGGATCAGAACGGCGACGTCGCTCATCACACCACGTCCGCATACAGGGCGACCCGGTACAGCCGCAGGGACAGCGCCCGCGCCCTGACCGGCGCCCACACCGTCGCCGCCGCCCGCTTCAGCATCGGCCGCACCAACGACAGGCCGGGCGCCCGCTTCAGCACCCGCGCCAGCCGATAGCTGGGATAGGCCGCCACGATGTCTGGATGCCGCGCCACGACCCGCGCAAAGTTCGGCGCCGACTGCTCGTATTTGGCGGTCAGGGCCGCCACCTCGTCCAGCCCCATATGGGTCGCCGGATTGTCGATATGGCCGACAGGGAAGCGGCGCGACACCCGCATCGCCCACTCCACATCCTCCCAGCCCCAGCCGGTGAAGCCGGGATCGAACGCCTCGGTCTCGAACACGTCCCGCCGGACCAGCAGGTTGGAGGTATACACATACTTCTCGGGCTGCCTGGCCCGCTCGGCCGCCGCCACGCACTCGGCATGGCCCGACAGCGCCCTGTGGACCGCGAACCGCGCCTCGTCCGGCGCCTGGTCCAGCGAGAACCCGCCAAAGACGACCGGCGTCGCCCCATGGGTCTGCGCCAGCCAGGCGTGCAGGAAATCCGCCCCGTCCGGCCGCATGTCGCTGTCCAGGAACAGCAGCCAGTCCCCGCGCGCCGCCGACGCCAGCCGGTTCCGCCCTATCGAGCGCCCCTCGTTGCCGTCCAGGGTGATCAACCGGACGGGCAGGGCGCTGTGGCTCAGCCGACCCTCCAGCCGCGCGGTCAGGCCCGCATCGCCGGTGCCGTCGTCCAGCAGCACAACCTCGACCGCGCCCTTCAGCCCCGCCGCCTCGGTCTCCAGCCGCGCCAGCAGATCCGCCGGGTCGTCCCGCAGAAAGGGGATCAGCACCGACAGGCGCGGAGCCGCCGTGGCCCAGGCCGGGCTCTCCATGATCCACGCCGCGCTCATGCCGCCGCCCTTCGCGCCCGCGCCGCGCCGATCAGCCGCCGGGCCAGGTCGCGCACGCCCGCCGCGTTCAGCGTCAGCGAGACCGCCGCATAAACCGCTGCCCCGACCCCGGCGTCCAGCATCAGCTCCGCGAACCCGCCGATGGGCGGTAACCGCCATACCACGGCCGCCATGACCCCCGCCGCCACACCACAGCGGACGAGCGTCTCCCACGGGATCGGCAGGACCATCACCCGCCGCCCCAGCACGATGAACGCCACGATGCCCAAAGCGAAGCTGGCCGCCGTGGCCCAGGCCGCCCCCATCACCCCATAGGGCGGGATCAGCAGCAGGTTCAGCACGACGTTAGCGCTGGCCGGAACCAGCATCGCGCCCAACAGCCTCCCGGTCCGCTGGCCCAGCGTGAAGGCCTGACCGAAATAATAGACCTGCAGCCCCGACAGCAGGGCCGACAGGGCGATCCACGGCGTGATGGCGGCGGCGGCCGTGCGCAGCTCCTCGCCGATCATGATCTCGGCCATGGGCCGCGCCACCAGCGCGACCCCCACGGCGGCCGGCAGGCCGATCAGGATGAAGGTCGAGGCCTGCTCCCGCGCCGCCTCGCGCAGGCGCTCGGGCCCGCCGCGCTCCAGCGCCATGACCAGCGCCGGCATCCCCGCCGCGCCCAGCCAGATGAACAGGACGTCCAGCGTCCGGTTGGCGATGCTGTAACCCGCATGATAGGCGCCCACCGCCGCCTCGTTCAGGAAGGCCGCCAGCAGGAAGCGGTCCGTCGATGCCAGCGCCACCGCCAGCGCCAGCGACGCGGCGATCGGATAGCCATAGCGGGCGTAACCCAGCAGCCGCTCCCGCTCCCATTTCGCGCCCCGCGCCTCGCGCAGTTCGCCGGGCAGCACCAGCGGCAGGGCCAGCAGCGGCGCGATCAGCAAGCCCAGCAGCGGCGACGCCGCCCCCGCGCCCGACAGCGCGAATCCCACGCCGATCAGCAGGCCGGCGATGGCGGTGAAGATGTCCAGCCCGGCTGCCTTGGCCACCTGGCCCTCGGCGCGGAACCTCTCCTGCGCCAGCTTGACCAGGCAGCGGATCGGCGCGCCCGCCAGCGCCGCCGTCAGCGCCCAGCGGAAGGTCGCCTCCATCGGCCAGATCCACAGCAGCGCCGTAGCCGCCAACGCGAACCCGGCGCTCAGCACAAAGGCGGCGGCGTACAGGGTGGCGAAATGCGCCTTCAGGCCACGCCCGGGCGTCTCGGCTGCCCAGAAGCGCGCCATCGCCGCTTCCAGCCAGCTGAACACCGCCACATGGCTCAGCGTCATGACCGAGAAGGCCAGGGCGTAACGGCCGAACTCTTCCGGGCTCAGCAGCCGGGTGAACAGCACGATGGTCAGGAAACCGACCACCCCCTGCACGATATTGGCCGGCAGATAGCCCCACACCCCCCGCCAGAACATCAGCGAACCGCCAGCCGGTCGCCCAGCAGAACCGGCACGGTCACGGCCATGATCCACATATCCAGCCAGAAGGACTGGCGCTCGATATAGTCCACGTCCAGCTGAACCCGGCGGCGCACGTCGGCGGCCGTGTGCAGCGGTCCGCGCGATCCCTTGATGGCGGCCCAACCGGTCATGCCCGGCTTGATGCGATGGCGGGCGGCGTATTCGGCCACCAGCCGGGCGGACTCGATCTCACCGGTCTTCATACCGATGGCGTGGGGCCGCGGCCCCACCAGCGACATCTCGCCCCGGACGACGTTCAGCAGCTGCGGCAGTTCATCCAGGCTGGTCGAGCGCAGGAAGCGGCCCAGCCGCGTGATCCGATCGTCGTCATGGGTCACCTGCCGGGATGCGGTCGCGTCGGCGGCCTCGTGCCGCATCGAGCGGAACTTCCACACCACGATCTCCTCGTGGTTGAAGCCGTGCCGCCGTTGTCGGAATAGGGCCGGCCCGGGGCTGTCCAGCTTCACCGCCACGGCGATGAGCGCCATGACCGGCGCCAGCAGCACCATCGCGATCACGCCCAGGATCAGATCCTGCAGCCGCTTGTTGAACGCCCGCCGATCCGCATCCGCCCCGCCGTCCAGCGACGCCAGCGGCGCGGCCGCCAGCTTGTCCAGCGCCGCGCTGCGTTCGTCCGCGCCGTGCGGATCGACCAGCAGGGTGACCTCATTGGGCAGGGTCTGCAGCCGCCGCGTCAACTCGCGCACCCGCGCCTGGGCTCTGGGATCGATGGCCAGCACGATCCTGTCGACATAGGGCGTCATCCGATGACTCAGCAGCGCCTCGGCCGTACCCAACACCGGCACGCCGTGAACACTGGCCGGCGACCGCGCCAGCCGGTCGTCGAACACGCCCAGAATATTGATCTGCCGCCGCTCCAGCGCATCCTGGATCAGCCGCTCGGCATGACGGGTCGCGCCGACGATGACGACATTGGGCGTCAGCGCCCCCGACGCGCGCCAGCGACCGATCAGGTCGCTCCAGCCGATATGCAGGGCGTACAGCGACACCAGTGTCAGACCGGTCCACACCAGATAGGCGGCTACCGGAGCCTGCCCGCCATGCAGGATCCAGCCCAGCAGCCCTGCCAGCGCGCCGCCCGTGACGACCACGCCCGCGACCGCCGCCAGCCTCAGCGCCGTCGCCTCGCCGCGCGGGAATCTGTACAGGCCCAGCGACTGCATCAGCGCCAGGATCGCCCACCCGCCGACCGCGAATGGCGCCAGGGTCGACAGCGGCGCGTGAACCAGACCCCCGCGCGTGGACGCCCAGGCGCAGGCCAGCGTCATCAGCGTGACCGCCAGCACATCCGCGCCCCGGAAATAGTGCGCCGCCAGCCGGACACTGCCCCTCTGGCGCGCGTTCAGCCAAACCTCGGGCCGGAAGGGGCCACGCCGGGCCGCGCCATCCGATTCGTGCAGAGCCTTCGCCGCCAGCGCACGCAGCGCGACCGCATCCAGCTCGATCTCGCTGGCGCGGTTCAGGCGTTCGGAACGCAGGCGGGCAGGGGCGTTCGGCATGAAAATCCGGGCGAAAGACGTCTGTCTTCATGCCATGTCCCCCGTGCATGTCGCGTTAACGTCAGGACCCGGTTGCGCCCCGCCCCGCGCTCGGCTATCGACGCGTCCTGCCGGAGACGTGGCCGAGTGGCTGAAGGCAACGGTTTGCTAAATCGTCGTACCCTGTAAGGGGTACCGAGGGTTCGAATCCCTCCGTCTCCGCCAGATTTCCCCGCCCAGGATTAAAGCGAACCCCCGCGCGCCCGCGTGCGTCTTTGTGCCTTGATCGAAGAAGCGACCGGCGTGAGCGTGCGCAGGTAAGGGTATATTTTGCGACAGGTGCAAGAATCTTGCTCCGATCTGCGCTTTTCCTCTTGTCAGTTTCGCGAATGCGTAAAACAGTTCGCAACTGCGAAATCGATGAGGGGGTACACGAATGTCGCAGTTGATGAACCGCGTACCGGGGCTGCTGGCCCTGTGTTGTCTGATCGGGGGCCTATTCTACGTTGGCACGGCGCTCGCCGCGCCGGAGCTCGCAGGGGCCGCTGAAATCGTAAGTGCTGCAGTGACAGCGCCGGAGACCGCTCCGGCGCTGTTTTCACATCAGGTTCCGCTGGAGCTGGACGCCGCCGGCACCGCCTGGCTGGGGACGTCCACGGCCCTGGTGCTTCTGATGACCTTGCCGGGTCTGGCGCTGTTCTACGGCGGCATGGTGCGGCGCAAGAACGTCATCGCCACCATCACCCAGTCGGTCGCCGCCTTTGCAGTGGTCTCGCTGGTCTGGTTCGTGGCTGGCTACACCATCGCCTTCGGGACCAATGGCGACGCGGGGGTGAACCAGTATGTCGGCAGTCTGGACGCCCTGTTTCTGAATGGGGTGACGGTCGATACGGCCCACAGCTTGCTGCCGGGCATTCCGGAGTTCCTCTGGATCTCGTTCCAGCTGACCTTTGCGATCATCACGCCGGCGCTGATCACAGGGGCGTTCGCCGAGCGGCTGAAATACTCGGGCATGCTGCTGTTCACGGCCCTGTGGTCGCTGGTGGTCTATGCGCCGATCGCCCACTGGGTGTGGGGCGGCGGCTTCCTGGGCGGCATGGGGGTGCTGGACTTTGCCGGCGGCGCCGTGGTGCACGTCAACTCGGGCGTCGCGGGTCTGGTCTGTGCGCTCTTCCTTGGGACGCGCAAGGGGTATGGGGTCGAGCCGATCACGGCGCACAACCCTGTCCTGACGATGATCGGCGCCTCTCTGCTGCTGGTCGGCTGGATCGGCTTCAACGCCGGTTCGGCGGGGGCGACCAACGGCCTGATGGGCGTCGCCCTGATTAACACCCTGCTGGCCGCCGCGGCCGCGTCGCTGACCTGGAAGTTCGTCGAGGTCATCGAGAAGCGGAAATGGTCGCTGATCGGCGTCCTGTCAGGGGTCGTGGCGGGGCTTGTCGCCATCACGCCGGCGGCGGGCTTCGTTGATCCCAAGGGCGCGGTCATCATCGGCCTGATCGCGGGACCGGTCTGTTACGTCTCGTCAGTCTGGATCAAGAAGCTGCTGCGTTATGACGACAGTCTGGACGCCTTTGGCATCCATGGCGCGGGTGGTCTGGTTGGCGCGCTGCTGACGGGGGTCTTCGCCACGGCGACGATCAACGAGCTGTCGGACGGCGCCAATCTGGCGACCCAGGCCATGGGTCTGGTCTGGACCATCGTGTGGAGCGCTGTGGGCACCTTCGCCATCCTGATGGTCTGCAAGTTCACGACGGGACTGCGCGTCACCGACGCCCAGGAAACCGAGGGGCTGGACAGCCATCTGCATGGAGAAGTGCTGGATCCGGCCTGACGGCAGGGGGCGCGGCGCTCTCCCGTCGCGCCCCCGTTCTTCGACCCGGCTCCGCTCCATCCCGGAGCCGGATGAGTAAGGCGTCATCGAGAAACCATCTGACTTGAGGGGATACAGTCATGAGATCGGGTATCGTGTGCGTTTCAATGCTGGCCCTGGCGCTCGCCGCCGGGTCGGCGCAGGCTCAGACCCAGCCTGAGGTGTCGTTCAACATCGGGGTCACCAGCGACTACGTCTTTCGGGGCTTCAGCCAGACGAACGAGGAGCCGGCGATCCAGGGGGGCGTCGACGCCAGCATCGGCTCCTTCTACGCGGGGGCGTGGGCGTCCACCGTCGATTTCGGCGATGATACGGACGCCGAACTGGACATCTACGGGGGGTATCTGTTCGACGTCGCAGGCTTTGACTTCGATGTCGGCGTGATCGGCTATCACTATATCGGAGCGCCGAATTTCACCGATTACGACCTGGTGGAATTCAAGGCGACGGTGTCGCGGAGTATCGACCGGGTGTCGTTCGGCGCGGGTGTCTATTACTCGCCTGACTTCTTCGGCGCGGGCGAGGTGGCGACCTATGTCGAGGGTAATGTGGGCTTTGCCTTCACCGACCGGTTCAGCGTGTCAGGCGCCTATGGCAAGCAGTATCTGGACGTCAGCGACGACTATTCCACCTGGAATGTCGGCGGCGAACTGGCCCTGACGGACAGCCTGTCGCTGGATGTGCGGTATCACGACACGGATATCGATGGCCCCCTCAGCGAGGGGCGGGTGACTGCGACGCTGGGCTTCGGCTTCTGAAGACTACGGACCGACGTCGTTGGCGTCGGTCCGACCGTCATCGACAGGGCGGGGCAGGCTGACGGCGATGCCGAGCGCCTGGGCCAGCTTTTCATCGCGACGATAGACATCCTCGCGGAAGGCGACGCGGCCCTGGCCGTCCACGAAGGCGGTCCAGTAGAGCAGACGCACCCCGATCTCGCGGCCAGTCGTCACACGGGTGGTGCGGCGGTTGTCCTGGGCCGTGTCGAACTGACCCAGCTTTTCCGGGTTGGGCGACAGCAGCAGGCGCGCGAAATCGACCGCACCCTGAACCCGTACGCAGCCGTGGCTGCGGTGGCGGTAAGCGTTGTTGAAGGCGGCCTTTGACGGGGTGTCGTGCAGGAAGATGGCGTAGCTGTCGCGCAGCTCGAACTTCACATAGCCGAGCGCGGCGGTAGGGCCCGCGCGCTGAACCACGCCGCCCTCGGGCGTGACGTACATGTTCTGGCTTTGCAGATAGGCCTCGCCCCTGGGCAGGATTTCACGACGGGCGATGCCGGCGGGTACGTACCAGGGCGGATTGGCCACGACCGAGGCGAAGGGCTTTTCCAGGCTGGGGGTGGCGTTCTCGGGCGAGCCGACGACGACGCGGTTGGAGTGAACCGGCTTGCCGTCCTTCCAGTAGACCATGATGGCGGCGGCGGTGTTGACCTCGATCCGCTCGGGCTGGAGGTCGCGCTTGAGCCAGCGACGGCGCTCCAGGTTCAGGGCGATCTGGCGGGCGCGATCCTCGGCCGAGGCAGACAGCGAGCGCTGGGTGGCCTGGCCGATACGGCCATCGACGCCCAGGCCGTGGCGGGTCTGGAAGCTGCGCACGGCCTGCTGCAGTTCGGCTCCATAGACATTACCCATCAGGCCCAGACGCGCGCCCTCGGCGGCGGTGAGGTCGCCTTCGGCCACCAGACGCATGACCAGCGACGGGATGCGGGGGTCCGAACCGCCCGGCTCGATGGCGGCGCCGACGCGGAAGGCGGGCCAGCCGCCGTTCTGGATCAGGCGACGATAACGGACATAGCCCGCGGACAGGTTGGAATAGCCGATGTCGGTCGGGGCCAGCCCCTCGAACCAGTTCAGCAGTTCGTTGCGGGTCAGGGCGTCGGTCAAGCCGCGCGGCAGGTCGGCGCGATTCTTCTGCATCTCCCACAACTCCTCGACCGTCTCTGGCCGGACGCGGCCCTCGGACAGGACGCGGCCATAGGCGAGGGCGGCGGCGGTGGTGCGGATCTCGCTGCTGGCGGGATCGGACGCCAGGCCGACGAAGTCGAAGAAGTCGGAGGACGACAGGCCGTGACGCTCGGCCCGGCCGGCGACGGTGTTCAGGGCGCGGACACGCTCGGGTGTCCAGACGGGCCGCGAGCCGTTCAACTCATAGAAGGCGCGGACGTCGTCCTGGACCGTAGCAGGCAGGCGGGCCAGCTGGTCGTTGAAGGCGCCGGCGAAGGCCGTGGCGTCGGGAAGGCGAGTCTGGGCCCCGGCCGCACCCGCCGCAGCGGTGGCCAAGGCCGCGGAGGCGGCGCCAAAACCCAGTTCCCGTCGATTCATGTCCGATCCGCTCAAAAAACTCGGCCCCCACTGACGCCCCCGGGACCGAACGTGGCCATGTTATCGGCGTTCCGGCCAAACAAAAAGCGCCGGTCGCGAGACCGGCGCTTTGCGTGTCCTTTTCGCCTCGCGGCGAGGGCCTACTTCTTGATGAAGCCGCCGAACTTGTTGTTGAAGCGCGAGACGCGGCCGCCGCGGTCCATCAGCTGCTGGTTGCCGCCGGTCCAGGCCGGGTGGGTCGAGGGGTCGATATCCAGGTTCAGGACAGCGCCTTCTTTCCCGTAGGTCGAACGGGTCTGGTAGGTCGAGCCATCCACCATCGTGACGGTGATGAAGTGGTAGTCGGGGTGCGTGTCCGCTTTCATGGTCCTGGTCCGGATCTCTGCGCGACGACGATGCCGACCGTCACTGCGCGTAAATAGAGAAAACCCGCCGAACAGCGCGGCGGGAACGAGGGGCGGCGTTTACACCGGGGGCCGTTCCGGGGCAAGAGGCGCGGCCATGAGCCAGTCTTCAACGCCTATCCCCGCCGCCACAGAGCCGCACGGCCGCCCCGGCGCGGGCGCCGTGCTGGTCGAGCAGATGGATGAGGCGAGCGGAAAGCGCGCCAAGAGCCGCAATGTCCGGCCGCTGGCGCGGTTGTTGCCCTTCCTGGGGCGGCACAAGATGGACGCGGTCATCGCGGGTCTGTGGCTGATCGGATCGACCGCCGCGTCGCTGGCGCTGACGGCGACGGCGAGGGGCGCCATAGACCAGGGTTTCGACAATGGCGGGCGGGACATCAATTTCTGGTTCCTGGTGCTGGGGGCTAACGCCCTGCTGCTGGGGCTGGCGACGGCGTTCCGGTACTTCTACGTCACCAAGACGGGCGAGCGGGTGATCGCCGACCTGCGCAAGGCGCTGTTCGAGCGCATCCTGACGCTGGACCCGGTGTTCTTTGTCCACATGCGGACAGGCGAGGTGCTGTCGCGCCTGACCACGGATATCCAGCTGGTGGACACGTTGCTGACGACTTCGGTCAGCTATGCGTTGCGCAACTTCCTGACGCTGATCGGCGGGGTGATCCTGTTGTTCTTCGTCAGTCCCAAGCTGACGGGGCTGGTGCTGCTGATCGTGCCGCTGCTGATCGTGCCGCTGTTCGTGTTCGGACGGCGGGTGCGCAAGCTGACGGTGGCGTCGCAGGACCGGTTCGCCAACGCCGTCGGCTTCGCCGGGGAGAGCGTCGACGCGCTGGAGACGGTTCAGGCGTTCGGGCGCGAAATGAGCGCCGCCGCCCGGTTCGGCGAGGCGGTCGAGGGCGCGTTCGGGGTGTCGCTGACGCGGATGCGGGCGCGGGCGCTGATGACCGCCCTGATCATCGTGGTGATGTTCGGTGGCGTGACGCTGGTGCTGTGGCTGGGCGCGCAGGATGTGATCGCCGGGACCATGACCCCGGGCGCCCTGCTGCAGTTCGTGCTGCTGTCGGTGTTCGCGGCCGGGGCCGTGGGCGCGCTGGGCGAGAGCTGGGGCGATGTCCAGAAGGCCGCCGGCGCCATGGAGCGGATCGACGAGCTGATGCGGGCCGTGCCGGCCATCGCGCCGCCCGAGCGGCCCGTGGCCCTGCCTACGCCGCCGCGTGGCGAGGTGTCGATGTCGGCGGTGGACTTCGCCTATCCGGGACGGCCGGACCTGCCGGCGCTGAAGGGGTTCAGCCTGACCGTGCGGCCGGGCGAGACGGTGGCCCTGGTCGGGCCGTCGGGGGCGGGCAAGTCGACGGTGTTCCGCCTGCTGCTGCGCTTCTATGACCCGCAGACGGGGCTGGTGTCGGTGGACGGCGTCGATGTGCGTCAGGCCGATCCGGTCGAGGTGCGCAGCCGGTTCGCCTGGGTGTCGCAGGAGGCGCCGCTGTTCTCGGGCTCGGCGCTGGAGAATATCCGCTTTGGCCACGAGGCGGCGACGCTGGAAGAGGCGCGAACGGTGGCGCAGGAGGCCCAGGCTCTGGGCTTCATCGACGCCTTGCCGGAAGGGTTCGATACGCCGCTGGGTGAGCGGGCCAAGAGCCTGTCGGGCGGACAGCGCCAACGACTGGCCATCGCCCGGGCGCTGGTCCGCGAGGCGCCGATCCTGCTGCTGGACGAGGCGACCAGCGCGCTGGACGCCGAGAACGAGCGACTGGTGCAACAGGCGCTGGACCAGGCGATGGAAGCGCGCACCACCCTGGTCATCGCCCACCGCCTGGCGACCGTGCTGCGGGCCGACCGGATCGTGGTCATGGACGCCGGTCAGGTGGTCGAGCAGGGCACCCACGCGGAGCTGACGGCCAAGGGCGGTCTGTACGCCCGGCTGGCGTCACTGCAGTTCCAGGCGGACTAGGCGGAGTGCACTGACGGCTGCAGAAAAAAGTGAGTGCACATAGTGCACATAGTGCACTTTTTTGAAGGTCGGACGCGGCGCTCCCGCGATGTCAAAAGCGATGTCGCAGCATATCGCAGTTTTGATCTCGGTGGGCCGATCAGGTCGGCAACGCGGTGCAGCCTTGAATTCTCAGCCCGATTTCGCCTCGGCCATTACATCAGGGCAAGCCGCTGTCGCAGGCAATCGCGCGATCAGCGGCCCAGTGCGGCCGGATGATCGGTGAAAACGGCGTCCACGCCCTGGGCTGAGAGGCGGGTGAAGCGGGCGGCGAGGTCGCCGTAGGCGGCGGGGCTGTCGCTGCGGCGGTCGAGGGGCGGCAGGAAGGCGTTTTCGGCGCGCAGGGTCCAGACGGCGACCTTTAGGCCCGCCGCGTGGGCGTCGGCGATCAGGGATGTGCGGCCGCCGTCGTCGGCTTCGATCAGTGACGCCTCGGCGCCGATCCAGCGGGCGTAACGGGAGACGGCGTTTAGGCCGTCGGGCGTGAGCATGGCGGCGTAAGACAGGTCAGGCCGATCGACGGGACCACCGGCAGCGGCGACCAGTTGCAGCAGGGGCGCGTCGATGCGGGCGGCCAGCCGCTCCAGCGCGCCGACCTCGAAACACTGGATCAGGACCGGGGCGTCGGGGCCGGTCAGGCCGTGGCGCTGCAGCGTCGCGACGAAGGCGTTCTCCATCGGCAGGCCCAGGGCGGCGAAATGCGAGGGGTGCTTCAACTCCGGCGCGATGGCGATACGGCGGCCTGTGCGGCGAGAGGCGTCGCGGGCGATGGCGATCACGTCGTCGAAGGTGAGGATGGGCTCCTGACCGTCGAAGGCGGTGTTGGCGGGGCGCAGGTCGGGCAGGCGCTCGCGCGCGCGCAGGGTTTGGATCTCGGCCAGGGTGCAGTCTTCGGTGAACCAGCCGGTGACCGGTTGGCCGTCGATGGTGCGCGTGGTGCGGCGGTCGGCGAACCGGGGATGGTCGGCGACGTCGGTCGTGCCGCCGATCTCGTTCTCGTGCCGGACGACCAGATGGCCGTCGCGGGTCATGACCAGGTCGGGCTCGATGACATCCGCGCCTTGGTCGATGGCCAGTTCATAGGCGGTGCGCGTGTGCTCGGGCCGTTCGCCGGAGGCGCCGCGGTGGGCGATGACGAGGGGGTTGGGCAGGGCACGCATGCCTACACCATGACCCTTCTCCCCTTGCGGGAGAAGGTGGCCGAGCAAGGCGAGGTCGGATGAGGGGTCTGGCAACGCTGGAATGAGGGGCGCAAGCAAACCGCCGTCGACCCCTCATCCGTCAGGCGTCGCCTGCCACCTTCTCCCGCAAGGGGAGAAGGATGTTGGTCACGCCGCCTGCAGCACCTTGCGCAGCTGGGTGTGGAGGTCGGGGTTGGCGGCGATGATGGTTTTGCCGGACTTGGGGTCGCCGTCCTGTTCGATGGAGGTGACCAGGCCGCCCGCCTCGGTGACCAGCAGGATGCCCGCCGCTACGTCCCAGGGCTGGAGATTGCGCTCGAAGAAGACGTCGTAGCGGCCGGCGGCGACCCAGGCGAAGTCCAGCGAGGCGGCGCCCAGGCGGCGGATGCCGGCGACGCGCTGGCCCACGGCGTGGATGTCCTTGATCGACTGGCCGTGGCCCGGCTTGCCGATGAAGGGGAAGCCGGTCGAGACGAGGCTTTCCGACAGGTCCTTGCGGCCCGAGACGCGGATGCGCTGGTCGTTCAGATAGGCGCCCTTGCCCTTTTCGGCCCAGTACATCTCGTTCATGACCGGGTTGTAGGTGACGGCGGCGACGATCTCGGCCGAGCCGTCCGGGTGCTTGCGCTCCAGCCCCACGGTGATGGCGAAATGGGGCATGGCGTGCATGAAGTTGGTGGTGCCGTCGATCGGATCGACGATCCAGGTGTGGGACTTGTCCGTCCCCTCGATCATGCCGCGTTCCTCGCCCAGGAAGCCGTAGCCGGGGCGGGCCTTCATCAGCAGTTCGTAGAGGGTGTCCTCGGCCTTGATGTCGGCGGCGGTGACGAAATCGCCGGGGCCCTTGCGCGAGACCTGAAGCTGGGCGACCTCGCCGAAGTCGCGGAGCATGGGGCGGGCGGTCTTGCGGACCGCGTCCATCATGACTTGAAGCAGGGCGGAGGCGAGGGCCATGGGGGAAGCTCCTGGTCCGGCATGCCCTCAGCAAGGCGACCATTCGCCCCGGGCATGCGGAGAAGTTCAAACAGACGACGTCGGGTGACGTCGGTGAAAAGTGCTAGTGAGCAAGCAGTGAGCGATGAATCTGCGAGCCCTGGCTCACTCCTCGCTCACTGACACTCTTCACTCAATATCAGTCCGCGCGGCGGACGTATTCGCCGGTTTCGGTATCGACCACGATCCGCTCGCCCACGCCCATGTAGGGCGGGATCATGATGCGGACGCCATTGTTGGCCTTGGCCGGCTTGTAGGACGACGAGGCGGTCTGGCCCTTCACGGTCGGCTCGGTCTCGACGACTTCCAGCGTGACCTGTTCCGGCAGCGACAGGCCGATCGGACGCTCTTCGTGCATCTCGATGACGACCTTCATGCCCTCTTGCAGATAAGGGATGCGGTCTTCGCCGACCCAGTCCTTTTGCAGTTCGATCTGCTCGTAGGTGTTGTCGTCCATGAAGACCAGGCTGTCGCCGTTGTCGAACAGATAAGAGAAGTCCTTCTGTTCCAGGGTGACGCGCTCGACCTTGTCTTCCGAACGGAAGCGTTCGTTCAGCTTGTTGCCGGTCTCGAGGTTCTTGGCCTCGACGTTGGCGAAGGCGCCGCCCTTGCCAGGCTTGACGTGGCTGGCCTTGGTCACGACCCACAGGCCGCCTTCGTGCTGAAGAACCATGCCGGGCTTGATGGTGTTGCCGTTGATTTTCATCGGTGTCGCTGGTGCTGGGGCGCCGTCGTGGCGCGCGCGAAATCGGGCGCGATCCCTAGAGGAACACCGCTGAAACCGCAATGCCTGCTACGGAAGGGCGTCAGTGGACGGTGGGGCGGTCGTCGACCTTGCGGCCCATGGCGTTGGCGATGCGGACGCCGATGCCGGTGGGGGCGGCCAGCTTGCCCGCGCCGGTGTCCAGCTTGCGCGCCTCGTGGGCGAAGGCGGCGGCCAGGCCGGCCGAGGACATGGCGGCAGCGATCTGGAGACCGCGGGATGACGGGCGCAGGGCCAGCCAGACGGCGTTGACCGCCTGGGCCACGCCCCACAGGGCCATGGCGGTGGTGCGCTCGGGTCGGGGCGGGGCGTTCCAGACACGCAGGGCCGACAGGGTGGTGGCCGAGAAGACCGCGGGCAGAACCAGGCTGAGCGGGCCGCGCGGGCGTTCCGTGATCGGACCCTTGTGATGGGCCAACTGGCGCGCCGTGCGCGGGTTCGGTCGCAACAGGCTGTTGGCCGCGCCGGTGGCCAGGAAAGCGAAGCCCGCCGTCAGCAAAACGCCCGCGACGACGTGGCCGGGGCTGCGGCCCTGGATATTCAGGAACTCGGTCGCCTTGTCCCGGGCGTCATCGATGGCGTCGTCTATGGACATGGGGCTCCCCTCAAATGGCTGTGGGAGCGGAATGGGCGGGAGCGGCGAGGGGTTCCCGCCGCGCCCGCCAGAAGCCGGGTTCAGCCGCCGGTGGCGGCGCCGTCGGTGACGATCTCTTTCATCGCCGACTGGAGATAGTTCTGGGCGCCCATCAGCTCGATCAGCTTGTGCTGGTTCTCGAGGAAGTCGACGTGTTCCTCGGTGTCGGCCAGGATCTTCATCAGCAGGTCGCGGCTGACATAATCGCGAGCCGCCTCGCACTGGGTGACAGCGTCGCGGGTGGTGGCGCGGCTGTCGATTTCCAACTGCAGGTCGGCGCCCAGGCATTCGATGGGGTCTTCGCCGACCTTGAGCTTGTGCAGGTCCTGCAGGTTCGGCAGGCCGTCAAGGAACAGGATGCGCTTGATGAGCATGTCGGCGTGTTTCATCTCGCCGATCGACTCTTCATAGATGACGTTGCCGAGATGGGTCAGACCCCAGCTCTCGAACATGCGGGCATGCAGGAAATACTGGTTCACCGCCGTCAGTTCGTTCGTCAGAACGGCGTTGAGGGTGCGGATGATCGCGGGATCGCCCTTCATGGCGGTGGTCCTTCAGCCCGGCGGCGGAATCGTCCCGTCGCTCATGCGAAGACTTCTACCATAGCGAAAACGACGTTTGGGCTGTTGAGAGCGTTTATCAGCACATTGATAGTGCGAGTGAATTTCGCCCAATCGTCTGGACGGCGCTACTCTGCGGCGAGGGCGAAGGCCTGGCGGCTTTCCTGGATCATCTCACGCATTTCGCAGACGCATTTGGCGCATTGGGCCGAACAGGCGTTGTGGGCGAACACTTCGCGCGGGCGGGTAGCGCCCGCCTCGATGGCGAGGGCGACGTCACGCTGGCGAAGACCATTGCAGTTGCAGACGTACACGAGAGACCAGACCGGTTTACCGCGATGAGAATGGTTCTCTGTAGCAGGGACTTTAAGGCGATTGCAAGTCGTTCGCATGCGCTGCGACATTGACGACGAGGCGCGGGCGCGGCAGGGCGGGGGCATGGCCAAGACTCCGACCGTTCCCGCCCGTCCGCCCAGCCGGCTGTACCTGATCACGCCGTCGGCCATTCCCGACCTGGACGCCTTCGCAGGGCAGCTGGAGGCGGCGCTGGGCGCGGGCGACGTCGCGGCGTTGCAGATCCGGCTGAAACCCGCCGACGACGCGGCCATTCGCGCGGCGGTGGCCCGACTGGGTCCGATCGCGCGGGCGCACGATGTGGCGTTGATCCTGAACGACCGGCCGGACCTGGCCCGCGAGACGGGCTGCGACGGGGTGCATGTGGGACAGGATGACGTCTCGGTCGCCGAGGCGCGGCGGATCATGGGGCCCGACGCCATGGTCGGCGCGACCTGTCACGACAGCCGCCACCTGGCCATGGACACGGCCGAAGCGGGCGCGGACTACGTCGCCTTCGGCGCCTTCTTCCCGACCGACACCAAGGAGACGACGCATCGGCCCGAGCCGGAAATCCTGAGCATCTGGCAGGAGACGATGGAGACGCCCTGCGTCGCCATCGGCGGGATTACGGTCGAGACGGCGGGGGCGCTGGCCCGCGCGGGGGCCGACTTTATCGCCGTCAGCGCCGGCGTCTGGAGCCATCCGGACGGCCCGGCCGCCGCCGTCCGCGCCTTCAACCAGACGTTAGCGGAGAGCTAGGCTCTCTTCAGCGGATGTTAAATTGCGGGGATTAGGGCTTCAGGGGCAGAATTTCGAGTTTCGAGCCCTCCATGCCTGTCAGTCGCGCCTTTGAGCAGAGCCCGCAGCCGGCCCCGGCCGGCGTTCGCGCGCCCCGCGTGACGACGGCGCCGCGGTCAAGCGCGTCCGTCTTCCTCGCCGAACCTCTGGTTCCCATGCTGACGGCCGTGGGCGTCGCTGTGCTGGTGGTGCTGTGCATCGCCTTCGCCCGGTCCTCGGGACTGGTGGCGGCGCTGTGGGGCGCGGGCGGGGTGGCCGTTGCGGTCTGGCTGAGGAACGGCCGAGGCGTGGCCTATGACTGGTGTTTCGGCGCCCTGGTGGCGACGGGAATCCTGGCCGGCGAGTTCATGGTGGGCAATCCGCCCCTGCTGTCCGTCATCTTCACCGCAGCCAATATGCTGGAGATCGTCGGCGCCGTGCTGCTGGCAAGGCGGTTCGCGCCGACGCTTAATCTGGCCAGTGTCGAGGGCGTTGGGCGGTTCCTGCTGAGCGCCGCTGTGATCGCGCCGCTGCCGCCGGCCATACTGACGGCGTTGGCGCTGAATTTCCTCAATGGCGAGCCAATACTGGAGGCCTTCCAGACTTGGTGGTTCGGCCATGCGCTGGGGATTGCAGTGCTGGGGACCTTTGGTCTGGCGCTGACGCGGCGGCATCTGCTGGCGATGCGCAAGCCGTGGCGGATTCTTGAGGGTGTCGTCCTGTTGGGCATGCTGGCGGCCGCCTGTGTGGTCATCTTCTGCGGCCAGTCGACGCCGGTCAGCTTTATGGTGCTGCCGCTGTTGATCCTGATTGCTGTGCGGTTCCGGGTCCTGGGCACGGCGGCGGCCATAGTCGTGATCGCGGTGCTGGCCATCGGCGGGGCCATGGGAGGAGCCGGTCCGTACGCCGATGTAGGCGGCACGGGCGGCGAGCGGGCTCTGCTGGCGCAGCTGCTGGTGTTGTTCGGATATCTGCCGATCCTGCTGGTCGCCGCCTTGCTGGAGGAACGCGACCGGTTCGCCGAGCGCGCCCGGATGGGCCAGGCGCGGGCTGAACGGGCGTCGGAGGCCAAGTCGCGACTGCTGGCCAACGTGGCGCACGAGATCAAGAGCCCCATCGGGGGGGTTATCGGCATCGGCGACCTGTGGGTCGGTGGCCAACTGGGCGCGACGACGGCGACCCAGATCGAGATGGGCGAACTGATGGTCAAGACCGCCCGCCAGGTAGAGGCGTTGGCGCACGATCTGCTGGACGTGGCGCGGGCCGAGTCCGGGGCGGTGAAGGTCGAATTGCGGCCCACGGACGTGGCGGGTCTGCTGGAGGATGTGCGGCGATCGACGCTGCTGCGCCCGGAAGTGGCGGGCATGCGGGTCGAACTGGACTGCGAAGGCGATGGGCTGATCGCCATGGCCGATTCCCAGCGACTGGTGCAGGTGCTGGGCAATCTGGCGACCAATGCGGCCAAATACGCCAGCGAGGGCGGGATGATCCGGTTCCGGGCGCTGCGCGTCTATGACGCCGTGCGGATCGAGGTGATCGACAAGGGGCCGGGCCTGAGCGCGGACAAGCAGGCGCAACTGTTCGAGCCGTTCAACCGACTTGGCCTGGAACGCTCGGCGATCGAGGGACACGGCATCGGTCTGGCGCTGGCCAAGCGGCTGACGGAACTGCAGGGCGGATCCATCGGCGTGATGTCCGAGCCGGGCGAGGGCGCGACGTTCTGGATCGAGCTGCCGCTGGCCTGATATCGTCGGCCGAGGCCCTTGCCGTGCGACGAAAGCGGGTCGAAGCTGGCGGCATGAAAACCGTTCTCCTTGCCGCAGCCCTGACCGTCACTGGCCTGACTGTCACTGGCCTGACCGCCGTCGCATCGGAAGCGCGGGCCCAGGCGCCCCAGCAGACGCCTCAACAAACGACGCCCGCCGAGCGTAGCGCCTCGGACCTGACCCGTGACCTGAACAGCGGTCCGCCCCTTGCCGTTCCGACCGCGCGCCCGGCGACGCAAACGCCCGCCGGTACGCATACCGCCGCCAATCCAACGCCCGTCGTCCGGCCCAGCGCCCCTCAAGCGACGACAACAAACCCGGCGCCGGCGACCCGACCTGCCACAGGGACCGCAGCGCCTGCGCGGCCTGCGCCGACCCCGGCGATGGCGCCCCGGCCGACGCCCGAGGCCGCCAGACCCTCGATTACGCCGCAAGCCGCGGCCCCGGTACGACCGGCGGTGGCGCCGATTGCGCCCTCGACTTCAACCAGACCCGCCCCTGCGGCATCCGCTTCGCCCGCGGTGGCGCCCAGTCCGGCTGCCGCGCCTGAGCCGCGCCCGGAACCGGCGGCTCCCGTCGTGACTGTGCTGAACGCAGCGCAGCGGGCGGCCTTGCCGTTCACAGTCGATCTGCCCGCCGGGTTCGAGATCGTGTCGCGGCCGCAAGGACCGGATTTCGCGATCTATTCGATCCGCCGGGGCGTCCAGCCCTTTGTCATGATCTACGCCGGGCCGTCGTCGCAGTTTCCGATCTATGACGGGCAGATGGCGCAGGCGGGCGGGCGGTCCTCGATCGTCGTGACCGAGAACGGCAAGCGCCGCGCGATGGAGCATCTGTTCCAGCGCGAGGCCGCGCCGAAAGAAGTCCACGTCTGGGTCGTCAGCCTGGAAGGGGCGGACGCCGCCCTGGCTGAGCAGATCGCCCAGACCGTGGACCTGCGCTGAGGCCTTATTATTCCGACCAGACCGCCAGATCGTTGCCGGCCGGGTCGCGGAAGTGGAAACGCCGGCCGCCGGGGAAGTCGAAGATGGCGTGGGTGATCTGGCCGCCCGCCGCCTCGACCCGCTTTTGCATGGCTTCCAGGTCGGCGGCGTAAAGGATGGGCAGGGGTTTGGGGGTCATGGCCTCGACCGCGAAGCCTCCGTCCAGACCTTCGTCAAAGGCGGCGTAGTCGGGGCCGTAGTCGACGAATTTCCAACCGAAAGCCTGAGTGTAGAAGGCTTTCACCCCCGGCACGTCCGCAGCGGGCATTTCGATATAGTCCAGCTTTCCGTCTTCACGCATGGGTGATCTCTTCAGGATGGTCGCCACCGAATTTCGATCTTGCACGGCAGGCGAAGACGAGCAAATCTGCAAACGGTTCGCAATTGCAGGAGTCGCCGATGATTGTCCTGAGCGCAGGGTGCGCGTCACTGGCGATGCTGATGCGGTCGGTTGAGGCGTCAGCCCGGCTCGCGGCGGCTGAGATGAACCAGCATGAGCGTCAGGGCGGCGAGGCCCCCGACTGCGCCGTTCATCAGGGCGGTGGCGGCGCGCTGCGGATCCTCGGCCAGCATGTTCAGCGGCATCTGCCAGGGCATGAAGACCCCGGCCCTGGCGCCGCTGGCGACCACAGCGAAGAAGGTGCCGCCGATGCCCAGGATCAGGGGCGGGACAAAGCTGCGGAACCGCAGCGCCGCCCATAGCTGCACCGCGACCAGCAGCAGGGCGGCCAGGTACATCCGGCCGATCAGTGACAGGTGCGCGACCAGCTCCAGCGGACCTGTGGGCGCAGCGGCGGGCTTGACCGTGCCTGCGGCGATGCCCGCCAGCCAGGACAACAGCAGCGCCGCCAGGCTCATGACCGCCACCACGGTCAGGACGCAGATCGCCTTGGCCGCGACGATGCGCCAGCGCGGGACGGGCAGGGCGAACAGGTGATCCCAGGCGCGGGGGCCGTGCTCCATCTGGGCGGTCAGGGTGGCCAGGGCGGTGACGCTCATCGGCAGCATGAAGACGGCCCACATGGCGGCGGCGTTCCTGAGCAGCATGGCCCAAGGCATGGCCGCGCCAAGCCGCAGCAGGTTGAAGAAGATGAAGACGGCGATCAGCACCGGCGCGGCGATGGCGACCAGCGCGGCCAGCGAACGGTTCAGCTTGTGAAATTCGACGGACAGGACGGCGAGCATCAGGCGGCCTCGGATTGCAGGATAGGGGCGGAGACCTGGCGATACAGGCCCTCGAGCGTGCGGGGACGGGGGGCCAGGGCGAAGACGGCCAGGTCCGCCTGGACCAGGGCGCGGTTCAGGGCGGCCGAGGCGGCGCGGGCGTCGTGACCCTGGGGCAGGCTGACGGTCAGGCCGTCGTCGTCGTCGCAGGTCGAAAAGCCGTGGGCGCGGGCGACGAGGGCGGCGCGGGCGGAGTCGTCGGTCTGGACCGACAGGTCGGCGGGAAGTTCGGCCATCAGGCGCGGCAGTTCGCCCTCGCGGACCAGCCGACCTTCGGACAGGATGCCGATGTGGGTGGCGACCTGCTCGATCTCGCCCAGCAGATGGCTGGACACCAGGACGGTGGCGCCGGTGCGGTCGGGCAGGGTGCGCAGGAAACGGCGCATGTCGGCGATGCCCTCGGGGTCCAGGCCGTTGGTCGGCTCGTCCAGGATCAGCAGGGGCGGGGCGCCCAGCATGGCGCGGGCGATGCCCAGCCGCTGGCGCATGCCCAGGGAATAGTCGGCGACGCGGCGGCGGGCGTGGGGCGCCATCTCGACCACCTCCAGCACGCGGTCGATCTCGGTCGCGGGCAGGCCCAGAAGGCGGCGGGTCAGGTCCAGGTTATCGCGGCCCGACAGGTTGGCGTAGAAGCCGTGCGCCTCCAGCAGGGCGCCGACCATGCGGGCGGTGGTCAGGCGGTCGGTCGCCACATCAACGCCGAACAGGCGGGCCGCGCCCGACGACGGTTTCAGCAGGCCCAGCAGCACCTTTAGCGTGGTCGTTTTGCCCGCACCGTTGCGACCCAGAAAGCCATAGACGGCGCGCTCCGGCACGGTCATCGAAACCGCGTCCACAGCGGCGCTCGGGCCAAAGCGTCGGGTGAGGTTCAGGGTCTGTACGGCGGCGGTCATGGCCCATCTCGCGTTTAACTATTAGCTAAAGTTGCGGAGCGATGAGATTTAAGTCAAGATTAAAGAACTGACAGACTCAGGAGCCGACATGACCGCCGCCGAGATTGACCGTTTCCGGTTGCGTTGCCGCCAATTCCGCTGGCTGGCGATCTTCATGGTCGTCAGCGTGGGCGCGCTGCTGGTGCTGATGTACGCCGTCGCGCCGACGGTGATGATGGCGCGGGGGCGGTTCGAGCTGGAGGCCAGCCAGTGGCTGAGGCAGGTGGTATGGGCGTCGCCGGCGCTGTTCTATCTGTTCGCCGTGTGGTCGATCGGTTCGGCGCTGGGCCAGTTGGGGCGGGGACGACTGATCCAGCCGACGCTGGCCGATGCGTTGCGACGGGTAGGACTGGCGCTGGGGTTCGGCGGGCTGCTGAGCGTGTTCGGGATCACCAACCTGAGCCGGCTGATCGAGGGCGGGCAGGGCGGATTCGCCTATTTCGACGTGTCCGGCATGACACTGGGCATGATTGGCGGGGCGCTGTTTCTGCTGGGCCGGGTGATGGATCAGGCGGGGCGGGTCCAGGCCGAGCTGGACGAGATGATCTGATGCCCATTCGCGTGACGCTGGACGCCCTGATCGTCCGTAAGGGGATCAAGGCCCGCGACCTGGCGGCCCAGGTCGGCATCAGCGAGACCCAGTTGTCGCTGTTCCGGTCGGGCAAGGTGAAGGGCATCCGGTTTCGCACCCTGGCCAAGCTGTGCGCCGCGCTGGAATGCCGGCCCCGCGACCTGCTGGATTACGACTTTGACTCCGCCGATCTGACGGTTCCGGACGACGATAGTTAAGCGGCGCCGCATTTTTCGCCCCGAACACGCCGCAAATCCTCGTCATTGGGCCTTGTGCCGGTTTTCTTCCGGCTCGGATTTTGCAATACGCAAGTGAATGTCGGCGGGGGGCGTCCCGTCGATTCCCAACCCCTTGATGGAAGGCGCGCCCGTGGCGTTTCGCGACGGACCGTTCGAGAACCTGAAGGTGCCGCTGGCGTGGACCGCCGCGGCGGTGGTTATCGTCGCCATCGTCCTGTCGGTTCTGCTGCTGCTGGGCGACCGGCGTGAGGCGGCGACGGCTGACAGCTATGGCCCGACACGCGCGGCGGTGGACACGGTCACCGGACCGGTCGGCGGCGTGCTGGCCGCGCCCGTGCGCTGGGCCGGGGCGGCGTCGGACTTTGTCGGTGGCTATTTCTTCGCCGTTTCGGAAAACCGTCGCCTGCGTCGCGAACTGGCCGAGCTGCAGCCCTGGCGGGATCAGGCCATCGCGCTGAAGAACGTCAACGCCCGCTATGAGGCGATGCTGGGCATCCGCACCGAACCGCCCGTGGCCATGGTCACCGCGCGCTCGATTTCGGAATCGCGAGGCCCGTTCGTGAACGCGCGCCTGCTGGACGTCGGGGCCGCCAAGGGTGTGCGGGTCGGCAATCCGGTCATCAACGAGCATGGACTGGTCGGGCGGGTCACCGGAACATCGGCCGGGATCAGCCGGCTGGTGCTGCTGACCGACGTGGCGTCGCGGACGCCGGTGCTGGTGGACCGCACCGACGCCCGCGCCATCCTGACCGGCGACGGCAGCGGCAATCCGCGGCTGGAATTCCTGCGGGGCAACAACGCGGTTCAGGCGGGCGACCGCATCCTGACGTCCGGCGACGGCGGCGGCTATCCGCGCGGCGTGCCCATCGGCGTGGCGGCCAAGGGGATCGACGGTTCGTGGCGGGTCAAGCTGTTCAGCGACCGTGGCGCGATCGACTATGTCCGCGTCATGTTGTTCCAGGATTTTGGCCAGCTGGCCGATGTGGCGGCGCTTAGCCCGCCGCCGCTGACGGGTCTGGCCGCAGCGCCTGCGCCGACCGCCGAACAGGCGGCCGCCATCGCCGACGCCGGCGCCCGTCGCGACGCCGCCGCCGCCCAGCGCGCCGCGACCGCCAGCGCGCCCGCGACCATTACGACGCCGACGCGCCCCGCCCCGGCGCGCCCTGCAGCCGCCCCAGCGGCGGCTCCGCCGCGCCCGACGCCGACACCCGCCGCGCCTGCCGCACAGGCTGGAGGCCAGGAGTGAGACGTTCCGTGACGGTCCGCGTGGTGGGGCCGATGCAGTGGATCGTCTATCCGGCGCTGATCGCCATTGCGGCGACCGTGGCGCTGGCCACGCCGGTCGAGCTGTTCGGGTTGAACCTGCCGGAGCCGATCCTGCCGATGGTGCTGGCCTTCGCCTGGCCGTTGATCCGGCCGTCGATCGTGGCGCCCGCCGTCCTGCTGGGCCTGGGGCTGTTTCTGGATGTCTTCTGGTTCGCGCCGCTGGGCATGTGGGCGCTATGCCTGCTGGCCGTCTATGGCGCTGTGCTGCTGTCACGGGTCTTCCTGGCGGGGCAGGAGGTGAGGGTGCTGTTCGTCTGGTACGCAGCCTGCACCGCCATGGCCTTCTTCATCGCCTATGCCGTGATCGGTCTGCGGACGGGTAATGCGCCCAGCCTGCTGGCGCTGGTCGGCCAGATCGTGCCCACCCTGATCCTGTTCCCGCTGGCCAACATCATGATCGAGCGGTTTGACGACGGCGACGTGAGGTTCCGTTGAGCAGCGAACCGTCTATCTTCTTTTCCGACGTCAACGAGCGGCAGGGCTCGTTCCTGCGGCGCACCTTTGTGCTGGGCGGTCTGACGACGCTGGGCGTCACGGCGCTGTTCGGGCGGCTGGCGCAGTTGCAGGTGGTCCAGTCGCAGGAATACGCCACCAAGGCGATCAACAACCAGTTCAACTATCGCCTGGTCCCGCCGCCGCGCGGCGTGATCAAGGACCGCAACGGCATCGTCATCGCCGGCAACCGCCCCAGCTTCCGGGTGCTGGTGGTGCGGGACGAGACCAAGGATCTGGACCACACGCTGGACCTGCTGGGCCAGTTGCTGCCCGATACGCTGGAGCGCCGCCGTTCGATCATCCGCGAGGTCAACGCCGCCCCGCGCTTCAGCCCGGTGCCGGTCAAGAGCGACCTGAACTGGGAAGAGTTCGCCAAGGTCAATCTGTACGCCAACGAACTGCCGGGCGTCATGGCCGACATGAACGAGGCGCGCTACTACCCGTTCGGCGGGTCGTTCGCCCATGTGATCGGCTATGTGGCCAAGGTTTCGGACCGCGACATCAAGGCGCTGCGCGACAAGGGGCAGGAGCCGCCGCCGCTGCTGTTCAATCCCGGCTTCCGCATCGGGCGTCAGGGCATCGAAAAGGCGCTGGACATGGACCTGCGCGGCGAGGCCGGGGGCAACCGGGTCGAGGTCGATGCACGCGGTCGCGTGGTCGGCGAGGACGCCGAGGGTTCACGCGCCGCCGTAACGGGCAAGGAAGTGATCCTGACGCTGGACGCCGACGTCCAGAACCGGGCGCTGGAAGTGTTCGGCGAAGAGGCCGGCGGCTGCGTCGTCATGGATGTGCGCAACGGCGATATCCTGGCCATGGTGTCGTCGCCTTCGTTCGATCCGAACCTGTTCGTCTCCGGCGTGCCGTCAAAGATCTATCGCGCCCTGGCCGACTATGAGCGGCGGCCGCTGCTGGACAAGGCGATGGGCGGGACATTCGCGCCGGGATCGACGTTCAAGCCGGTCGTCGGACTGGCGGCGATGAAGCGCGGCGTGGATCCGAGCCGCCGGATCGTCTGTAACGGCAGCTTCTATCTGGGACGGCGGTTCGCCTGTCTGGGGAGGCATGGCGCGCTGGACATGCGCGGCGCGATCAAGGCGTCCTGCAACGTCTATTTCATGACCCTGGCGACCGAGATCGGGCCAGACGCCATTGCCGAAACAGCGCGCGACCTGGGCATGGGCCAGGCGTTTGATATCGGCCTGACAGGCCAGAAAACCGGACTGGTGCCGGATCGCGAATGGCGGCGCCGGAACCCGGTGCGCGGCGACGGCAAATGGTATCCGGGCGAGACGCCCAGCTATGGCATCGGTCAGGGCGCCCTGACCGTGAACGCCTTGCAACTGGCGGTCTATACGGCGCGGATCGCCAATGGCCAGAAGGCGGTGAACCCGCGTCTGATCAAGTCGGTCGGCGGGGTTGAGCAGAGCGGAAACGCCTTTGCCGACCTGCCTTATGATCCCGAGATGCTGAAAGTGCTGCGTGACGGCATGGAGGCCGTGACGGACGTCGGCGGCACCGGATTCCGCAACAGTCAGCTGGGGCTTGGGGCCGTTCGAATGGCGGGCAAGACCGGTACGGCCCAGGCGCGCAACTATGGCGCCGGTTCTCGCAAGGGGGCGGGGCGCCCGTGGGAGCAGAAGGACCACAACCTGTTCATCGCCTATGCGCCGACCGACAATCCCCGCTACGCCGTGTCCGTGATCGTCCAGCACGGCGGGCTGGGCGGCGGCACGGCCGGGGCGCCGCGGGCGCGCGAGGTGATGAAGATCGCCTTGCTGAAAGACCCTGAAATCCGCGCCCGTATCGAGCAGGCCGGCTTTGAAGCGCCCGAGGACGCCGGCGTCCACGAAGCCGAGGCGCGGGGCGAGCCCATCGACGCCGCGGTGGAGACCCCGGAAACACCCACGCCCACGACGCCGCCAGAGCCGGAGGCGCCGCAATGACTTCATCCGCCCTGACCCGTCCCGGTGAGCGCGACCGCCTGCCGGTCAAGCTGGCCGAGCTGGACTGGCGCCTGATCGGCCTGTTGTGTGTCATCGCCGGGGTCGGCGCCGCCATGCTGTATTCGATCGCCGGCGGCCACTGGCAGCCGTGGGCGGCCAAGCACCTGATCCGATTCAGCGCCCTGCTGGTGGTGATGCTGGGCCTGGCCATGGTTCACCCGAAATGGTGGTTCCGCGCGGCTTATCCGATGTATGGCGTGCTGCTGTTCCTGGTGCTGCTGATCGAGTTCACGCCGTTGGGTTATGTGGCGGGCGGGGCCAAGAACTGGCTGAACCTGGGCTTTATCCGCATCCAGCCGGCCGAGTTCATGAAACTGGGCCTCGTGCTGGCGCTGGCCCGCTGGTACCACAGCCATTCGGCCCAGGACGCGCGCTGGTCGTGGAAACTGCTGATCCCGGCAGGGATGATCGGCGTGCCCTTCCTGCTGGTGGCGAAACAGCCTGATCTGGGCTCGGCCATGGTGATCGGCCTGACCGGCGCCGCCGTGATGTTTGTGGCCGGGCTGAGCTGGCGCGTGATCGTGGCGGCCGTGACTGCGGCGGCCGTCGCCATTGTCCCCTTCGTCCTGTTCGTGATGCACGAGTATCAGCGCAAACGGGTGCTGACCTTCCTGAGCCCGGAATCCGATCCGTCCGGGGCGGGTTACAACATCATCCAGTCCAAGATCGCGCTGGGGTCCGGGGGGCTTCTGGGCAAAGGCTATGGCCTGGGCAGCCAGAGCCAGCTGGAGTTCCTGCCGGAACGGCACACGGATTTCATCTTCTCGACGGTGTCCGAGGAGTTCGGCTTTGTCGGCTCTTTCACCATGCTGGCCTGCTATCTGGGGGTCATTCTGATCGCGCTGCGGATTTCGTCGCTGTCGCACAGCCATTTCGGCCGGATCTCGGCGGCGGGGATGACGGCCTTCTTCGCCATCTTCGTGCTGGTGAACGGGGCGATGGTGATGGGACTGGCGCCGGTGGTCGGGGTGCCGATGCCGTTGCTGTCCTATGGCGGGTCGTCGATGATGACGGTGATGATCGGCTTTGGCCTGGTGCTGTCGACGCGGGTTCACCGTTACGCCGAACTGCCCAAGGGGCAGGGGCTGTTCTGATCCCGACGAGGGGTTAGGGTAGGTGTATGAGCGATGCCCCCGTAAAGGCCGACCCGGCCATGTTCGCCCCGTGTCCCAAGCCCGTCAGCGCCACCGCGCCAGAAGGCCAGAACGCCGCCATGGCCGAGGGGGTGCGCATGCGCGACAACCCCGCCGAATGGGCCTTTGTCCGCCTGTCCAAGCTGATCGAGGAGTTCGAGGGGCAACTGGACAAGGACGAGGAGATCGGTGCACGGATCGTCGGCCTGCCCGGGGACGGGACGATGCAGATCGAGGATGTCGGCTTCTGGGGGCCGGACCTGATCCTGTTTCTGGGCAAGAATGCTGACGGCAAGCCGGTGCGTCTGGTCCAGCACTATACCCAGATCAGCGTGGTGCTGAGCGCGCTGAAGAAACCCGAGGAGCGCGAGGCGCACCGGATCGGCTTCCAGCTGAGCGAGATGGTCCAGAAGACCAACCCTAAGTCCTAGAGCGTCGCGGCCCAGTCGCCGGCGCGGACCAGGCTGTCGACGATGCCGGGTTCGCTGGAGGCGTGGCCGGCGTCGCCGATGATGTCCAGCCTGGCTTCGGGCCAGGCGCGGTGCAGGGCCCATGCGCTGGCGATCGGCGTCACCACGTCAAACCGGCCCTGGGCGATCCAGGTCGGGATGTGGCGGATGCGGTGGACGTTCTTCAGCAGCCAGCCGTCCTCGGGGAAGAAGCCGGCGTTGGTGAAATACCAGTTCTCGACCCGGGCGAAGGCGACGGCGAATTCGGGCTCGGCGAATTTATCGGGACGGGCGTCGGGGCCCTGAACGCTGACGGTTTCGCCTTCCCAACTGGACCAGGCGATGGCGCAGCGCTCGCGCTCGGCCACGTCATCGCCGGTCAGGCGGCGATAGTAGGCAGACATAAGGTCGCCGCGCTCGGCTTCGGGGATGGGGGCCAGGAACCGTTCCCACGCGTCGGGGAAGATCATGGAAGCGCCGTCCTGATAGAACCAGTGCAGTTCCTTCTTCGTCAGCAGGAAGATGCCGCGCAGGATCAGACTGAGCACCCGCTCAGGGTGGGTGATGGCGTAGGCCAGCGATAGCGTTGATCCCCACGAGCCGCCGAACACCACCCACTGATCCACGCCGCAGCGTTCGCGCAGACGCTCGATATCGTCGATCAGCGTCCAGGTGGTGTTGTCCTCGAGCGAGGCATGAGGGCGGCTGAGGCCGCAGCCGCGCTGGTCGAACAGGATGATCCGGTACTGGGCCGGATCGAAATAGCGCCGCATCCCCGGATTGACCGCGCCGCCCGGGCCGCCGTGCAGCACCAGCACCGGCCGACCCTGCGGATTGCCGCATTCCTCATAATAGATCTCGTGCACGCCGCCGGTCGGCATCCAGCCTGACGCAAAGGGTTCGATCTCGGGATAGAGGTCGCGGCGGGCGGTCCGGGGCGGGGGAAAGGTCATCTGGGCTCTACAGGCAGGTCAGGCGCGGTCGCCGGGTGTTGTCTGGAATGCGGCGACGATCAGGACGATCCATCCCAGGATCATCAGCAGGCCGCCAACCGGCGCGACAGCGCCCATGGCGGGCAGGGAAGCCAAGCCGATCAGGGCAAGGGCCAGGCAGAACACAAGCCCACCCGCGCCCGCCAGCCATCCGGCCACCGCGGCCAGGCGGGGGCGGTTCGGCCACATGGCGCACACGACGGCCAGAACGGCGTGAACCATCTGATAGTGGGCGCCGGTGGTCAGCAGCGTTTTCACGACCGGGCCCGCGCCGTGGGCTGCGAAGGCCCCCAGCGCCACCGCCATCGCGCCGTTGAAACCGGCGAACACCAGAAGCTTGCGATCCACAGTCATCTCTTCGCCATAGAACACGGCCCGGACGGAGTCTGCTACGACGGATTTCATGAGAACCAGCGCCCCGCGCCAAGCTTTGCAGTATGTGTTGCTGTTCGGCGCCACCGGCGTGAGCCTGCCGTTCGCGGGGCTGTGGTTCCGGGGGCAGGGGCTGACAGGGGCCGAGATCGGAACCCTTTTGGCGGCGCCCATGCTGGCGCGACTGGTCAGCGGGCCGATGATCGCGGTGTGGGCCGATGGCTTTGCGCGGCGGCGCACGCCGATCGCCATCCTGGGGCTGCTGGCGGCGCTGGGTTATGGCGCGGCGGGGCTGGTTGAAGGATTCGCCTTGTGGGCCGTCTGCTGGTTCGTGGGCGCGACGGCGGCGGCGGGGATGCTGCCGCTGACGGATGTGCTGACGCTGAAACTGGCCAAGCGTGAAGGCTATGTCTTCTCCCTGCCGCGCGGATGCGGTTCGGCGGCGTTCGTGGCGGCTAATGTGGTCATGGGCAGCCTGCTGGTGCGGGCGTCGGTCGATGTGGTGATCGTCTGGATCGTGGCCGCCAGCCTGATCGGCGCGGTCACGGCGGCGCTGGTCCTGCCTGCGGAACCGGTAGGCGAGGGCGAACGCCGGGCGGGGCGCGAGCGGTTCCGGGGACTGGGCCGACTGGTCGCCGATCCAACCTTCATGACCGCCATCGTCGCGGTTGGCGCGGTGCAGTCGGCGCATGCGGTCTATTACGGATTCTCGGCCATCCTGTGGAAGGCGCAGGGCCTGGCCGAGAGCGTGACCGGCCTGCTGTGGGCCTTCGCCGTGGCGGTCGAGATCGGCTTCATGTGGGTGATCGAGCCGTGGCGGCGACGGGCGGGGATCAAGGCGTCGACCCTGCTGCTGATCGGGGCGGCAGCGGCGGCCGTGCGATGGGGCGCGCTGGCGCTGGCGCCGCCGTTGTGGATGCTGTGGCCGTTGCAGGCCCTGCATGCGTTGAGTTTTGCCGCGACCTTCCTGGCGGGCGTCGAATTGGCCGAGACGCTGAGCCCGGCCGACAGCCATACGGCGGCCCAGACGCTGGGGTCCGTCTTGTCCACGGGCGTGCTGATGGGGCTGGCGACGGTGCTGGCCGGACCGCTGTATGACGCCTATGGCGCCGGCGCCTATTGGGCGATGACGGGGCTGGCTCTGTTCGGTCTGGCGGCGGCGCTGCGCCTCAGGCGGGCGACGGCCTGAGCTATTTCTTCGCCTCGGCGATCATCGCGCCGATGTCGCGTGGATCGATCCCGGCGCTGGCCTTGCCGTTGACGAAGAAGGTCGGGGTGCCGTGCAGACGCAGGGTCGCGGCCACAGTGTGGATGTCGGCGATATGGCGCGTGGTGTCGGGCGAGGCGAGGTCGATCTTCGCCTTGGCCACGTCCACGCCATTGGCGGCCAGGATGGCGTCGATAGCCGCCTTGTCCAGGCCCGGCTCGGCCATCAAAGCCTCGAACACGGCCAGATATTTGCCCTGCTGATGGGCGGCCAGTGCGGCGCGCGCGGCGTAGTTGGAGGTGTCGTCGTCGCCCCGGTCCAGAATCGGCCATTCCTTGAAGACGAAACGAACGTCCGGGTGGGCGCGGATCAGGGCCAGGTAGTCCTTGGACACCGCCTTGCAGCCGGGGCAGCGGTAGTCGAAGAATTCGATCACCGTCACCTTGGCGTCGGCCGGACCGACGGCGGGATCGCGCGCGTCGGGCGCCAGCAGGGCGGCGTTGGCCTGGGCCAACTGGTTGATCTGGGCCGTGATGGCGTTGCTTTCACTGGTCTGGCGCGCGGCCACGACCTCGTCCAGCACCTGGGGATTGGCCAGCAGATAGGCGCGCACCCGACCGCCGAAATCGCCGCCGGTCACATAGGGGGCGGCCGACAGACCCAGGGCCACGACCGAGATCGCCAAGGCGGCGACGCCCGCATTGCGGCTGGAGAACCAGTGCGAAGCGGTTTGCGGCGTGGGCGAAGGCGGCGTCGAAGGGGCGTCGGTCATGAAGGCTTTCAGGTCAGAAGTCGGGGATCAGCCGGCGGACGGCGCGATCACGGTGTTGCGGTTGCGTTGTTCCTGACGGCGATCCAGGTCATCGACGTCGGTCTGAGTCGCGCCCGAGGCGAAGACGATGTCCATGGCGCGGCGCCATTCGATCGACGACGGCTCCAGCATATCGCGGGCGCGCAGGGCCATCTGGGTGGCCTGCTCGGAACGGCCCATGGCGTAATAGTATTCGGCCGAGGCCAGACGCGCCTCGCCCTCCTTGCCCTGGGTGGAATAGGCCTGGCCCAGCAGACGCCAAGCCATGGTGTTGTCCTTCTCCATCGCGGTCGCGCGCTTCAGCTCGTCGATGGCGCGGTCCAGCACGGCGGGGTCGCTGGTCTCGATCAGGGCGTGGGCCAGATTCACACGCAGCAGCGGCGCGTCGGGCTGGAGCTGGACCGAGCGTTCGTGGGCGCCGATGGCGTCGGCCGGGCGGCCTTCCTCGAACAGGATCTGGCCCTTCAGCTCCCAATAGTAGGGATTGTCCGGCTCGCCTGCGATCAGTTCATCGACGGCGGTCAGGGCGCGGTCGGTCTGGCCATCGCGATACCAGGCGATGGCCCGGGCGTAGCGGGCGGGCAGGGAGGTGTCGGTCGAGCGGTATTTTCGCAAGGTCTGGTTCGGCGGATCCATGAAAGCGTGGATCTTGGCCACGATCAGGTCGTGCTGGGCCTGCCGTTCGGGTGGCTCGGGCTTGTCGTAATAGGGCGAGGCGGCGACCGCCCGGCGCAAGGCCTCGATGCGAGCCGAGGACAGAGGGTGACTGCGGAAATAGGGATAACGGCGCTGGTCCGAGAAAACCTCCTGCGAGCGGAAATTCTCGAAGAAGCTGACCAGGCCGCGCCCGGATTCGCCGGCCTTCTCCAGGGCGCGGGCGCCGCTGACGTCGGCCTCGCCTTCCTGGCCCTGCATGTATTTGAGGACGTTCAGCGTGCCGAAATACTGGCTGGACCCGATCAGGGCGGCGCCCGCGTCGGGGGCCCCGGCGGCGACAGCCAGGGCGCCCAGCGCCATGGACATCAGGAAGGGCTGCATGCCGGCGTCGCGCGCCCCGTCCCGCAGGGTGTGGCGGTTCTTGATGTGGGCGCCTTCGTGCGCCATCACGCCCAGCAATTCGCCGGCGTTGTCGGTTTCGAGGATCAGGCCGGTGTTCAGGCCCATGATCCGGCCACGCGTGGCAAAGGCGTTCAACGACGAATCGTTGATCAGCAGGACCTCGACTTCGTTCGGATCCAGACCCATCGCGTCGAAGACCGGATCGGCCCAGCCGCGAATGATGCCCTCGATCTCGGTGTCCCGGATCGAGCTCTGGGCGGCGGCGGGGCCGGCGGCGGCGGCGAGCAGGAAGCCCGCCACCGCGACCGAAGCAAGCATGCGGGCGGCGACGCGATCAAACCAGGTCATGCCGTCCTCCTTTTACGCTACGCCCCGCGCCTATCGATCCAATCTAATCACGGCCTTTCAGCGGCGCCACCATCCGCGCTTGGGCTTGGACGGCGGAGCGGTGATCTGGTTCGGATCATTGGCGATGATCTCGGACAGATCAGCCTCGGGCGTCGGGGCCGGGCGGGCCTCGACCAGAACGGCCGGCTGGCCTTCGGCGGCGGCTTCGGCCGGGGTGACATCCAGTTCGACCGGTTCGCCGACCGGAACGGTCTCGTTCGGCTCAACGACGGTGATGTCGGGCTGAACCTCTTCGACCGCATCGGCCTGGGCCGGTTCAACCACGGCGTCCTCGGCCAGGACCGCTTCGCCACCGACGTCGGCGGCGACCTTGCGGCGCACGCGGCGGCGCTTGGGCTGTTCGATCAGGGCAGGGGCGGCGTCTTCGACAGTGGGCGCCTCGACGGCGATCGGCGTGTCGGAATCGCCTTCCGGGGGCATGCCCTCGGTCGTGGCGCGGGCCTCGACCTTCACCTCGTGCGGCAGGCCACGCTCGCCACCGCGTCCGCCGCGACGGCGACGACGACGGCGGCCGCCCTCGCGTTCACCGTCAAGGCGTTCACCTTCAGGGCGTTCGCCCTGTTCGTCGGCACGATCCTGGGCCGGGGCGGGGCGTTCGGCGCGAACCGGCGCGGATTCGGTCGGGTTGATGGGGTCGAACCAGACATAGGGGTCGTCCAGCGACGGTGTGCGGCCGCGCACCCAGGTGAAGGCGTCGCGTTCACCGTCCTCGCGCATGCGGCGACCGCCACGGCGGCCGCGACGGCGGCGACGGCCGGCCTCGCTGTCGTCGTCGTCAGTCGCGAGTTCGCCCGCTTCGACGGTTTCGCCTTCGGACGCTTCGGCGCCCTCGTCGTCACGGCGTCCGCCGCGGCGACGGCGGCGACCACGGCCACGGCCGCCTTCGCCACGCTCGGCCCGCTCGCGCGGTTCGTCGTCGTCGGAATCCTCGCGGTCCAGGGCGACCTCGTCCTCATCTTCCTCGATCACCTCGTCTTCGTACTCGTCCACGAAGGCGGAATCGTCGAAGCCGTCATCCAGGTCGATCAGGTGGGCCGGCGTCTCCTGAGGCACGAAGTCCTCGTTGGTTTCGGTCCGGTCGATGTTGTGCTCGCCCTGACCCAGGCTGTCGTCGATCTGGACGATGACGCTGAGGCCGCGGCGTTGCTGCAGGCGCTGCAGATAGTCGCGCTTGTGGTTCAGGATATAGAGGCCGACGGCCGTGCAGACGCGCAGGATCACGGCGCCCGCGCCGTTCTTGCCCGCCTCGATGTCGACGGCGCGCAGGGTCATCAGGGCGGCGGATTCAGCTGAGCGGATACGGCCGGTGCCCTGGCAGTGGGCGCACGCCTCGGTCGCGCCCTCGATCACGCCCAGGCGGCGGCGTTGACGGCTGATCTCCATCAGGCCGAAGCCGGAGATGCGGCCCATCTGGATGCGGGCGCGATCCTTGGCCAGCGCGTCCTTCAGCGCCTTTTCGACGGCGCGGTTGTTCTTGCCTTCATCCATGTCGATGAAGTCGATGACGATCAGGCCGGCGAGGTCGCGCAGGCGCAGCTGGCGGGCGGCCTCGACCGCCGCTTCCATGTTCGTCTTGGTCGCCGTCGCCTCGACGTTGCGCTCCTTGGTGGCGCGGCCCGAGTTGACGTCGATGGCCACCAGGGCCTCGGTCTGGTTGATGACCAGATAGCCGCCCGACTTCAGCGGCACGACCGGCTGGTGGATCTGGGTCAGCAGTTCTTCGATGCCATTGGCGGCGAAGAGAGGCTTTGAGCCCTGGTACAGGTGAATCTTCTTGGACTGCGAGGGCATCAGCACACGCATGAAGTCGCGCGCTTCCTTGAAGCCCTCGACCCCCTCGACCTGGATGCCGTCGAAATCCTTGTCGTACATGTCGCGCACGGCGCGGCGGACGAGGTTCTCTTCCTCATAGATGACGGCCGGGGCGTTCGACTTGAGCGTCGTCTCGCGGATCGTCTCCCACAGGCGCAGCAGATAGTCGTAGTCGCGCTGGATCTCGGCCTTGGTGCGCTTGGCGCCCGCGGTGCGGATGATCAGGCCCATGCCGGCCGGCACCGACAGCGAGGCGGCGGCGGCCTTGAGGCGCTTGCGGTCGGTCAGCGAGGTGATCTTGCGGCTGATGCCGCCGCCCTTGCCCGTGTTGGGCATCAGGACGCAGTAGCGGCCGGCCAGCGACAGCCAGGTGGTCAGGGCCGCGCCCTTGGCGCCGCGCTCGTCCTTGACGACCTGAACCAGCAGGATCTG